>NZ_PJJT01000060.1:0-25091 GCF_002929615.1 Cryobacterium sp. M91 | reverse complement strand
AGCGCGTATCGCTTACAGCAGGTGCCCATCCGGCTAACTCCGCATATCTACGCACCAAACGTGATCGCATGGGACATCTCCTTCAACACACGCTCTGATCCCGATATACGAAACCCCGCCGGGCACACTCTCAACTGACCTGGCCGTGACCGCGCAATCATCGTTTGTCCACCCGGATGCTAGGGAGTGCCTCGAGGCGAAGCGAGCTGACGATGGTGGGTGGCGCGGAGATGTGCAGACCTGACGCTGCTGGAAGACCAACTTACGGCTCGTGATGGTCGGGTCGTTGCACACCGAAATTCGAGCACTTGAGCTGACGCAACGCTCGAAGCGCTCGGCAAGGTATCAGAGACATTTAAGATCGTGGAGTTGCCCAGGAATTCGTCTATGGATTCCCTTACCTGATGTACTGGGGTGAGTAACAGCTCGGTGCTGCGCAACCTCGAGCTCACCGTCATGATGCCGCTGCGCGTTCTTTGGCGTGATCGTCACGATGTCGGTCTGGCCTTGACAACGGCCGAGGTCCTCACTGGGCTGGAAAAAGCCTTTGCAGGCTATGAGGAAGAGACCGGAGACGCTTGGCGTCGACAGTAAGTCAGTTCAGGCCGGGATGAAGCCATTCCACCCGGTCGTGGATGGACGTTAGTTCAGCAGAGCGAAGGGGGCGCACCCGTGAGTGCGGCCCCTTCCGCAACATGTGGGATCGATCTCGGTTCGCAGGGGTGGTGGAGGCCGGTCAGTCTTATTTAGCTTCGGTATAAAACTAGCTTCGACGGTGATCGACTCCCATGTAGCCGGATATCGGCAGAGTTTGGCCGCTTCCGTGTCCATGTCCACGTCCATGTCCATGTCGGGGACAATCATCGACGTGCGGGCAGATCCCGTCAATCTGGTGCTGGCAGTTTAGCGGTTGCTAAGCTCACGACATGACGCCCGGACTGGAAGAGCAGAATGTTCCCGCCCCCGATCGTGGGCCGGGGGGGATGCGAAGCTTCCGTTCGGAGCTTGACAGCACGCACTACACCGCGGTCGACGAACACTGGGCAGGCGGTCTCCCAGCCCAGTACGGTGTCGCTCCGCGGGTGCGAATTGGTAAGAGCAAGTGGTTCAACCTGTTGTGGTTGATTCCGATCGGCTTGGTGCTCTTGGTCATCGGCATCGCGGTAGCGAAGGGGATACGCGAGCTCCCTGCCGTGCAGGATTTCATTCAGCAGTATCCTGGCGAGTCTGAGCTTCCGGAGAACGCACCGGTGGGTTTCCCTGCATGGCTGGGCTGGCAGCACTTCCTGAATGCTTTTCTGATGATCTTCATCATCCGTTCCGGCGTCACAATCATCGCCGATCACCCGCGTTTGTACTGGTCCAGACACTCCACACCGGGTAAAGACTGGTTGCGTATGCAGAAGCCGGTGCCGAGTGATCCGCTGTATACGTCGAAGCAGGAATCGATCACCTTGCCGGACGGCGTCGGCTTGCCAGGGCGTCGTCACTCCATCGGGCTCGCCCGCTGGTGGCACCTCGGCGTTGACACGTTGTGGTTACTCAACGGAATCGTGTTCTACGTTCTGATCTTCGTCACCGGCCAGTGGATGCGCTTGGTCCCCATGAGTTGGGACGTCATCCCGCATTCCATTTCGGTCGCAATCCAATATCTGTCGCTAGATTGGCCGACGGAAAACGGCTGGGTCAACTACAACGGTCTGCAACTGATCGCCTACTTCATCACCGTGTTCATCGTCGCTCCGGCCGCTCTCATCACCGGGCTCGGGATGTCACCGGCGTTGTCGACCAAATTCCGGACCATCAGTTCGGTCTTCAGTATCCAGGTCGCACGATCACTCCATTTCTTGGTGCTCGTCTGGTTCGCCATGTTCATCATCATCCACGTGACCCTCGTGCTGACCACCGACGCCCTCCGCAACCTCAACCACATGTACGCGTCACGGGACGACAGCTCCTGGGTCGGGTTTTTGATCTTCGCCGCCTCGATGGTGGTCATCATCATCGGCTGGGTGGCGGCGACACCGTTCACGTACCGGCATCCGCGTGTGGTGCAGAAGGTGGGGTATGCGCTGATCGGTCCCGCGCAGCGGTTGTTCGAGCACATCGATTCGAAGCCGGGTCAGTACACGGAGAAAGATATCTCTCCCTATTTCTGGCATAACGGTAAATACCCGGAATCGGAGGAGTACAAGAAGCTCCAAGCTGGCACCTTCACGGATTACAAGCTGCAAATCGGTGGGCTCGTTGATAATCCGGTGGAGTTGGACCTTGAGCAATTACGGGCGCTGTCACACCACGAGCAAATCACGCAGCACTTTTGCATTCAGGGCTGGTCGGGTGTCGCGAAGTGGGGCGGCGTCTCAATGCAGACCATTCTTGACATCGCGAAGCCGAAGCCGGAAGCGAAGTGGGTGATTTTTTACTCCTTTGCGGTCGGTCCTGATGGTGGGATTTACTACGACGCTCAACCGATCGAGCAGATGAGTTACAAACTGACCATGCTGGCCTATGACATGAATGATGAAACGCTGTCGTTCGGTCACGGTGCTCCGCTGCGGTTGCGCAACGAGGTGCAGCTCGGTTTCAAGCTGGTCAAGTGGATTAAGGGCATCGAATTCGTCGAAGACTTCTCCGAGGTCGGCGGTGGTCTGGGTGGGTACGACAACGACCATGAGTTCTTCGGCTATCGGCAATCCATCTGACATCCCACGCACTAACCGACAGGTTGAAACAACTTACGATTAGAAGTCGGCTAGCCACAGGTCAGGGCCGAAGACTTCGTATTGGATGTCTTTTGCGGGTATGCCGCGGGCGATTAGCGCGCTGCGGACGGATTGCATGAAGACCAGCGGCCCGCACAGGTAGTATTCGGCGTCCGTGGTCAGTTCGATGGTGCTGACGTCTATGAATCCGGCGAGTTCGCCGTCGATAGTCTGCGTGGATTTCGTGGGTTCCACATACCAGGTGATCAGGGATGCGTCGGGCATTTTTGCCAAGTCTTCCCTGATTTGGTTCCGCAAGACAAAGGTGTTTGCTGAGTTGTCGGCGGGAGAAAAGCCACCTTTCGTTGGCTACCGGTCTTCACAAGGTGGGAGAGCATGCCCGCCATGGGCGTGACGCCGATTCCAGCGCTGGCGAGAACCACCGGTCGGCCGGTGAACTCCAGGACCACATCGCCGAACGGAGCACTCAGCACCACCTCATCACCGATTTGGCGGCTGCTGTGTAGCAGGTTGGACACCTCCCAGTCGGGGGTCTTCAGACCATGAAGTGGCCTTGACCCCGGAGAGTGGACACGGGTTAAGCGGCGAGTTGGATCTCTGCGGCCTGGGACGAGTATTGTATCTCGAAGTCCACCGGAGTGACATGCCCGATCGAGGAGTGCCGCCGGCGGCGGTTGTAGCGGTCTTCGATCTACGCCGCGACGTCGCGGATCGCGCGCGCCCGGGTGGGCCAGATACGACGGTAGTAAAACTCTGTTTTCAAGGACGCGAAGAAACTCTCGGCCATGGCATTGTCCCAGCAGATCCCGGTGTATCCCATCGACCGGGTGATCCCGTGCTTGGCGGCGAAGAGAGTGATCTGCTCCGACGCGCACTGGGTACCATGGTCCGAGTGAAAGATCACCGTCGCCGGTCGGTCTCCGCGCAGCACCATGGCCATCGTGAGGGCGTCCTGGATGAGGTCGGTGCGCATGTGGTCGGCGATGGCCCACCCAATGACGCGGCGGCTGTGGGCGTCGATGACGGTCGCCAAATACACCCACCCCTCCCAGGTCCTCAGGTAGGTGGTATCGCCCACCCAGACCTGGTTCAGCGCCCCGGTATCCCACTTCCGTTTCACCGCGTCGACCGGGTAAGCGTCAGCGTGATCGATGATCGTGGTCGTCTTCCATTTCTTCGGACAAATGCCCGTCAAACCCAGTCGTCGCATGGTCACGGCGACGGTCTTGCGAGAGATGATCTCCGCGCGGAGATCAGCCAAGATCCGCGGGGCCCATAGACCTCGTCGGAATCACCGTGGAAGAAGGTGACCTTCTGCTCGATAGGCACCCGCCGAAGCGACGCCGGCGACGGCGGCCGGCCAACCCAGGCGTAGTAGCCCGACCGGGAAACCTCGAGGAGACGGACCATGCGGGTGATGGTGAAGTTGGTCTTCTCCGCCAGCATCAGTTCGAACGCTTGCCGTTCGTATCCGACGCTTCCTGGGCGAAGAAGATGGACGCTTTTTTCAAGTTATGCCGATATCGGCATAATCTAAATTATTCTGATGTTCGGATTATGCCGATGTTTGCCTGAAGGCCCTGATCAATGACGTGCGACGGTCATGAAGTTCGGCATAATCCATCACAGGTTTTCGAAGAATTCTAGGATCGCATCGGGTGGAATGTAACGGCCGGGCACTGTCTCGGGTGGTGCGGTGCGGTCCAGGGCTCGCTGTTTGATGCTGAGGTCGGCGTGTAGGTAGGCGCTGGTTGAGTCGATGGATTCGTGGCCGAGCCAGAGCGAGATGCTGGCGACGTCGATGCCGGCCGCGAGCATACGCATCGCGGTGGTGTGCCGAAGAACGTGTGGCGTGATGGTCTTGTCGACCAGGGTGGGGCAGGTTAGCGCAGCCGCTGTTGCGTGAATGCGGAGTCGCTGCTCAACGGCGTCGACGGTCATCGGCCGTCGGCCGTCGGCCGTCGGGTGCCTTGCGCAGTGAAGACGGGTTGTGAGGGGTCAGGATTTCGGTTTTCTCGTCCCCAGGCCAGCAGATCTCGGCAGGTGTCTGGGTTCAGCGGAGTGACGCGGTCTTTACGCCCTTTCCCGTGGCAGACCGTGTGCGCCGGACGGGAAAGCTGCAGGTCGGCCCAGGTTAGGGATGTGAGTTCGGAGACGCGCAACCCCGTCGTGATCAGAGTCAGCATGATCAGCCGGTCGCGGCGGCCGACCCACCGGCTTGAAGGTGGGGTGCGGAGCAGCACGTCGACTTCTGAGTCAGAGAGGTAATTGATCAGGGGGCGGGCGGTGTTCTTGGGTGCAATGGCCAGCACGCGCGCGACCAGGTCTGCGTGCTCTGGATGGAGGAAGGCGGCGTAGTGGAAGAGGGCGTGGATGGCGGCCAATCGGGCATTTCTGGTCGGGACGCTGTTGTGACGGTCGGTTTCCAGATGGGCGAGAAAAGCGGTGATTGTCTCAGCACTCAAATCGGCGAAATCGATGCCGACCGGCTGTCGATTCTCCTGGGCGTTGAGGTAGGTCAGCAGGAGTCGCCAGGTGTCCCGGTAGGCGGCGATGGTGTGCCTGCTGGCCGATTTCTGGCCGGTCAAATACGTGGTGAAGAATGATTGCAGGGTGGGGGCGAGGAGAGTCATGAGTTCATCTCTTTTGAAAGTTGTGCGGCCTCGACTCGTTCTGAGACCACAGTGAGTAGTTCGGGGCTGGCACTCAAGTACCAATAGGTGCTGGCCGGGCTGACGTGGCCGAGGTAGGTCGCCAAGACTGCGACCTGGGCGTCAACGTCGATCCCTTGCCGATACGCCTGCAGCAATGTCGTCGTCGCGAAGGTGTGACGAAAATCGTGTAGGCGAGGCGCGGGGATTCCTGGCTGGGCTACCAGGTTCAATGAAGTCGCCACCGACCGGAAGGCTTTCTGGATGCTCTGGGTTGCGGGCCGGGTCCCGATGAAGGTGAGAAAGAATGGGGCGCCATCGCGGGCCACGACTAGTTCGCGACTGTGCCGGAGGTATTCCCGTAGCGCCGTGACCGTACTGGGCAGGATTGGCAGGAGTCGTGTCTTTCCGTATTTTCCCGTGACCGTAATAAGCGCGTTCATCAGATCGATGTCGTTGAGGTCCAAGGCCACGATCTCCCCGACGCGCATGCCAGTAGTCGCCATCAGCCCGATCACCGTTTGGAGCGTCAAGCCGCGAAGCTGAGGAGACAGCGTCAACGCGGCGGTCATCAATGCCAAGGTCTGGTCGGGGGCATAGAGATAGGGAATGGCGTGCACGACCTTCGATGGGACGAGGCCCATCGGGATGATCTGTGCCAGAGCCGGGTCCTGCGCATGGACGTAGCCAGCGAAACCCCGGATGACGCTCAACCGAAATGCCCGCCACCTTGCTGCAGCATCAACAGGTAGAACCGCCCACCGAACGGCCGATTCAACGGTCAGGCTCTCGCCGCCGGTCTCGTCGAGCCAGGCCAGGAATTGGCTGATCAACGGCTCGTGACTTTTCAATGTTGCGCCGAGGAGACGGCGAAGCCGCAGGTAGTCCTCTTGATACTGCAGCAGCACGACAGTCATGTGATCGGCGCCTTCCCTGTCGGCGCCGTTGCAACCGATGCGGTTGCAACGGGCCAGTCTCGGGCGACCCCGGCGAGGGCTTGCAGGTCAACGCGAGCGTAGATGACCGTCGTCGCCGGGTTGACGTGACGCAGCAACTGGGCGGCTTCCGTCAGGGTGCCTCCGGCTGCGAGCACCCCGGTCGCGGCACTGTGGCGCAGCTGGTGGGCACCCACCGGCACGCCGTTCCCGGTGCGGGCGCTCAACCGGTTGATGATGGAGCCGACGGCGGAACGCCCCAATGGGGCGTGAGGAGCCCGGGCCTGCAGAAAGACGTGGCGGTGCGCAGATGCTGGGCGTTCACGTTCCAGATAATCCACGATCGCGGATCCGACATCGACGGGCACGGGCATCTCATCAAGCGCCGCCCCTTTCCCATGAACGACGATTGTTCCCGTCCGCCAGCGCAAATCATCGAGCTGCAGTTCGGCAACTTCCCGGCACCGCAGGGCGAGCCGAGACAGCACCAAAACAATCGCCCGGTCACGATACGGGGTCACCGGGCCTATCGCGGACTGGGCGACCAACGACTGAACGATCTCCCGGGTGACGGCTTTGGGCAGCGAGCCGAAAGCCGAATAGGTAGCCGGCCCAATCCCCTCGGCCAAGGACTCTGGCAGGATTCCGTTCAGGAACAGCCACTTCGACAATGCCCGTAACGCCGTCACCGCTACCCGAATCGAACCCCGCGACTGTGTCGCGCCTCGATTGAGCAGGAAGCCGGTGATCTCGTGGATCGTCAGGGAACTCAAATCATCGTTTGTCCGATCGAAATGCCACTGTAGAAATGGTCTGGCCTGATTCAGATAGTTATCCACCGTCGTGGGCCGGAGCCCGCGTTCATCGGCCAGATACGAGCCGAAGAGGCCCAAAGTGCGATCCCAAGCGAGCGCCGTCGCCTCAGCACCGGAGCCGTAGGAGAAGCCAGCTCCTTTGAAAAAGAGGAGAAAGGCGGACGACGATCGTGGCGTTCTGTAATTCTTGTGGGTCGATCGTCGCTCTCGGAAGAACTCCTCGACGACAATCGTCGTCAAGCCCTCGACGGCGAGATTTCGGCCCACCATCCAGCGCGAGAGGCACGCAATAAGTTGCAGCTGCTGCGCCGCACTCCCCGGAAAATACCCAGCGGCATTCAGCCTGTCTCGAAATCCCGGCACCAGAACCACCAACGGGCCCTCGACGAGCACATATTCAGGATCGCTCATGATCCTTGTCCTTCCTCATAGATGAGGACAAGTATCAAATGGCCAGCTGGATTATGCCGAGGTTTACTGCCATCGCACCCCCCTGATCAGGACTTTCAGGCAAACATCGGCATAATCCGAACATCAGAATAATTCAAGAACGCCCTGTCCATCTTCAGGTCCGCGTTTTCTTTGCGTAGCCGCAGCAGCTCGGCCCGTTCAGACCCCGTCACCTCGGTCTGCCCGGTCTCGTTGCGAGCCTTTAATGCGCTCACCCACCGGCCCAGTGTGGCCTCGTTGACACCGAGCTCGCGGGCGACGGTCGCGACCGCTCTGCCGGTGGTGATGACCAGCTTCACGACCTCGTCTTTGTAGTCAGGGGTGAAGTCCCGACGTGATCTTGCCATAGTGAACATTCTCTCTTGTGAGGTGTCCACTCGATGGGGTCAGGGCCAGTCATTCCCATCGTGTATTTGGCACGAGCAGGCTATGCCGCAGCGCCGCGAATGAAACCTGCCAAGTGGCGGCGAGATCAGCAATCACGTCCGCCAAGATGGTTTGCATAGCGTGAGTGCCTTGAGCGGGATCGCTGAGATCGCGAAGGGTAAGACTGTCGCCCAGCTGAGGGCATGATGTACGTAATCATGAGTACGTCCTTGTGTTGGAGAGGTGAGGAGGACAACCAACCCCTTGAAACGATCCGACGCTACAATCTAGGCGCGTGCGACTAAGCCTCGATCCACCGGTCGAGTTGAGGTTGTAGCGGCGCGTTAAACCGAGAGTGCCTGTCGGATCAGGAAAAATAGAACTTACTTAGGGTTCAATTCGACCGCTCCGAGAGGCACCTCGTAGATGCAACTTTTCCATACTTCCAACCGCTTGTCAGCCACCTTCGACGACACAAATCTCGTGTCGGCCGCAGGCCTCGTCCCTGCACTGGCGTTGGCGGTGAAAACCGGTCTTGGGGAGCTCGCCGACGCACGGCTGACCCTGCCCGGATACTTCGGAGCGAACGCCGGGTTGAAAGTCACCGCGTTGGTCGCGGGAATGCTCGCCGGTGCCGACTCGATTGACGACATGGCGCTGCTGAGGCACGGCGGCATGAAGAAACTCTTCGTCGGAACCTACGCCCCGTCGACGCTGGGATCGTTCCTCCGAGCGTTCACGTTTGGTCACGTCCGTCAGCTCGACGCCGTCGCCTGGCGGTGGCTGGTCAACGTCGCCGCCCACACGCCAATCGTCGCGGGAATCGACGACTATGCCCTGGTCGATATCGACGACACCATCAAAGAAGTCCACGGCTACCAGAAGCAAGGCTCCGACTACGGTTACTCCGGAGTCCGCGGGCTGAACGCCTTGATCGGTATCGTCTCCACGCCGAAGGCGGCGCCGATCATCATCGGGTCCCGGCTGCGCAAAGGATCAACGGGTTCTCCCCGCGGCGCGGGCAAGTTCGTCGGCGACGTCCTCGCCACAGTGAAACGCCTCCGCAGCACAACGGCGACCGGCATCATGCTGCTGCGCGCTGATAGCGCGTTCTATGGACACGCTGTCGTCGCCGCCGCGCACCGCGCCGGGGCGAAAGTGTCCGTCACTGCCCGGATGGACCCCGCCGTCAAACGCGCCATCGCCACGATCGGCACCGACCAGTGGACCACGATCAACTACACCGACGCGATCCGAGATGAGGAAAGCGGCGCCTGGATTTCGTCCGCCGAGGTCGCCGAAGTCACCTTCACCGCGTTCAGTTCACGCAAGAAATCCGAACGCATCGAAGGCCGTTTGGTCGTGCGACGGATCCCCGAATTGAACCAGAAAGCGAGCGAAGGACAACCGACCCTCTTCGACACGCACCGCTTTCACGCGTTCTTCACGACCAGCACGCTGGACACCGTCACGGCCGATCAAACCCATCGCCAGCATGCGATCATCGAGCAGATCAATGCCGACCTCAAGGACAGCGCGTTGGCCCATCTGCCCTCCGGTGTCTTCACGGCCAACGCGGCCTGGCTCGTGCTGGCCACGATCGCGTTCAACCTCTCCCGCGCCGTTGGTTCAGTAGCCGGCGCAGATCTGGGCAAAGCGCGCAGCGGCACCATCCGCCGCAAACTCATCAACATCCCGGCCCGCATCTCCACTTCGGCCCGAAAGATCACCCTGCACCTTCCAGCAAACTGGCCATGGGAAACCGGGTGGACAGCCGCATTTGCGGCGGCCTGCGGCCCGCCGCAAACCGCCACCACCTGACCAGCAGCCACTCGGCGCCCAAGGACCACGGAACATCACCGGCAGCAAGGCCGGCACCCTCGCCACGCCCGCAACCAAACTCCCACTCAGATTTCAGCGACGCCGCTCACTCAAGGCGGACCGGTGGATCGAGGCTAAGCCCCGGGGACCGGTATCCGGTCGAGGGCTCGTAAATCACAGCACAATGCGCATACCAACAGCAGAGGGACAATCCAGCAAAGACCAGTCGTTGCTGGGCCCTTGCCCCCTATGGTCCCGATCAACGTTCGGCTTCCAGGCGGTATCTTTATACCAGTTTGAGGTGGAGAATGGAGCTGTAGTGATCGCGTTCGTGCCCGTCTGGCGAACGCCAGGGTAGCTGAGGGATATCGGCGTCATCATCGGCGGTCTTTCTGAGCTCACGATCGATTTCTCAATCCCTATCATCGCCGTAGAAGAGGACCCATCGCACTGATCAGCTGTAACTTCGAGGATTACCGTGGCTCTTTCACACGCTGATGAACGTCCATGGCTAGACCGCTTAGTCGTTGACGGACTCAAACCCAAGGCTCGTGACATATCCGATGAAGAGAAGGTAATAATGACCGACGACAGCGGTACCCAAGACCAACCGATTCAAAACCAACACTCCCAACCGGATGACGCCAAGGCGGCAGGGATCCTGGTGCAGGAGGAATCTGACCTGGCGGGTCATGACGAAGCGCACGTTTTAAGCGCTCTACGTCAGCGCTTTACTGCTATCGGAATGCACATCAGCGAAGACACCGTTCAAGGTCATGCGCACCGCATCGCCAGCCTCAAACCGAATAACTTCTCAAAAAAATAAACAAATATCCAAAGATGGCGATCAAAAACACAAAGACATAAGCTATCGCCCTGTAAGCGAAGCCGGGACAGAAGCCAAGCAGACTCAATCCTTTTCACCACCGATCGATGCGGACGCCGCGGACCACGTCAACGTCGCCGCAGGAACTGGATGATCCCGGAGATGTCGATGTAAATGTGGACTAAACGGACATCAAACTGCCTCCGTATGGTGACACCGAGCCATCATACTGAACCCGCTCCCCCGGTGCGTTGTCAATAGGGCCGCGTCAGCGAACAGTGGCTCCCAATTCACTGACCTGGGCCGAGGTACACGACCCCAGCTCGCGCGGTCGCACCACGCAGAGCGGGACCCCGCGAGCATATGCCGCCTTCGGCGCCCACAGAGGGTGTCTTCTACGGAGCCGGGCAGAGCCGTCGATGGCTCGAACGAGCAGTACAGACGAGTTACGTGTGGTGCTCTTTGGCGGCCTGCTGTGATCTCTAGGCGACGCGTCGAACTAAGTCTGCGAGATGAGAGAGAGAGAGAGAGAGAGAGAGAGAGAGAGAGAGAGAGAGAGAGAGAGAGAGAGAGAGAGAGAGAGAGAGAGAGAGAGAGAGAGAGAGAGAGAGAGAGAGAGAGAGAGAGAGAGAGAGAGAGAGAGAGAGAGAGAGAGAGAGAGAGAGAGAGAGAGAGAGAGAGAGAGAGAGAGAGAGAGAGAGAGAGAGAGAGAGAGAGAGAGAGAGAGAGAGAGAGAGAGAGAGAGAGAGAGAGAGAGAGAGAGAGAGAGAGAGAGAGAGAGAGAGAGAGAGAGAGAGAGAGAGAGAGAGAGAGAGAGAGAGAGAGAGAGAGAGAGAGAGAGAGAGAGAGAGAGAGAGAGAGAGAGAGAGAGAGAGAGAGAGAGAGAGAGAGAGAGAGAGAGAGAGAGAGAGAGAGAGAGAGAGAGAGAGAGAGAGAGAGAGAGAGAGAGAGAGAGAGAGAGAGAGAGAGAGAGAGAGAGAGAGAGAGAGAGAGAGAGAGAGAGAGAGAGAGAGAGAGAGAGAGAGAGAGAGAGAGAGAGAGAGAGAGAGAGAGAGAGAGAGAGAGAGAGAGAGAGAGAGAGAGAGAGAGAGAGAGAGAGAGAGAGAGAGAGAGAGAGAGAGAGAGAGACCCAACGTCCTATATCCCACGGGATGTGCCTGTTTGCTTTACCAGTGTTAACGCCGACTGAAAATAGGGCCATAAACGCCACTTGGGTTCTAGTGATCGTTGCAACACTCACTACTTCCCGGAGTTGCAACGACCATGACTACGACACCAATTGATCCGCCACTGAAGCATCCGTATCGAGCAGCGGAGAAGGCTTTGTTCTTGGCCGCTTTCGACCGTCTCGAGAGCGTTGGGGAAGCTGCCCGAGAGCTGGGCTTGCACCCGTTGGTGGGTTATCGATGGATGGTTGAGGCTGGCGTCAACCCTCGGCGACGTGGGCTTCAACGACGTGCTGAGTTTGACCGGCTCCGCGCCTCAGGAATGTCCCGTAATGACGCCGCACGGCACGTCGGCGTGCACATTCGAACCGCCATTGACTGGGACAACGGGATGCGCAGGTCTAATGGGCTCCGCCTCGACCAAGATGGCCGCATCATGGGTTACAACAAGGATGTGACCACACTCAACAGCCGGCACACGCGCCTGGCGGCCATCGACCAACAGCTCGATCCGCGCTACCTGTCGCTGACCGAGAGAGAACACATACGCGATCTCAAGGCCACGGGGGCATCGATCAGATTCATCGCCCGAGCCCTCCAGCGATCACCATCGACGATCAGCCGGGAACTGCGCCGGAACTGCTCGAACCCGGGCACCTACGAGCCCTACGCTGCACATCGCACCGCCGCCGGCCGGCGGCCCCGCCCCAAAGGCTCGAAGCTGAAGTACCGGGAGCCGCTGCGCGACTTCGTGATGGAGAAACTGCGCATTCACTGGTCACCGGAGCAGATCTGCCACGCTTTGGTCAAGGAACATCCAACCGATGAGGAGATGCGCGTGTCACCGGAGACGATCTACCAGGCGCTCTACGTGCAGGCTCGAGGTGGGCTAAAGAAGGAGGTGCAGGCGGCGCTGCGCACCGGGCGGGCACGACGTAAATCCCACAACACCGGTCAAGCCCGGCGAAACAGGTTCTCAGATCCGATGGTCATGATCTCCAACCGCCCTCCCGAGATCGAGGACCGCGCCGTATCGGGGCATTGGGAGGGCGATCTCATCACGGGGGCATTGAATCAGTCCGCGATCGCGACGTTGGTTGAACGCACCACTCGCTACGTGATGCTCGTGCACCTGCCCGAGAACCACAGTGCCGAAGCCGTCCACGACGGCCTTGTGGCCACGATCAAGACCCTCCCGGCGCACTTGCGGGGGTCGCTGACCTGGGACCAAGGCTCAGAAATGGCCACCCATAAATCCTTCACGACGGCCACGGCTATGCCGGTGTATTTCTGCGACCCCGCCAGCCCCTGGCAGCGTGGCTCGAACGAGAACACCAACGGGCTCCTACGGCAGTACTTCCCGAAAAGCACCGACCTCTCGGCCTATGGGCTGGCAGACCTCGAGCAGGTTGCCCAAGAGCTCAACGCGCGGCCGCGCAAAACCCGCGGCTGGGATACTCCTGCGGAGCGGTTTCGTGATCTACTAATCAATACTTGACCACCCGCATTGTTGCGACGACCACTTGAAACCGCCGCGATACTGGCCCTATTTTCAGTCGGCGTTAACAGCTGTTGAGTGAACAGCCCGCCGAAGCCAACGACCGAGTGATTCCCGGGCATTGGGAGGGCAATCTCATCGTTGGCTCGGCGTCAGGATCCGCGACCGCGACCCTCATTAAACGCACGACCCGATTCGTCGTCTTAGTCCACCTGCCCAACGGCCATAGCGCCACCGCGCTCCATGATGCGCTCATCGGCGCCCTCAACCTCATGCCCCTGATGCTGCAGCGGTCATTGACCTGGGACCAGAGAACCGAACTGGCGCCGCACGTTGAGATCACGAAAGCGACGGGCGTTCCCATCTTCTTCTGCGATCCGCACTCGCCCTGGCAACGCGGCACGAACGAGAACACCAACGATCCGCTGCGCCAGTACTTCCCCAAAGGCACCGATTTGAACGCGCACAGCGCCCAACGCCTCCTCGAAATCGCCACCGAACTCAACGAACGGCCCCGCAAAACCCTCAACCAGAGCACCCCAGCCGACCTGCTCAGCACGCTAACCTCGAAGAAAGAAATAACCCGCGTTGCTTCCACCCCCTAAGACCGCCGTCGGACGCTGGGGAACGTTATGCACGATCCCAGTCGAACCTCTCTGAAAAGCTGCCGTTGCCAGAACATCGGATCTGTGGAAAACCTGCACCTGACCTTTAGTACCAGGGTGTTCCTCGCAGGATCTGAACGCTCATCAGTCGTGGGTCTCGTTTTCGAGAGCCGAAGCTGACGTAGATACGCGGCTGATTAGCTGATCTATCCCCGATTGAACCGCTGCGCCCGATACTTTCTCAGGTGTCGGCATTCCTCCGTTGACGTTGAGTGTTTCTCCGATGACGAAACTGGATTCTCCGGAGGCGAGGAATACATAGACGGGCGCGAGTTCGGCTGGTTGTCCGGAGCGGCCGAGCGGGTTGTCCTTGCCGTACTCGGGCAGTTTCTCGGGCGGATATCCCTGCGTCACTTGTAACGCCGTCCAGGTGGGGCCGGGAGCCACTGCGTTGACGCGGATGCCGCGAGGCGCGAGTTGCTGCGCGAGCGCCTTTGAAAAGTTGTTGATGGCGCCTTTCGTGGTCGCATAGTCGAGAAGAAACGGTAGCTGGTGGTAGGCCTCCAAGGATGCCGTGGCGATGATGGTCGAGCCGGGCTTCATATGCGGTACGGCTGCCTTAACGATCCAGAACATCGCGAACACATTCGTGTGCATGGTGTCCTCGAATTGCTCGTCACTGATGTCTTCCAGTTTTTCGACGAACACCTGTTTCCGGCGTTGCTCACGACGATGTCCAGGCCACCCAGCCCGGTGACGGCGGCTTCGACCAGTTCCCGGCAGTAATTTTTGTCTTTTAGGTCGCCAGGGAATGCGACAGCAGTACGGCCGGCCTCTTTGATCAGGCCGACGATGTGGCGAGCATCCTCTTCCTCTTCCGGCAGATAGGAGATCGCAACATCGGCGCCCTCCCGGGCGAATGCGATGGCGACTGCACCGCCGATTCCGGAGTCTCCACCAGTGATGAGGGCTTTGCGTCCGGTAAGTCGCCCGGAGCCGCGGTAACTTGTCTCTCCGAGGTCTGGCACCGGGTCCATGTTCGCTTGGATGCCCGGCTCTGGCTGCTGCTGTATAGGCGGAGAAATGGAGGGGTAACGTGTGCGCGGATCCGTGAGGGAGTATTGGTCGGTCGCCATGATGTTCCTTTCGTGGGGCGGGGCTTTAGATCGTGGCTACAGAGCCGGAGTCGACGCGGTAATTCGCTCCGTTGACGAAGCTGGCGAGATCCGAGCAAAGGAACGCGACCACGCTGGCCACTTCGTCCGGTGTGCCGCGGCGCTTTAGCTCTATAGATGGGCGCTTTTCATCGAGGAATGTGGTGATCGCATCCGGAATCGAAATACCAAGCTTGTGTGCCCGTTTCTTCATCATCGCGTCCGTCATCGGGGTATGGATGAACGCCGGTGACACACAGTTGACCAGCAACCCTTCCAAGGCGTAGCTGCGAGACAAGCCTTTGGCAAGCGCGAGGACGCCGGCTTTCGCCGAGCAGTACGGCAGCTCGTCGTCGTATGGTTGCACCCCGTCCTCTGACGCCACAAACACGAGCCGGCCCCAGTCGTCTTTGCGAAGCGACGGCAGGAAGGCGCTGACGAGCCGCACCGGGCCCATCAGATCGACGAGGAGCGTTTCCATCCAGCCCTCGTCCGTCAGCTCATGGAAGAGGCCTTGCGCGCCGGTAATACCTGCTGACTGCACCGAGATATCGATGTCGCCGACCGCGTCAAGCACCCTGTCTCGAAGGGTCGTGATCGAGTCGACACTGGTGATATCGGCAGTGAATGCGTACAGCTGATTCGGTTTCGCGTTCAGCTGCTCGGCCGCCGCATCCAGTTTGTCCTGGTACTGATCGGTGATGACTACCGTGACGCCTTCGGCCAGTAGCTGGCGAGCGGTGTGCCAGCCGATCCCCGAATCGCCGCCGGATACGAGCGCTGTTTTTCCCTTAATACCAAGATCCATGATTTCACCGTACGCCGCGCACCCAACAATTTTCTATTTCTTGACATCGCCGCTCAACAATGCTGTGGTGGAGAAGTGCGCAATGCCGTTGGAGACCCGGAGGTATTCAGGAGCACCGGCGCGATCTTGGGGGAAAGCCTCATCTGGGATGCTCGTGGGGACCATCCCGCAATGCTCTGGTGCGACATCACCGCGGGGCTCATCCACCGAAGTCCGCCGTGCATGCCCGCCGACGGCTCGGCTGATGACACGATCACGCTGCCTCCGCCTGTGGCCTCATTTTCCGTTGCAGAAATAGGAGGATGCCCGGGTTTCATCGTGTCGCTCGAAGATCGAGTCGTCGTGACGGATTCCTCGGGTCATTTGATCCGAACAGTCGCAGAGATCCATCACAGTCGCCTTGGCCTCCGGCTCAATGAAGGAAAGGTTGATCCAGCGGGCCGGTGGATCACTGGGTCGATGAACCTTATCAATGACGATCCGGTCGGCGCGTTCTACTCGGTTTCCGGCGATGGGGACGTGCGTCTGCTTCGGGGCGGTATCGGTGTCGCGAACGGGCTGGAATGGTCCCTGGACGATCGTCGCATCTTCTTTACAGACACGAGTGTCGGCACGATCTACACGGGCGCGTACAGCGCGAACGGCGACATCACGGATGTGAATGTGTTCACCCGCGGCGCACCGCACGACGGCCTCACGATCGATACGGACGGTAACTTCTGGGGCGCGCTGTACGGAGGCGGCAAGGTCGTGCGCTACAACTCGAATGGCACCGAGCTCTCCGCCATCGATATACCGGCACCGAACCTCACCTCTGTTGCATTTGGCGGCGCCGACCTCTCCACGCTGTATGTAGCGAGCGCGCGCGAAAACCTGACGCAAGCACAGTTAGAGGCGTATTCGCTGTCCGGTAGCGTATTTGCGATCCAAACGGACACTCAAGGACGCCAACCCACTCCATTCTTCAGTCGCGGGTGAGCTCCTCGATTGTGATTGCGGCATTGACGAGTGCGAGGTGACTCAGCCCTTGTGGCAGGTTACCTAGAAAGGCCTTGTCGCTCGGATCGAGAATCTCCGAATAGAGACCCACATCGTTTGCCAACTCAATGAGCTCGTCCATGAGCACGACGACTCGTCATTGCGACCGACGCATGCGAGTGCGGATGCCAACCAGAACGAGCAGGCAACAAAGGCTCCCTCCCCGTGGATGGCCCCGGTGTAGCGATAAGTGAGTGGACCATCGCCAAGTTCCGTACGAATTGCGTCTATCGTCGACGACATCCGCGAACTGCGGTCGAACCCGCTGGCCGCGTGGAGGAGTACGGACGCATCCAGATCGTCGCTGCCCGCCCAGGCCATGAAGCTTTTCCGCGCTTCGGACCAGCAGTTCTCGCGTACCCACGCTGCGATGAGTTCGGATTCGGATCGCCAGTGTGTGGGGTTTCCCGGGATCTGGCCCATCTCGCAGAGGCGCGTCGCGTCGGTGAGGGCCTGCCAGCATCCCATCTTCGACGAGGTGTAGTGGCGCTGCTCGGTGAGTTCCCATATCCCGGAGTCCGACTGTCGCCAGATGTCCGCCACGTGGTCGGCGAGTGAAGTCAGCAGTAAGCCCGTACCCACATCGAGCACATTTCCGGCCTCGACATACACACGCATGACGTTGAACAGGTCACCGTATACCCCGAGCTGCAGCTGGTTGGCTGCGCGATTACCGATGGTGACCGGCCCAATTCCACGCCACCCCGGCACGTCAAGGGTTTCAACATCGCCGGGAACAGCGCCGTCCAGTGTGTAAAGAATGTGCAACTCCGGGCCGCACTCCCTGATCGCACGAAGCAGCCATGCGACCGCCGCATGGGTCTCCTCGCGAAGACCGAAACGAACGAGAGAACGCACCGTATACGCCGTATCCCGCACCCACGCGAAGCGGTAGTCCCAGTTCTTGCCGCCACAGAGGTTCTCGGGAAGCGACGTCGTCGGCGCCGCCGCAATCGCTCCCGTCGGGCTGTAGATCAGTAGTTTGAGAGCCAGAGTACTGCGCTGGACAGCGTCCGCCCATGGCCCGTCGTAGTTGAAGTCACGCGACCACAATTGCCAGCTCTCGATCGTGCGGTCCACACTCTCGTCAGTCAACTCCGGCACCGGCACATGAACCGGTTCGTTCGCGGTACCCGCAACCGTGATGAGGTGGCGGGACTTCGCCGCCGTCGTAAAGCTTCCGGCCAGTGCGCGGCTGCCACCCCCGCGCGGTCCATGCGCCAGTCCGCGCACCGCAAGCGTCACGCTACCAACGCGGATAACCTTTCCGTGAATCGTCGTGTCGACCCATGGCGATGCAGTCGAAAGGCACGTACCGGGAGTAACGCGCCATCGGAAACGCACAGCACCACGGATGCCATCGACACGCCTCGCCAGCTCCACCCACGGAAGTCGACCGGCAAATTCGCTAACGAGAGCATCCGTGACTCGGGCGACACCCGCATCCGTCATGAAGGTGGTCTCCAGCACATTGGTTCCGGGAACATACCGGCGCGTGACGGTGAAGGTCCCCGCTGGCGCGAGCTCAATGCTGCCGCCCTCTCGTGCGTCCAGCAGCCGCGCAAACACAGGGGTAGAGTCGAGCGCCGGTATGGGAAGCCAATCGATGCCGCCATCCAGTGCGACCAACGCCACCGTGCGTCCGTCACCGATCGCAGCGTACGAGCGTAAATCCGTATAGCCATCCTGGCGTTGAATGCTCATTCGCCTCCCACTCGTCGACGACATCCGCGAACTGAACCGCCTCGAGCTTAGCCTCGATGCACCGATGGTGATCGTTGAGCTGCCGCGAGCATTTCGGACAGCGGAATTAATGGATTCTTCTACGCTATCAATGCGGGCTGTTAATAATCATAGTGGACGTCATTAGACCGGCGATAACCCAGTGCGGAAGCGTCTTAGGCAGCAACCATTCTTGACTCTGGCTGTCTTACAACCCTAGGGATATAAGACGTCTCATTGTCGTGATCTGCGCTTCCTCAAAATCGTCGGAATCTGGCGGCTCGGCGCGTCTTATAACTACGTCCCATAACCAACCGCTCTATTTGCGGTACACACCGTTAGTTATGAGACACCCCAGGAGCAGAATTGACGAAACTGATCGGCTACGCTCGCGTATCCACGCGACAGCAGTCCACCGACCAGCAACAGATCGACATCCTCGCCGCTGGCATCCGGCGTGACGACCTCTACGTCGACCACGGCATCTCCGGTGCTCGAGCATCACGGCCCCAGTTCGACCGTGCGCTCGACGCACTCCAAGACGGCGACACTCTCGTCATCACGACCCTGGACCGATTGGGCCGGTCAACGCAGAACATGCTCGCTTTCGCTGAAGAGCTCCACGGCCGCGGCGCCGGCCTTCGCGTACTCAACCTCGGCGGCGGTGATGTCGATACAGCAACACCGATGGGCTCCATGCTGTTCACAATCATGGCGGCGCTCGGGCAGATGGAACACGAAATCAAGCGAGAGCGTGTTGTTGACTCCATCAACAAACGCCGCGAAGCCGGTAAGGATTTAGGCGGCCGCCCGCGGCTCATCACCGACAGCCAAATCCGCAACGCCCGTCGACTCATCGACGCCGGAGAGATAGCGACAACGGTTGCCCGCGACCTTGGAATGTCTCGAGCCACGTTCTATCGCCGAACAAAAACGCTTGTGTTGCGTCGACTCTCAGAATCCGTCCTCCTTCACCGGGCATTTTCTCGGACGGGTCTTACGGGACGATCGCCCTCTCGGCACCGCAGGGAACCGAGTAAACGACGATGATTCGAAGATGCCCCGGTCACCGTCCGGCTTGCGGGTTCGCAGTGGAGGCTTATTCGCGCGAACGGCACCGTGCTATCCGAGCGGCCTTGCGCGAGCGTTCAGGCGCCCGGGAACGGCAGCACTTCGGATCGTCCGGCGATAGTAGCTAGATGTCCAGTTCCTCAAGCGCTGCTTGGTAGGCCTCATTGTAGGTGGGGAATTGGGCGACTTGGTCGCGCAGGATTTCGATTGGGATCTGTGTGCGGATGGCGAGGGAAGCATGATGTATCCACTCGCCGGCCATTGGCCCCACAGCCCAAGCGCCAATGAGAGTCTTGCTGTCGGTGTCGGCGAGGAGTCCGAGGAATCCGCGAGGGTCTTGTTCGTAGGTCCAGGGGCGAGCGATGGCGCTGGCAAGGTCAAGCTCCGTTGTGACGGTCCGCAAACCGTGCTGGTCGGCCTGTTCTTTTGTGAGCCCTGCGGCCGCAATTTCGGGATCTCCAAACACGACGCGGGGAATGCCGCCGTAGGACGCGGCGTGCGGTTTGCCAAGAATGGCATCTGCTGCGATCCGTCCCTGATATTTAGCCACGTGGGTGAAGGGCATTATGCCGGTGACGTCTCCGATCGCCCACACGTTCTCGGCCGCCCGACAGTATTCGTCCACCTGCACCTGCCCGTGATCGCCCAGAGCGACACCAGCGTTTTCGAAGCCGAGGTTCCTGGTACGAGGGGTGCGTCCGGTTGCGAAAATGACAACGTCGGCCGCCACCTCCGTGCCGTCGTCAAGTTCAATCACGCTCTGGTCGCCGGTTCGGTGGGCCCGGCGGGCGGTCACGCCCAGACGGATATCGATTCCGGACTCCGTCAGGTACTTATGGGTCAGCTCCCCGACCCTGGGCTCTTCGCGTTCCAGGAGCCGGTCGCCGCGGTGGACGAGTGTGACTTTCACTCCGAAGCGGGAGAAGAAGGTGCTCGTCTCGGTCCCGACGGCGCTACCGCCGATGATCACCGCACTCTTCGGCAGGGTCTTGGTTGTGTACGTTTCTCGGTTCGTCCACGCGGTGATCTGATCGAGACCTTCGAGTTCGGGGATGACCGCCTCCGAGCCGGTCGCGATAATGATGTGCTCTGCGGTCAGTTCGCGGTCCTCGACGTGGATCCGGCCGGGGCCCGTGATCCGGCCTTCGCCCTTAATTACGACGGCACCGTGGCGGGCATACCCGTCGACTTGTGCGCGGTCGTCGAGATTCCGGATCATGTAATCGCGGTACTTACTGGCCTCAGACCAGTCCAGTTCCGCGCCGGATACCCCGGCTGCACGTTGGACTTCCGTGCGGGCTTCAGCTGGCCGCAATAGCGTCTTGGACGGGATGCAGGCCCAGTAGGCGCATTCACCGCCGATCAATTCCCGCTCGATGACCGCGACCTTCTTACCGGCCTTGAGCAGGCGGCTTGCGGCCACCTCCCCGCCGGGCCCCATGCCTAACACCGCAACATCAAAATGTTCGCTCATAATTTTTTTTTCCTTAATCTCAAATGTCTATATCAGGTTCTGCTCGTGGAGCTCTAACGGAGACTTCAGTGGATTGGTGGCGGTGCCAGTGTGGCACTGCGGTCTTAGCAGCAGCCGTGCGCCCCGTTGTCAGGGTGGGCGGACCGCTGCGGTGTCGTCTCTGTGAGCATTGTTTCGGCAATGGAGGTACCGAGCCGGTAGGCCTCGTCGACGGGTATCACGGAGCCGCCGGGGTGGCTGTCAAGCCAAGGCTGGGCTTCTTCAGGGGATGCGAAGAAGTGGACCTGGTTACAGAACGCCGACCGCACCGAGCTCATGTCTTCCGGATTGATCAGCGAGACCACAGCCGTGGCGGGCTCAACGCTGGTCACCCCGGAGGCGTCAACGCTGACCCGAACCGGAATTCCCGTTGCCCCGTAGGCCGATTCGATTCTCGCGGACGTTCCGAGGGCGGCTGGCAAGATCAGGGTATCCAGGGCGCACCATGTGAAGAGCTGTTCACCGTTGACCTCGAGGCGGTGCGGGGTGGACCGAAGAGTCAGGCCCTGCCCGATAATGCGACCGGACCCGTCGTACTCCGTATCGGGCACGGCTGCCAGAGCACGGTGAACGTCTTCGGCGGGCCGGCCGGACGCAGCTACCAAGTCGGCAATGTCTACTGCGTCGCCCTCGGCCAGCAGCTTCATGAGCGGCAGCCAAAGCCATGTTTCGAGTCCTGCATCGCCGGAGGTGAGTCGTTCGGTGACCTGATGGGTTTCATTCGTCATGATGAGCGTTTCTCTTGTGAGGTGAGGTGGTTAGGCGGCGCAGCAGGAGAGCTTGGAGACGTCCGTGTTGTAGGACTGGCAGGCGATCTTGATGCCTTCGGCCATGGTCAGGTAGGGGCTCCACATGGTGGCGACTTGGTCGACGGTCATCCCGGCTTCCAGGATGTAGACGCCGGCCGCGGCGAGATCACCGGCGTCTTTGGCGACGGCAGTGATCCCCACGATCCGCCGTGTCTGAGCGTCGGCGACGATCTTGATGAAGCCGCGAGTATCCCGGTTGACTAGGGCCCGGGGGACGTATTCCAGCGGCAATACCCGGCACTCACACCGGATGCCGGCCGCATTGGCTTCCTTGTCGGTCATACCTACCGCGGCCAGAGCGGGGCTGGTGAAGGTGACTCGGGGGAGGTGACGGTAGTCGACCACCCGTCCGGTATCGGTGAACGCGTTGTCCACCGCCAGGGATCCGTGGGAGGCGGCCACATACACGAACTGCGGGTGTCCGGTCACGTCCCCGGCACCCCAGATTCGCGGGTTCGAGCTGGCCAACATGCTGTTGACCACGATTTCGCCCTTTTCTCCCACGTTGACGCCGACCGCGCCCAGGTTCAGGCCGTCCGTCACGGGGCGTCGCCCTGTGGCGACGAGCAGTTTGCTGGCACGGAACTCTTCCCGTCCGCCTCCTGTCGTGGCCACAGCGACAACCTCGCCTGTGAACTCATCGAGGTGCACGGCGGACACGGTGGCCCGGCGGATGACCCGCATACCCTCGTCCGCGAAGACGCTCATCAGGGTGCGGGAGGCTTCGGGCTCCTCCGCCGAAGCCAGCCGGGAGCGGACCAGCATTGTCACCGTGGAGCCCAGTCGTGAGAAAAGCTGCGCCTGTTCCAACGCGGCGTATCCACCGCCCAGGACCAGCAGCGACTCGGGCACCTCGTCAAGTTCCATGGCCGTCGTGGACGTCAGATAGCCCACCTCTTCCAGGCCCTCCATCGGAGGCGCCCACGGGGTCGACCCGGTTGCCACCAGGTAGTGGGCGGCGCGCACGGTTTCTACGGACCCATCGAAACCGGTGACTTCCAACACCGGCTCATCGGCAGACCCCGCGAACACGGCAGTGCCTTGGCGCAGCTCCCAGCCGTACTCACCGATCAGGTCCGCGTACTTACCGGTGCGCATCGTCTCCACCAGAGAACGCTTGCCACCAATCAGCTCCGACATATTGACTGCGTCAGCGGAGGTAGAGATCCCCGGGAACCGTCCGGAATCCAGTGCGACGTGGCGCGCGTCGGCCGCCGCTAGCAGGGCTTTAGACGGAACGCAGCCCGTGTTCACGCAGGTCCCACCGACGGTCCCGCGCTCAATCATCACCACCCGCTTACCCAAATTCGTCGCTCGAATGGCGGCAGCGAACGCGCCCCCGCCGGAACCAATGATCGCCAAGTCAAAATCAGACGCTGCTGTTTCAGACGTTGTTGCTTCAGACATGAATCCTCCGGAAAAGCTGTGGACGCCCGAACCTGTCTTGGACAAGAACGTGCATGATTTTTGGTACTGGGCCTAGTCTGCACCTTCCCCTACACTGGAAGGTCAAGAAAGAAAGTGTTCGCCGTTCGGATGAGAGGTACTTAGTGCGCATTGGTGAAGCGGCCGCGGCCGTTGGCATGACGACCAAAACCCTAAGGTTTTACGAGGACCGGGGACTGCTACCCGCCGCCCAACGAGCGGCCAACGGGTACCGGTCCTATGGGGACGAAACAATCACGCGTCTAGATTTCATCCGCCGGAGTCGGGGCGCGGGGCTGACCCTGGCCCAAATCAGTGACATCTTGCACATCCGGGACGCCGGCCAAGCTCCCTGCACGCATGTGAGCGACCTTCTGGCCAAGCAACTGACGGATCTGGACTGGCAGATCGCCGAGCTGGTCGCCCTCAGATCCACCGTCGCCCGATTCCATGACACCGCCGCCGCCGCCGATCCTGCCACGTGCGACTCCGAACGAATCTGCACCTACCTCTGAAACGTTCCGAGCCAGACGCTAGGTGTTGTTCCCACTTAGGTTGTGTGCAGCGTGGCTGATCTAAAAAGGTGAGGACCTCCGGTATCGATATGGGTTACGACACTCATTCGATGCTACGGAGGTCCTCATGTCTTACGTTACCCATGCGAATGCCCCGCTGACGCCGGAAGGGCGTCTCAAACTCGCTCAGCTCGTCGTTGACGGCGGCTGGGCCCAAGCCCGCGTCGCTGAACGCCTTCAGGTGTCCCGCGCCACCGTGTCCAAATGGGTCACCCGATACCGCGCCCACGCGGCCGCGACGGACTCGTGGACCATTCGTCCCGCCCACTTCGTTCGCCGTTGCAGACAGCCCAGCGCACCGAGCGGCGCATCGTCGCCCTGCGGTTCACGAGGCGGTGGGGACCACACCGCATCGGCTATCTGTCAGCGCTCGTTGAAAAGTAGGCCAGTTTCGCTCTTCGAAAAGTAGACCACCCACCACGATTGGATGGGTGATTACAGTGCAGGATTGGACAGAGATTCGGCATCTTCACGTCAGTGAGGGCTTGTCGGTGCGGGCGATTGCGAAGCAGTTGGGTTTGTCTCGGGCACCGCACCCTCGGCCGGCAGGCCGGAACGAGGAACCGGTCCGGGATCGGCCACTCATTCCTGCACTCCGCGATCGATGACCACTCCCGGTTGGTCTACTCGGAGATCCTCACCAACGAGAAGAAGGAAACCGCGGCCGGGTTCTGGACACGCACCAACGCGTTCTACGCCTCCCACTGCATCACCGTGCTCCGGGTCCTGACCGACAACGGCTCCTGCTACCGGTCACGGTTCTTCAACGACACCCTCGGCGACATCGCCCACAAATTCACGCGCCCCTACCGGCCGCAGACCAACGGGAAGATTGAGCGTTTCCACCGCACCCTCGCCGCAGAGTGGGCCTACGCCCGCCACTACAACTCAGACCACGCACGCGCGAACACCTACCAGGACTGGATCCACAGCTACAATCACCACAGACCCCATACCGGCATCGGCGGCAAATCACCCATCAACCGCGTTCACAACGTCAATGGGAACAACAACTAGCGGAATGAGTCGGCACGGTACTGCTCGGCCGTCGCTAGTGTTCAGGAGCACTCAGGAAATAAAATCAGCCTCCCTATTCGGGTGCGACGGCGGTCACCTT
>NZ_PJJT01000052.1:0-12299 GCF_002929615.1 Cryobacterium sp. M91 | reverse complement strand
GCCGCGCAGCGACCGCCACGGCGGGAGCTGTCGGGGCAAGTGCGGCCGCCGGCGGAGGCGCGGCCGCGGCTGAGACCGGGCTCGCCGCGGCGGGGACGGCGGAGTCGGCGACCGGCGCGGGCGCCGTCGTCGGCGTCCCAACGCTGATCGCGGCGGCGGGTATCGCCGTCGCGCACAAGGGTGTTGAGGTCGTCGGGAAGGGCGTGGATATGGCTCAGACGGCGGGGGAGCAGGTGACGGAGTCGATGGATGACACCCCGACCCTGGGAGGAGATCACACATGATGACGGACGTGCGTAACCGGACGGTCATCGCTATCTGGGCGGGGAGAGCGGGCACCGCTCGTTCTTCGGCGGCACGCACTCCCGTGCCCGAGTCATCTTCCTGGCCTGCTCGCTCGTGTTCGGGATGGTGTTCACCCCACTGATCGGCTGGCCCGCCCTCGCAGCGGCAGCCGTCAGTTGCGGGGTGACGTTCCTCGTCACCGCGAAAACACACCGCGGGTCAATCGTCGACCGACGGCGCAAACGAGCCCGCTGGAAGAAACGCACCCGGGCCGGCACGACCCGGTTTGTGCCCTACGAGGTCGGCGCGTGGGACCAGCTCCAGCAAGCCCTCACCGACGCCCGCGCCGCCACAGGCGCGGCAGCCCGGGTGGCGGCTGCGGAGGCAAGCCGGGCAGTGGTGGCGATGCGGGCGAATCCGGACGGGTCGGACGGGCTCGGCTGGCTGCAATACGGCAGGGGCGAGGCCGGCATTGCCTGGCATGCCCCTGTGGGTGAGCAAAGCTATTTGTCGGTGACGTTCACCGTTAGCGGGCAGCTGCGCGGGATCGAATCGGCCAGCGTCATGGCCCGCGCCGCCCACGGCTGGGGCGCATTCCTCGCCTCCCGCGCCGTCCCGTCCGTGCTGGTGCAGGACGTGCAGGTTACGACGCGGGTGTTGCCGGCCGATACCGCGTTGCAGGAATTCTGGGTGTTGAACAACCTCGACCCGGCTGCGCCCGTCGATGCCGTCGCCTCCTACGAGGAGGTGTTGCGGCTGACCGGGAACGACGCGATGGTGCAACGCCACTTCGTCACCGTCAACTGGCCCCTTACCCCGACGTTCTTTGACGCCGCGGCCAAGTACGGCGACGGCCGGGACGGTTGGAGGGCGTTGATGCGGCAGGAGATCGCCTCGACCAAGCGTGGTTTGGCGGAGTCGAAGATCGGCCGGGTGGAGGTGTTGACGGCGCGGCAGGTGGCTGCGGTGGTGCGGCATCAGCAGAATCCGTCGCGGCCGATCGACTTCGTCGCTGACGTGCACCCGAACCGGGTCGGTGAAGCCGCCGTGGAAGAGTTCTCCGCGCACTTCGTTGACAGCATTGACCCGATCACCGGGCTGCCGGTGCGGTGGTGGCATCGCACCGCCGCGATCCGTGCCGAAGCGCTCGCGACCGCGGCCCGCACCCAGTTGTGGGTGTTGGATCTGCTGATCGGGAAGGACATCCAGTTCATCCGGTCGGTCAGCTTTCACATTCACCTGGTGCCGGCGTCGGAGGCGAAAGTCGCCGCTCGGCAAGACCTGGTCCGCGACACCGCCGAAGCCCTCTCCCGCAGGGAGGCCGGGCAGCTGGACACGGACGACACGGACGTGCACATGACGGCCGCCCGCCGTCGCCGGCAAGACCTTGTCTCCGGGTCGCAGCACCACGGTGCTCTCTGGATCGGCTTCGTCACCATCTCCGTCCGCTCCCGAGAGGAGCTGGCTCGAGCATCGCGGCAGCTCGAGGAAACCTGCTCCACCGGCTTGGGCATTGAGAGCCTGGACTGGCTGGATTCGTATCAGGCCGCGGCATCCGGTACGACGTGGCCGATCGGCCGCGGCCTGATCGCGTCCGCGCCGTCGTTCTCCGCCCGCGTCTACAGCCGCCTCGCCGGCAAATCCGACAAGGAAGCCCTCACCTGACCACACCCGACCCCCAGAGCGCACGCTCAAGACTGTGGACACTGCCGGTGCTGCGCCGTTTCGCACCGCCCGTCGAGGTGCCTGCCGACGAGGCCGGCGACCTCGACGCAGGCGGCGGTCGGGCTGATTCAGTCGAGATTGTGCCGTGGGCGCTTCCGGGCACGCCGCTGCGCACGCAGGCGTCGGCCGCTCGCCGCGGCTTCTACGCTCCGGCTCTGGCCGGCGCGCCCACGACGACGCGGCAGGCCGAGATCCTCAACACCGCGCTGATCGGCCCGCCGACCGGCACCCGCGGTGTCGTCAACGGACGGGACGTGTTGTCGCGGACGACGATCTCCCACGACCCCGTCACCGCCTACAACTCTGAGCCGCGTGAAGTGTCGAGCCCGAACGTGATCGTGATGGGCGACGTCGGCGCCGGCAAAAGCACCCACACCAAATGCAACTACGTCGTCCGCCCCCTGCTGCTCCAAGGCCGCCGCGGGGTGGTGTTCGACAAGAAGGATCAGAACGGGGAGGGCGAATACTCCAACGTCGTGCGGCACTACGGGTTCGAGCCAATCCGGTTCACCACCGACGGCACCGGCACCACCCTGAACCTGCTCGATCCGATGATCGCCCGCGGCACCGGCGTCAAAGGGCAGACACGGCTGCTGAACATCGTCACCCGCATCGCCCGCGGCGATCAGCCCCTCAGCGAATGGGAAGAGGAAGCACTCCGCGCGGCGCTGCGCCGCACCGTTAGCCGAGCCCAGGGGCGAGCACCCGTGCTCGCCGACGTGCTGCCGAACCTGGGACTCGTCGCCGACGATGACGACTACCGAACCCTCTCGGCCACCGCCCGCGACGACCTCCACAAGGCGGGCCTGTCGGTGAAGTGGACTTTGAACGGGCTGCTCGACGAATACGCCGGCCTCCTCGACGGCGAAACATCATCCACGGTCGACCTCAGCGGCAAGCTCACGTCGTTTGATATTTCGCAGCTGCCCGATGACGGCCCTGCAGTGCCGGTCGTCATGGCCATCGGGAACATGTGGATGCTGGGCCGGCTGCGCAGCGAACGTGACTCCGCGACCACCGTTGTCTATGAGGAGGGTTGGCACATGATCGGCGGGCCGTCGGCGCAGCTGATCAAAGCCAACCAAAAACTCTCCCGCGGCCTGGGCATCTCGAACGTGTTCGTCATGCACAAAGGCACCGACATTCCCAAGGACTCACCCGGCATGGCGATCATCCAGGAAGCCCAAACCGTGATTGTCTACCGGCAGTCCCGCCCCGAAGATGCCCTGTGGTGTCAGCAAACGTTTGGGTTCGCGCCGGAGACGGCGCGTACGATCGAGAACTTGGCTGATGGGCATTACATCTTCAAGTTCGGGTCGCACCCGGAAGCGCACGTGGAGCACATCCGCTCCGAGTGGGAGCGGCAGCTGACCAACACCGACGAGGGCCTGTCCGTCGGCACCATCTTCTAACATCATGGGCCTGGTCAAACTGCTCGCCGCCAGCCTCACCGGCCTGCTCCTGACCGTCGGCGGCACCGTCGCCCTCTCCTCCGGCACCGGCACCACCTGCGCCGGTGCGACGGTGAGTCGAGCGGATGCCGCCGCGCACCCGGCTGTCGCCGGGTATAGCGGCGACCAGCTCGCCAACGCGGCCGACATCATCAACGCTGGCGTCCAGCTGGGCCTCACCGCTCAGGCGGAAACCCTCGGGGTGATGACGGCGATGGGGGAGTCCAGCCTGATCAACCTTGACCACGGCGACACTGCCGGCCCCGACAGTCGCGGCCTGTTCCAGCAACGCGCGTCATACGGGACGCTGGCCGAGCGGATGGACCCGGCCACCTCGGCCCGGCTGTTCTACCAACGCCTGACTGCTCTGCCCGGGTGGGAGACAATGACGCCGTCGGCGGCGGTATCCGCTGTGCAGATCAACGCCGACCCGGAACATTACGCGCCGTTCTTCGCACCGGCGACCGAGGTCGTCACTGCGCTGACCGCGGGTGCCGGCGGGGCGTGTGGTGTCGGCGAGGATGCGGTTGCTCTGGCGCAGCAGCTCGTCACCGCCGCCGACAACGGGCAGCTGCGCGGCCTCGTCCCGGACCATCTGAAGGAGATCCGGTGGATCGCCAGCGGGCAGACCGTCCCGGACTGCGGAATCGACACCCGCATCCTGCAGGTGATGGTCCTAGCCGTGAACCAGTTTCACCAGGTCGGCGTCAGCGACATCAACCGCAAATGCACCGGGCAACTCCTCGGCGCGGGCACCCAATCGTCACACTGGATCAACGGCGGAGGCGGAGCCGTCGACTTCTACTCCCTCGGCGGCCGCAGCCTCACCGGCGCCGACGGCCAGTCCCTCCGCCTAATCGGACTGCTCGACCCGGTCATGCCGCCCGGCGCCCGGGTTGGGCAGGCAGACTGCCGGCGGGAGGCGGGCATCAACTTGGCGCTGGTGCACTTCACCCAGTTCGATGACACCTGCAATCACCTGCACCTCGACGTCGCGTTCACCGACGATCCGATAACTGTTGGCTAACCGCGCAGCCGCACCCACGTCACGGGCAG
Organism: Cryobacterium sp. M91; assembly: GCF_002929615.1. Taxonomy (NCBI): domain Bacteria; kingdom Bacillati; phylum Actinomycetota; class Actinomycetes; order Micrococcales; family Microbacteriaceae; genus Cryobacterium; species Cryobacterium sp. M91. Next base: position 7,782 of record NZ_PJJT01000052.1, on the reverse strand, counting down.
TGCATGTTCGTTCGTGGAGCATGCTGGCCCGGGCGGGCGCTGACCAACGTGCGCACGATGTGCCGACCGGTGGGACAACTGGGCTCGGCGTTCCCTCCGGTCGCTTATTTCCTCACCCACTGGCCCCACCAATCGGTCCCGCACTTATGGTCGCTTCCTCCCGGGCACAGCGAACCTCCGCTACCGAACAGCACCACCCCGCCCGCGTGAGTGAAAGGAGCCCCGCGATGAACGAAACCGTCGGTGTCATCGTCTACACGAAACCGAACTGCCAGCCGTGCCGGATGACCAAACTCGCCCTCGACAAGCAGGGCCTCAGCTACACCGTCGTCGACCTCACCGAAACACCCGCCGCCCTCACCTACGTGCAGGACGAACTCGGATACAGCAGCGCTCCCATCGTCGTCATCGACGACCACAACCACTGGGCCGGCTTCCGCCCCGACCTCATCGCCAAAATCGGCCACTAACACCGGGCCCAGGACGAGGTCCGCGGGAGCAAAGCAGCGCATCCGGCAATGAAACGAACCGGAGCGCGCCGAAGGAGAGCGACCAGCGTGATAACCACCGTTCGGCGAGGGACCTCGTAACCTCGGCGTGCTCAACCCCGTGAATCGGTGGTCGCACCTCGGAGACGCCGCCTACCAACAGACGCAACCCCGTGGGGACCGGTGGGGGAACCGGTGGGGGAACCGGTGGGAGACCCTGTGGGAGACCCTGTGGGAGACCCTGTGGGTCCTCGAACCGCTGCGCGGACGTCCTTTTCGGTTTTTCGTCTGTCTGGCCGGTCATCGTAGTTCGCTTCCGTGCCTGCGTGCCCACCTGCTCGGGCGCGGTCGCAGGCTCCCTTATTTCCCCCGACCAGCCGTGCACTTCGGCACTCCCGCTCTCTATCGATTCTCTTGCCAGCCAGGCAAAACAATCAGTTGAGCGGAGAGTCTCATGCCCCAGTTCCCCGTCACCACCCGTCCCGAACGCACCAGCGATGACATAGCAGCCGACCGTAAAGCAGCCAACGCGTTCTTCGCCCGATACGCGGCCACCGGCAGCCCCCGAACTCAGCGCGACCGAGACGCCCTCCTCCGGTTCTACAGCTACGACTGGAACCTCATTTGCTGCGTCATCGAAGCCAGCGAGTGGTCCCGCATTCACGCAGACGATAGCGCCGCGCACCGCACCGCACGACGAGCTGTACGCGCCGTCCAAGCAGCCCTCAACGACATTCCCGCTCGAGACGATTCCCCCCTCCGTCCCTATGTGCACGCCTCGACCATGAAGCGCCTGCCGGCCCCCGGGGTGACGCCCCGCCTGGTGAGTGAACGCCTCACGGCCCGAGGCCAAGCCGACCGCTTCTGGACGCTGTGCCTGAACCCGACCGCCAAGTTTCGTGCCGCCGTCCTCAACGACGCCGACCAGCCCTTCAGCCAGTGGCTGCTCCTGCACCCCGGCTATGGGCCCCTGCAGGACGCGCCCGACGGATACGCAGGGACGCTCCGACTGCCTAAGTCGCAACGATTCGTGCCCGGCTCGATCCGACCCGCGGGAATCAGCTACGACCGTGCACTGGAAATCGCCNGGAAATCGCCCTCGCCGCCCTCGACAACACCACGCGCTAACCCGGGTGCGGCCGCCGCGTAGCGGACGGCCGCACCCGGTGAGGGGGAACATCCCCCTCACACCCCCCCCCACCGTGCCACGTTATGCACAGATCGCCCTGATCGCCGGCGGCCGACAGCTCCCGCACATTAGCGTCAAGGCCTACCGTCGCGGAAGGACCATCATGCGCTTTCTTAAACTGGCCGTCACCACCTACGGACACGACCGCTCCCGGCCGGTCGTCGGCGCCGACGACGTCTGGATCAACCTCGACCAGGTCGTCTCGATCGAGGAACAGCTGGACAGCAACACCTTCGCGGACGCTGTGCGAGAAGGATTCGCACCGGAAGAGCACTACCCCTGCGTGGAACTGACCACCTCGAACGGGAGCACACACCTGGTGTCGCTCGGCGTGTACCCAGACCAATCCAGCGGCTTCGCCGCCCTGACCCGATTCATACCCCTGCTCCTTAGCGGCAGCGACGATGGCACCCGGCTCGCAGAGATCTTAGGAGACACCGTCGGTCAGGGTATTCCGACCGTAGGCGAAGTGCCAGCGGATTCATCGAATTCAACGCTAGAGGTCATTCTCACGGACGCACGCGAAGACCTCGTGCTACGAATCAATCTGGTGAAGTCCGTCGAAACCTGGACCGAGAAAGGTCCGGAAATTCGCGGATGTTCCTCGATCGAAGTCGGCAGATTCCGACGTCAACTACTCCCCTGCTTGCGAAGAGCAACTTACAAGTTATACGTGAGGAGCTGTCCCCTTTAACTACTCAAAGCGTCTCAGCGGATAATTCAAGTCGTCTCTTTCGCTTTACGCTTCTTCTTGCCAGGAACTGCGGCGAGTAGTCCGTCAATGATCAGACCATAACGGTTGAATAGTGTCTCAAGTATTGCAATATCAGTTGCGTTTGCTCGCAAGTCAAACGCGTTGAGTACAGCCTTATCCAATGCTTTGTGTGCCACCCGTAAGTTCGTAGGCATGGCGTCTCGATTGTAAAGAGTAGCGAGCGACGTATCCACCCATGACTCCCGAGCGTCCAAGACAGCCTGGGCAGCTTTCTCGAGCGCTTTCTCGTCTTTATCGTTTAAGACAGGAAATGGGAAATTATTGTAGGTAATCGTGTTAGAGATCCGAGGGTCGTTTTTGATCCGCCCTGACACTGCTTTCGCCCAGAGGACAAACACTGACGACATCATGAACCCAAACGTGGTCAGCGTCACATTGGGAATGAGTGAAACTGCATTTGTAGCAATGACTGTCGCAGGGAAGATGGGCATAGGAATGTAGTCACGATTCTCCGATGAGTGGAGAGGAACCACGAGGTACGGGGTAGAGGGCTGCCGTGGCTCTTGAAACTCCCACGCGCGTGTCGCGTCGTCTCGTGTCTGATCTTTGTCGCTCGCTTCGCGCATAGCACGTACCGCAGCGACTCTTGCCTTGATCACAGGGGACATCACTCGATCATTGGGCGTGGAGTCCATCAGCCAGAGACAGTACCGTAGACGATTGTTGATCAGCTCCGTTGCTCCCACTATCACTCGCAAGTACTTGGATGCTATGGGGTCCGTAGCTTTTATCTCTTCTGCGTCAACGGGGCTAATCTTCGAGAGCCATCCACTGTCCGTAGGCTTGCTGCCGTAGACAATTTCTTGCGTGCTGGGACTGAAAGGCTTCGTCCTCGCACTGACCAGTACGTCTTTTGCGTCCAATAGATATGCGTTGATGTTTCGCGCCCTCACGAGCACGGCGTCACTCTTTACGGACTCGTATGACCAGAGGGGCTTGAAGATCGCAGCGGGTGTAGTAGAGAAGCCAATGATGACACAGTGAACAGCGGCTCTGTTAGCTGTGCCGTTCCACCACTCAAAGGTCCTGTGTGCAAAGTCGATATTCATTCCAAGGTGCCTGAGCTGTCCCCAGAGGACGGGCGGCTGCTGACCTTGTGTGATCGAGTTCGTAGACACGAACGCAGCCTTCGCCTTAGTCCCTGCCATGTGACGAGCAGCGACCAGATACCACGAGGCAACATAGTCAAGGTCTCCTGCTCCCTTAACCCTCCCCCACACCAGCTCTTGATCGACCTTCTGTTCCGGGAGGAGTAATGACGCCCCATAGAACGGAGGATTACCCATGATAATCGTGTTGTCATTCATGGGGCATACCTCAGCCCAGTCCACGCGTAGCGCGTTGCCATGGTGGATGATAGCCGCGTGGCTCAACGGAAATCGGTTTGGTGGGGCTCCTGTCAACTCTTCGAGAGCGAGATTCGCCTGGTGGTCTGTCATGAACATGGCGACCGTAGCTATCTGAGAACTCCACTCCTCATACTCAATAGCGTGGAATTGCTCTAAACGGACAGTGAGACCAATCGTCCCATCGAGGCCCATCTGGAGGTTAAATCCATAGTCAGTAGCGGTGGCCTTGCCTTCGAGATCCGCTAGACGAGCAATGATTTTATGTTCAATGTCCCGCAGGCGTTTATAGGTAATCAATAGGAAGTTACCTGACCCTGCCGCTGGATCGAGGTAGTTCTTCGAGCCGAGATCCTTGCGTAGTTTACGCAGTTCGCTGCGGTCGTCCCATGCCCTGTGGAGTCTATCTAAGTACTCATCAAGGAAGAGGGGACGAATTACTTTTAGGATATTCGCTTCTGAAGTGTAATGCTCTCCTAGCGCCCGTCGATCCTCTTTGCTCTTGATCGTCTGGAACATGGCACCGAAGATCGCAGGGCTAATCTTCGCCCAGTTGTAAGCGCATGCTTCAAGGAGAGCTGTACGCATTTCCTCACTGAAGGAGAATATCTGAAGATTCTCAGCGAACAGCCCGCCATTAACGTAGGGGAAGGCGATGAGAGCTGAATCACCGTTAGGTGGTCTCTTCTTAGAATTAAGAGTCTGAAAGAGTTGCTGCAGCCGTCCGCCGAGGTTGTCAGCTTTGTCCACAGCTTCAATAAAGTGCGTAAACAGTTTCTCTGACTTGAACATGCGAGTGTCTTCCCCGAAGAGCAGGAAGAGGATACGAATAAGGAGGACAGAGACCTCGTGCCCCTCGTATCCGTTCTTCTCAAACGCAACGTAAAGGTTTGCCATCTTCTCGCTCGCTTTTGCGTCAGCGATGACTTCTACAGCTGCTGCGTTCTTACCTTTTGCCGTAAATATAGCGTCTAAGCGGTCGAGATTGTCAGGTAGCTCGTGAAGGGGGAACTCGACGGATTCACCCGCAATGTGGTCAATGATACGAATGCGCGCGAAGTCAGAGACGATGAGGATAGCTGGACGGTGAATCGCGTCAAGGGAGGCGAGGTACCCACGGATTTGCCTCTCAGCAACGTTGAGATCCTTGCCCGCAGACTTGTGCTCGATCATTACGACACCAGACCAGAACACGTCAATGAAGTTGATTAACCCGCTCACCGATGACTTGACGCCATGCTCAAACTCGATACCCGCGGCCAGCAGGTCCTGAACGCCGATGACTTTGTGGAAGAAGTCAGACCAGAACGACTGTGCGAGCTGCTTCTCCTTCGTGACAGCTGCCCATTTGTCCGCAAACTCCCGAGCTACCTTACGTGACAGCTCTAGTTGCTCACCCGTCGCAATCCCCATAGCCCCGAGCCTATCGGCGACTACAGGTAGTGAGACCCGTTCACCTACCTCCTAGAACGCTGACGTTATCCCCTCATCGACACCGTTACCGTCACCTACACAGGCCCCAGTGCCACTGGTCTGTCACTGTCAGCGCCCACGGACTACTTTTCAAAGAGCGTCGACAGCCACTCAAAGTTCTGAGGCAGTGCCCTACGTGTCAGTTCGGTGAGGCCAGTACGCCAGAGCAAGTCCGCGCGTGACGTAGGGCTCTGACTGGCGATGCCAACGTGGTGCCGTCGCTCGCCCTCTTGGCCGACATCCGGCGCCGCTCTTAAAGTGTAAAGGTGGGAGCGGCCCGGTTGCCCGCGCGACTCCCACCTATTAGAGATAGAGAACTTTCATTCTGTTGGCCACGATACAGTATCCAAATGCCAAGTCAATACTCTGCGGAAGATCTAGTCGTAGCCCGGATGAAGGAACTCGTCGACTTGCGAACTTCCTGGAATCGATCTTTATGGCAGGTGGGATCGATCGTCGCTCTTGGGGAAATTGTGGAGTCCGTCTCCGCAACCTGGTCCGGCCAACTTACGTCTCCTGAAGCGATGAAGGACTTCATTACGGGGCATAAGCGCCAAATCAACTTAGATCATGGGCTTGGCAGCCAAGATGTCCGAACGCGACTCTTAACTCTCATGGAGAGCCTCCCCGTGAAATTGGCACCGGATCCGCGGAATCCCACCGCGGATGGTCGGGCTTCATTGGCCCAGATCGCCGAGTTGCTCGAGCGCGGCCGTTCTGGCTACCTACTTCGGTGGGCAAGCCACATCAATAGCCGGGGGGTCAGGACTCAGGACGTTGAAGTCATTGCTCGGTTGGTCGTTTCACACCTTCTAGACGAGGGATTCAACCGAAGTCATATCCATGGTTGGCTGACAAACCTACCCACTGGTCAGTCGCTAGCTGAGACAGTGGAAAGGGGTGACGCGATGCTCTTCCAGCCCAAGCGTGAATTTGAATTGCTAATTGCAATTCGAACCCTGCCCTCAACTGTGGCGGATGCCGTTGAACCCATGTCTTTGCCCCCGCAGGAATTCCTGGATGCCTTCAAACTGACGACGAACTCGGCCTTTGAGAAAGCGCCGAGACTTCCCGCGACGGCAATTAGGCTGACCTTTACAACCCGCGATCCTCATTCGGCTATCTCCGAAGCGACAACGTGGATTCGAAAGTTCTCCGACCGAGTGGCGGTTGGAACAGGCGGAGCCGAGGCAATATTCGAGCACCTAATTGTCGACCGCACTACAAATAAGGTCAGGTCGTTCAAGGACGAGCGGCAGCTTGTCCGAGTTCCATCGATGCAACGAAATGCACTCTTCGGTTCAATATCAGTCGATTCCAACAGCACCGACTAGATAGACGACGCAATAGGTCTGCTGGCCGCACAGCAACAGGGCACATCCGCTGCCTCCATTGCTTCGGCCTGGGCTGCAGTGGAGGCATTGTTAGGAATGCCCGGAGCCAAGGGAGTCGACGCAGCCGACCGGTTGGCCGATATCGTCTCGTGCAGCTTCCCTCGCGCAGAACTCACCGAATTAGCACGGCGATGGGAAAAACACGGTAGCGGCGACCTGCAGATGCTTCTTCATGAGGAGCCCAGCCGCACGGAACAAGCAAGAATAATGTTGGAAGCCATTCTGAGCACCGGAGATCCGGGATTCGTCCAAGCTAAAGACGTTGCCGCCGTGAATCGGATAGTGCAGCTCAGCGCGAATATGACGGAAGTCATCGGACGCATTCACAGCTACTACCGCTCAGCTTTTCGACGCTTGTACTATCAACGAAACTTCATCATGCACGCGGCAAAATTTGATTCGGTCTCCCTGCCATCGACGACTCGATCTACACCTCAACTCGTCGCTGCGGGCGTCGACAGAGTAGTGAACGCTCGATTCAGCATCCGGGGAGTTAGCCCACTTGGCCTGGCTGCCAGAGCGCAGAACGAATTAGCGCTTCTCGCAACTCCGGGTGGGCGGCCGCTCTTCGCTCTCCTCGAGTGATACTGCGTCACCTCCAGCCCCATTGCACGCGACAACTCGGTGCCTTCGGTTGAAATAGGGGCGACGATTCAACGCGACCTTCGGGCCCGCCGGTTTGGCTCTCCCCGCGGATATGAGTCAATACCCTGCGCCTCCACGGGTGCGCATTAGTTTCAAATGCTATCCGTACGTTGAAGACCGTGTCTCGCAACCCGTCGGCTGCGAGACACCTTGACGAGACAGATCGACCATGCACGATTGTGGAGAGCGCGGCAGAACGCATTCCGTCCAGTGACCGGGATCGGGGCATTATTGTCCGAGGGCGACGGATGAGTCGGTGTGTCTCGAAACGTGTGTTTTTACTGGCGTTACCATTTTTGTAGGCAAGGACGGTTGCGAGACATTTAGAAGCGTCAATGGGGAAGTAGAAAGCGTCGAAGCAAGCAACGAACTGTCAATTTAGCGTGTACCCCAACTAGGCGTCAGATACTCTTATCGAATATTGTCAGGATAGGGTCACAATCTGATTGGCGGACACCTCTCCTAACGGTGT
>NZ_PJJT01000055.1:0-14503 GCF_002929615.1 Cryobacterium sp. M91 | reverse complement strand
GGATACGCGCGCGTACCCGATAAGCATGCTGGTCATGCTTCAGGAGTGTACCGTTTAGCCCCCCTTCACCGGGCATTTTCTCGGACGGGACTTACGGGAATTAGGCGCCCGCGGAACTACGCGGATTGTCTTTGGCGCTTTTCGTCCGAGCGGGTGTCCCGGTCGCCGTCCGGCTTACGGACGCTCCGTGGCACCGCGAGCTTCTAGCGGGACTCGTCACTCTCAAACCGATGATCCGCCCCGCTTAGCGCGACCATTCCGCGCAACCATTCGGCATGAGCACCGGGATATCGCGACCCCGCAACACGCAGTCCTCGAGACCTTCGGCACGGGAGCGCCCCAAAACCCTTACCCCTGGACTCGGACTATCCAGCCGACAAGCTGACCGTGAAATGCACGCGGCTTTCGCAGGCTCAGCACACTGTGCTGCATGGCACCCCCGGTTTCGGCCACCCTAACCCCGCGCTCCTCTGGGACTTCCGACCGGTAGTACCGAACCGAGATTTGATCAATTCGAGCCACACGACCGGATAGGTGAGTCCAAACCAAGGGGTCGAGAATGTCCCGGGTTGCCTCAGCATAGGCATCAAGCTGTAAAGGGACCGCTCGGCGGCCAGGGGCCGTCCACGTCCGTGAGGATGTAGCGGGAATATCCGTGCTGGGCGACGGCCCGTAGGATGTCGGACGGAGACGCCAAGGCGGGAAGGTGAACCATTGACGAGATGGGTACTTGATGAAGCTACACACCCTGCGAACCATGGCCCACCTGGCCGCGCACAACGCCCTGACAGCCCGCCCAGTAACCTAAAGACCCGGCGGAACCGCCCTGACGGGGGGCAGCGACCCCGGCTTGCGCCGTCAACGCGCCCGTGGCCCCGTTTTCGATCTGCACAAGAACAAAAACACAGCCACACTCCCTGACGATCGTGCCGGCAACGTCCCACCCAACCGACTATATCGACCGCGATTTCGTGCAATCAACATCGTTCGCCGGGGTCAAAGGCGGTCAGGACAGCGGTAACAGGTAGCCGCGCAGGAACTCGTCGAATGCGGCGGGCATGTCGACCTTCTCGTCGAGCAGCCACTGCTGCTGGAGCCCGTCCATCACGGCAGTGATGAGACGCGAGGCATGCCGCACGTCGAGGTCGGTGCGCACGAGGCCGTCGCGCTGTGCCTCGGAGAGCACGCGCTCGGTGTCGGCGGCCGTCGCCGCGTACCGTTCAACGAAGTACTCGTGCACCGGATACCCATCGTCTGTGGCCTCGGCGGAGATGACCGCGTAAAGCGATGTCAGCCCCCGCGTGGTCTGGTTGTAGGCGACGACCTTACGCATCTGCTCGAGAAGCGTGTTCTCGCTAACATCGCCGGCGGCAGCGCGCACCTGCTCATCGCGCTGTCTCAACACCTCCGTGAACAGGTCTTCCTTCGAGGCGAAGTGGTGCAGCACCCCCGCAGGGGTCAGCTCGACGCGCTTGGCGATCTCGCGCAGGGAGCCGCTGCGGAAGCCGCTCTTACCGAACACGAGAAGCGCGGCGTCGAGGATTTCCTGGCGTCGGGCTTGGCCCTTGGGGTAGCTGCCGCGCTTGCGGTCCTGAGTGTCCGTCATAGAAGAAACCTATCGCATGCAAGGTTTTTGGGCTAGGGTCGAAGCGCAACGAAGGGCTGCACCCCTCTGCGGCCGTTACGAGCAGTCGCAACTCTGCCATGCGGCAGGAGTCGAACCAATGGAGGCACGACATGAATCGATGGGGATCAATCGCGGCAATAGGCCTGGTAGGGGTTATCGCGCTTACAGGTTGTGGCCGTACCGAAGGCGGGAGTACCGCCACGAGCGGCGCCGCAATCGACGACAAGCCGGCAACGGGCGAAGTCACGGTCTGGGCGATGGGCAACGAGGGCGAAGTGCTCGACCAGCTCGCAACCAAGTTCGAGGACGAGAATCCGGATGTCACGATCAACGTCACGGCGGTGCCGTGGGATTCCGCGCACGACCGCATCGCCACGTCGATCGCCGGCGGCGAGACCCCGGACATTTCGATGCTCGGCACGACCTGGGTCGGCGAGTTCGCTGCAACCGGCGCGCTCGAGCCCACCCCGGAAGGCCTCGTCGACGAGGCATCCTTCTTCGAGGGCTCTTGGGGCACCGCGGTCGTCGACGACGTCGCCTACGGCGTGCCGTGGTATGTCGACTCGCGTGTTCTTTACTACCGCACCGACCTCGCCGAGGCCGCCGGCGTCGAAGCGCCCACCACGTGGGACGAGTACAAGACCTTTGCCCTGGCGCTCAAGGATGGCGGCGCCACGTCAGGCGTCTCCCTTCCGCCGGGCGGATTCGACTCCTGGCAGTACGTTACCCCTCTCGCCTGGCAGGCCGGCGGCGACATCCTGAACGAGGATGGCACCGAGTTCACGTTCGACACCCCAGAGTGGGCCGAGGCGTTCGAGTTCTACAAGAGCTTCTTTGAGGAGGGAGCCTCCGAGGCGGTTCGCCTCGAGGGCGGCGAGATCGAACAGAAGTTCATCGACGGATCGGTCGGCTCGTTCTTCAGCGGCCCGTTCCACGTTGGACTGCTCCGTGAACAGGGCGGACCGGACTTCGCCGACAAGTTCGCCGTCGCCCAGGTCCCCGGAGCCGACACCCGCACGAGCTTCACGGGAGGCGGCAACCTCGCCGTCTTCGGCGACAGCGAGAACCGTGACGCGTCGTGGAAGTTCGTGCGCTGGCTCAGCCAGCCCGAGACGCAGCTCGAGTGGTACGACATCTCCACCGACCTCCCCTCGGTGCAAGCCGCGTTCGAGGATCCGATCTTCGCCGACGACCCCTACCTGAGCGTGTTCGCCATGCAGCTCGCCGACTCGAAAGCGCCGCCCGCGATCCCGACTTGGGCCCAGGTGTCTGCCGTCATTGACCAGGAGCTTGAGAAGGTCACGCGCGGTGACCAGACTGTCGACGCCGCACTCAAGACGATCCAGCAGCAGGCGGACACGATCGGCACCGGCAACTAGCCATGGCCGTCCTCGCACCAAATACCGGGCGAGCGCCCTCACCGCGCCCGCCCGCGCCGACGGCGCTTCGGCACTCGCCCGGTCGGCGCAAGATAACCTGGATCGCGTGGGGCTTCGCCGCCCCGTTCATGATCCTGTTCGTGGTCTTCATGGCCGGCCCGATCCTAGCGTCCTTCGCGATGAGCTTCACCGACCTCACGACCCGCGACCTGCGATCGCCGTTCAACGTGAACTTCATCGGTCTCGAGAACTACCTAAACCTCTTTCAGGACCCCCGGTTCCTCAAGGCCCTCTCCAACACCGCGGTCTTCGTGATTGTGGGCGTCCCGCTCACGATCGTTCTCGCCCTGCTCGTGGCCCTCGCCCTCAACAACGGCATCAACAAGTTCCGCACCGTGTTCCGCGTGGGCTACTACGCCCCCGTCGTCACGAGCATCGTGGCGATCGCGATCGTCTGGAAGTTCATCCTCCAGCCGGACGGGTTGCTCAACGGGTTTCTCTCGATCTTCGGAGTCTCCGGCCCCAACTGGCTCGAAGACACCACGTTCGCCCTCCCATCGCTCATTGCCATGGCGATCTGGCGCAACATCGGAACCCTCATGGTGATCTTCCTCGCCGGGCTCCAGGGCGTGGGGCAGGAGCAGCTCGAGGCAGCCATGATGGACGGCGCCGGTCCGGTCAAGCGATTCTTCAACGTCGTCGTGCCCGCCCTGCGACCGACCCTGCTGTTCGCGGCGGTCATCACCGGCATTGGGTTCCTGCAGTTCTTTGAGGAGCCCTTCGTGATGACCCGCGGCGGGCCGCTCGACGCGACCCTCTCAACCGCGATGTACACGTTCAACCAGTTCGGATTCGGCAACTACTCCTATGCCTCCGCAGCTAGTTACGTGCTGTTCCTCGGCATCGTTGTCCTGTCGCTTGTGCAGTTCCGATTCCTCCGACAGAAAGACTGACCATGATGAGACGCAAACCGAGATGGTGGCTCTACATCGTGCTCGTCATGGGGTTCGTCGCGATGATTTTCCCGTTCATCTGGATGCTACTCGGCTCGTTCAAGACGAACGCTGAGATCCGCAGCGCCCCCCTGAACTTCTTCCCGGAGAACCCGACGCTCGAGAACTACGTGCAGCTCTTCGGGCGGCTCGACTTCACGACCTACTTCACCAACAGCGTTGTCGTCGCGGTCTTCGTGACGCTCGGCAACATCGTGTTCTCGTCAATGCTGGGCTACGCGCTCGCGAAGCTTGAGTTCGCCGGCAAGAAAGTGCTGTTCGGTCTTGTGCTCGGCACGCTCATGGTGCCGGGCGTCGTGACCTTCGTGCCGCTGTTCGTGCTCACCTCAAACCTCGGCCTCGTGAACTCGTACCCCGGCCTCATCCTGCCGTTCCTGATCACGCCGCTCGGCGTGTTCCTGATGCGGCAGTTCATCCTGAGCCTTCCCGACGACATTATCGAGGCCGCCAGGATCGATGGCGCCAGTGAGTGGCGGATCTTCCTCCGGGTGATCATGCCGCTGTGCGGACCGGCCGTCGCAACCCTTGCTATCCTGACCTTCCTGGGCAGCTGGAACAACTTCCTGTGGCCGCTCGTCGTCGCGACGAGCGAGGACAAGTACACGCTTCCCGTCGCCCTCGCGCTCTATTCGGTCGGCCAGAACGCATCGCAGTACGGCCTGATGATGGCGGGCGCCGTCGTGGTCGTAGTGCCCGTGCTCGCGATCTTCATAGCCCTGCAGCGCTACTTCATTCAGGGTATCGCCCTAACCGGAATCAAATAGTAAGGAACACAATGACTTTTCCCAACGGATTCCTGTGGGGAGCCGCCACCGCGCCGCACCAGGTCGAAGGCAACAACACTTCCAGCGACTGGTGGCTGCGCGAGCACGGGCAGCTGCCGAGCCCGCATCCGGTCGAGTCGCCGAGTGGCGATGCCGCGGACAGCTATCACCGTTACCCGGAGGACATGCGCCTGCTCGCCGACGCCGGGCTCACGAGCTATCGGTTCGGCATCGAGTGGGCCAGGATCGAGCCGGAAGAAGGCTTCGTCTCCCGGGCGCAACTCGACCATTACCGCCGGATGATCGACACGGCGCTCGGCCTCGGACTCACGCCCATGGTCACACTGCACCACTTCACCAACCCCGCCTGGCTCGCGCGGGACGGCGACTGGCGCAACCCTGCGGTTATCGACCGGTTCGCGCGTTTCGTCGAGTCGGCTCTGCCGATCCTCTCCGACGTCGACCTCGTCTGCACGATCAACGAGCCGAACATGGTCGCGATCATGGCGAACTCGAGCGAGGCGTTCCCGCACATAGGCCTCCCGGCCGGCGAACCCGTCGTCACCGAGAACCTCATCGCCGGACACACACGCGCGGTCGACATCCTGCGCGGCGCCGGCAAGCGCGCTGGGTGGTCGGTCGCGACGCAGGCCTACCAGCCCGAACCGGGCGCCGAGCAAGTGGCCGACGACTACGGATACTCCCGCGAAGACGTCTTCATGGACGCAGCGCGCGGTGACGACTGGATCGGCATCCAGGCCTATACGCGCACGAAAATCGGCGCGAACGGGCCGATCGCGATTCCGACTGCTGCGGAGCGCACTCTCACCGGCTGGGAGTATTACCCCGGAGCGATCGAATTCGGCATCCGCCGCTCCTGGCAGCGCAACGGTGGCGTACCGATCTACGTGACGGAGAACGGCATCGCGACCGCCGACGATGCTCGCCGCATCGATTACACGACGGGAGCGCTCGAGGGGATTCTGAGTACCATCGCCGACGGCATCGACGTGCGCGGCTACCTACACTGGAGCGCACTCGACAACTACGAGTGGGGCAGCTACGCCCCCACCTTCGGGCTCATCGGCTGGGACGCCGAAACGTTCGAGCGCCACCCCAAGCCGAGCCTGGCGTGGCTCGGAGAGGTCGCGCGGGCCGGGCGGCTCTCAACCTCAACACCGTCGAGTTAAGACTCTATCTGCCGATTGGGGTTGGAATTTGGCGGCGCGTTAAACAGAGAATGCTCCTCTTATCAAGGAAAATAGGACTGCAGCACCGCTGCCATCGCGCGCGGGTCGGCCGCGCTAGTGGGTTCGTCACAGAGCAGGACCCGCGGTTTCGTGGCCAGGGCCCGGGAGATGCCCACCCGCTGTTTCTGCCCGCCGGAGAGCTGTGCCGGGTAGCTATCGGCCTTATCGGCGAGGTCGACGATCGCTAGGGCCTTGAGGGCGCGGCGACGACGTTCCATCCGGCCGACGCACCGTGCCGATGTCGCGCAGAAGACGCTCGAAGCGTTTCGGGCACGAGGCCTCAACGGAAGCACCGACATGGGTTTTGCGGAGTTGCCCGCGACCATGGTCGCCAGTATTCTCAATATGGAATTTCTTGTGCACGCCCGGAACCTCGCGGTCGCCACCGGGGCTGAGCTGCAGGTCGCACCGGTATTGTCGGATTACGTGCTCGGCCTCGCGCGAATCACGATCAGCCCCGAAACTCGAGGGGACGGGAGCTTCGACGAGATTGTGGCGATCACAGAATCCGCGGCGAGCCTCGACCGGTTGGTCGCCTTCACGGGGCGCTCAGTCCCGGCGTCCTGACGCCGGAAAGCGCCGGAGACCGGCTGACGGCCGGGTCACCGGCCCGCCCGCCTGGAACACGGGGCGCCCGCGTGCCAGATGTGAGTCGTAGGATGTGGAGCGTCGACTTCGCATCCATCGTCAGGGGGCACTTGTGGCAAAGGCATCGACCGTCTACGACGTTGCCGCGCACGCCGGGGTGTCTATCGCGACGGTGTCGCGCGTTCTTCGTCGTCCCGCGGATGTACGGGCGTCCACGCGCGAACGCGTACTCGACTCGGTGCAGCAGCTCAGCTACGTTCCCAGCGCAGCCGCGCGTGGGCTCGCCGCTCGGCGAACCGGGGTGCTCGGACTGTATTTTCCGACCCTCGACGCGATGGAAGAGCTCGAGGACGCACATTTCACGCAGTCGACAACCGTTGGCGTGGTCGTCGACATGCCCGACAAGGGTGAAGCGCGCACACCGAATCTGTACTTCGACGAGGTGCTCCGCGGCAGTGAACTCGAGGCCTGGCGCCAGGGATTCGCTCTCATGGTCGGCGTCGGACGCGGCAAGAACCCCGCCGACATGGTCAACGACATTGCCGGACGGGTTGACGGGATGGCGGTGCTCGCGCAAAGCGTGCCGACCGTCCCTTTGGAACATGTGTCACGGCGGATCCCGGTCGTGCTGATCGCCGGGCCGCGCCGGGGCGACGACTACGACCACGTCAGCGTGTGCAATACCGAGGGAATGCGTGCGCTTGCCCTGCACCTCATCGAGCGCCGCGGCGTCACCGACTTTCTATACCTCGCCGGCCCACCCGACTCTCCCGACGACGCCGAACGGCACGCGGGATTCGTGCAGGCGCTCATCGAACGCGGCCTCGATCCGGCGCACAGTCCGGTGCTCCGGGGCGGTTTCTCACGACTGGGCGGACGGGAGGCAGCGGAACAGCTCCTCGTCTCCGGCACCCTTCCGCGAGCGGTGGTTTGCGCGAACGACCAGATGGCGCTCGGTGTTCTCGACGTGTTCACCGTGCGCGGAATTGCCGTCCCGGGAACGGTGATCGTGACCGGGTTCGACGGGATCGAGGCCGGCCGGCAGTCCTCGCCGCGGCTGACAACCGTGCGGCAGCCGATGGTTGACCTCGGCCGTGCAGCGATTCGCGCGATGCTCAGCCGGCTGGCAAATCCGGAACAGCCGCCGATTTCGCTCCGGCTGCCCGTGAAGGTGTTACTGCGGGAGAGTTCGGAAGGGCCCGAGTAGCTCGACGATTCGGAGTACGCGGGGTGAGCCGCCCTCGATGGCCGCGCGAACAGATGCCTTGCACTTCAGCACTGTATGCGCTTACACTAAAAAACCACGTACCCCGTGCACGGCCGCTTGTCCAAGCCGCTGCAGGGCCGGCACGGTCAAAGACGACACGAAGGAAAACTCTGTGAAACGCACACCGAAGCTCGTAGTCCTCTGCGCCGCACTCGTCGCCGGAGCACTCATCGTTGCACCGAGCGCATCCGCTTACCCCGCTCAGGGTGCAGTCAAGGGAGCCGGCCACAGCGACGGTGAGGCCAAGGTGCTCAAGGGTTACGCGGCCGACACCTGGAAGTCACTCTCCGCTATGACGAGCAAGAAGACAGGGCTCCCCGCCGACAAGCTCGAGGGCGACCTCTCCACCCCTAGCGACAACACCAGCCCGACCAACATCGGCGGGTACCTCTGGTCGACGATCTCGGCGCGTGACCTCGGCATCATCAGCAAAACGGATGCTTACACCCGCATGAAAACGACCCTCAAGACCCTCGCCAGCATCGAGCGCCACGAGCCCAGCGGCATGTACTACAACTGGTACTCGCCCCTCGATGGTCACAAGCTCACCGTCTGGCCCGGTAGCGGCGACCCCGTCGACCCCTTCTTGAGCACGGTCGACAACGGCTGGCTCGCCGCCTCCTTCCGCATCGTCGCCGAGGCCGAACCCCGGCTCGCCCCCGAGGCCAATGCTCTCTACGAGAGCATGGACTTCAGTTACTTCCACGACTTGGCCGCCGGCGCCGGCGCGGCCTACGGAGCCGGCCTCAACCGCGGCGGTTTCTGGGCCGCCCCGCCGCCCGGCTGCAGCGTCCCCGGCAACTACGGTGACGACGGATCCGAGCTTTACTACACCTGCCACCACTACGACACGACCGTCAGCGAGGCGCGCATCGCGACCTACATTGGCATCTCCAAGGGAAATATTCCAGCGACAGCATATTACGGTACTCTGCGCACCATGCCCGATAAAGGCTGCGACTTCTCCTGGCAGGAACAGAAGCCGACCGGTGAAACTCGCGAGTACCTCGGCGTTCCCGTCTACGAGGGTATCTACCAGTACCGTGGCATGTCCCTCGTGC
Organism: Cryobacterium sp. M91; assembly: GCF_002929615.1. NCBI lineage: Bacteria > Bacillati > Actinomycetota > Actinomycetes > Micrococcales > Microbacteriaceae > Cryobacterium > Cryobacterium sp. M91. The sequence continues at coordinate 5,554 of NZ_PJJT01000055.1, read as the reverse complement.
CGGCCTGGGGCGGCAGCATGTTCGAGGCGCTGATGCCCGACCTGCTCGTGCCCGAAGCCGAATGGGGACCGCGCTCCTGGGCGATCAACCACCCGGCCACCGTTCGCGCTCAGAAGGAACACGGTCTCGACGAGGCCGGCTACGGTTACTGGGGCTTCTCCCCGGCGAGCGACCCCTTTGCCGGGTACGCCGAGTACGGCGTCGAAGAAGTCGGCATGAGCACCGACGGGTACGCCTCCGACAAGGAGCGCACCAACGTCGACAAGGGTTACGACGGATGCCGCGAGGCTACCAACCCCACGCCGACCTTTGGTGATGGCGTCGTCACCCCGCACGCCGCCTTCCTAGCCCTGCCGTACGACAAAGCCAGCGTGCTGCAGAACCTTGCCGGAATCAAGAAGAACCTGGGTGCCTACGGCCCCGGCGGCTTCTACGACGCTGTTGCGACCAAGAGCGGCACCGTGGCCGCCCGGTACCTTTCGCTGGACCAGTCGATGATCATGGCGGCAATCGCCAACGAGCTGCTTGACGATCGCGTGAAAGACTACTTTGTCGACAGCAATTTCGAGGCGGCGGTTCGCCCACTCATTGCCGCCCAGGTGTTCGGCTCGCGCCTGGAGTAGGGCTCGCTCGGCGGTCGATCGTGCTTCGGCGCGGCGACCGCGACCGCGACCGCCCGCGGCGCTTGTTCGGGAAGATGGCACTTGTTCCAATGAGTGCCGCGCTCCCGGGGGAGTGACGCGGGCGTCTTGGCACGATGGGCGGTCGGTATCCGCTGGCCCAAACAAAGAGCGTGCAATCGCCCATGTCTTGTTGTATGTCTCCCGGGGTGACGACGTAGGTGTCTTCCCGGGAGACATACAACAAGGCTTTGGGCCGCGCAGCGGAACTCGGCGATCAAGTTCTCAACCGGGACGTGTGGTCTCTGGGTCGGCTAGATGTTGACGATCGAGTCTTTGCTCTGCTCGTACTCCGTCTTCCCAAAGGATTCGCTGCGGTTGCCGATATCGGTCCGTGCTCCGTTGAAGCCTACGGTCGATCGCAGCCGCTGGCAGGGCGGTGCAGATTGCGCTCAGCCGCAGAACTGCACTTCTCCCTGTGAGTCCAGCCCTCGATCTGACGCGCGGGAAAACCTTCAGAGCACGACGCGCGTAGTGATGAGCGCAGCCGTGACGCCCGCCACGGCGACCAACAAGAGAATTCCACGATTGATTCTGCGGCGGCTGACCGTTCCCTTCCGAAACGATCATGCTATGAGTCCGTCCAAGCCAAGCAGCAGCGTCTGAAGGGGTGGATCCTGCGGTGCCGGAAGGATGGGTTCCACGCCGGAGCGACCCTCATCTTCGATATGTGCCATGGCCCGATCGTACTCACGGTGGGCACGTGCATCCCAATGGAGGACTCGGTGGGGACCAGCGGCGGCGCCGCCGAACCGTGGCTCACAGGTCTCCTACGGGTACGGCGGATTCCAACATTTCTATTGCTCGCTCGGTGGTAAGCACTACCCCGGCGATGTAGTTGAAGTTGGTTAAGGCGGCCGCATACCCGTCGCCGAGTTCAGGGTGCTNCGAGTTCAGGGTGCTGTGCAGCGGCGGTCGCGTCGGCAACGACGGCCACGTCAAATCCCTGTTCCAACAGCTCGCGTAGGTGGCTTTCGATGCACAGGTTTGCTGACATTCCTGCGAGCACAACCTTGCTGATTCCGCGTTTACGTAGCTGGAGCACGAGGTCGTTCTGCTCGGGCCCGTAGATTTTGTGCGGGCTACACACTACCGTCTTGCCGTCTTGCAGGAACGGTTTGTAGCGCTCTAGCCAGTCAGCACCTGAGCCAGAAAATCCGTCAAGATCCAAGGGCCCCGGCCGATCGAACATACCGATCTCGTGCATCATCTTTTCCAAGGTTCCGCCGAATTCCCACTGGTGATCATGGGGGAAATAGTAATGCGGAGACACGAAAACCTCATACCCCGAGGCTTTGGCACTCACGAGCAACTGCTCAATGTGCTCGACGGTGTTATTTTCTTCGACGCTCTTACCGACCAGTTCCCAAGTAACACCGGTGGGGCTGAGAAAATCGTTTTGTGGGTCTGTCAGCACGAGCGCTGTGGTGGATGTATCAAACAACATAAACATTCTCCTTCATCATGGTCACGAGCAACACGGCGGCACGCTCGCTGAGCTGACAACGTAGGCGTAACGGCCGATCCGCACCAGCGGATTCGTCCACCGTCCAGCCAGGCTGGGCCATCAGGGCCTCACCCAAGCTTCCCGCGTGGATGTACTTCTCGAGGGCGAACATCGGTTTATAAGCCTCGGGATCGACGTCCGGGACGGAGAGGCGTTGCTCAAGTGACATTGTCGTTGTTTTTCTGTCTGTGTTCGTGGTGCGTGTACTTCGAAAGGTTCCTATTGCTTGTGTCGCCCGATAAAGTCATCGATCAGATGTACGACGGTGTCCAGCCGTTCATCTAAGACAAGGTGCCCGGTGTCGAGCAGGTGCAATTCAGCGGACGGAAGATCATCGAGGTACGCGCGCGCCCCTGCTTCAGGAAAGAACTGGTCGTTACGCCCCCAGGGCAAAAGCATGGGCGGCTGATGCTCGCGCATCCACGCTTGCCACGCGGGATACAGCGCGACGTTGGACTGATAGTCATAGAGCAAATCAAGCATGATCTGGTCTCGCCCAGCTTGATCAAGCCAGTGTTGGTCCAAAGTCCAGACGTCCGGATCGACGAAGTCTGGATGCGCGGCGCCCTCGAGATGTTGGGAGCGCGTTGCCTCAGCTGTAAGCGCTCCGCGGATGACAGGCTCCATTTCCTCCTGATTTATCCAGTACTGAACCACAGGCTGCATATTCGGTCCCAGTCCGGACTCGTAGGCGTTGCCATTTTGTGCAATGACTCCCTGTATCCAAGTCGGATGTCGCGCCGCGATGCGATACCCGATAGGAGCGCCAAAGTCGAAAATGTACATGAAGAACTCGTCGATGCCGAGGGTGACCAGAAATGCTTCGATAACTTCGGCGACGTGATCGAAAGAGTAAACAAAGTCTCCGCCGGCACTACTCGAGGTGGGAGCACTGCTGTAACCGAACCCCGGGTAATCCGGTGCAATGAGGTGCACCCGATCGCTGAGCCGATCCATCAGGTGCGCATACTGGTGCGACGCAGCAGGGAAACCGTGTAGCAGCACGAGTGTTGGCGCGTCCGCGGGGCCCGCCTCCCGATAGAAGATCTCTAGCCCATCGACGGAAATGGTGCGATGCCGCACCCTCGTGAGCTGATCAGTTTCCGTTGTGAATTCGGTCATACTGTCCTCGTTTCGCCCGCTGATGCCTACATTTCAGACTTTCACTCGCGGAAGGTCGTGTCAACACGTCCACGACGTGCTGCCATCCGTGCTCTCCAGGACGAGACGGAAGATCACGACGTGATCGGGGCCGCCATCACCGCTGCCAGCAGGCACAGAGCGTGTGCACGTTCGCGTTGGTATCCACTGGCGGCCGAGCCCGGCTAGATTTTCGTCAGGGCCTCGCCCTTATGCATCGCTACATGGTCGGTCGTGTCGCTCACGATCTCGTATTGCGGATCATCAGGACTGCAGCGGTGAATGTGGCCTTTGTATTCCACGTCCTTCGTATGAATCTTCGTGATGGTGCCGTGCACATGGCCGGCCTCGGAGCTCCAGCGCACGTGATCGCCGACTGAGAATTTTTTTATCATAGGTGTACCTTCCACTGCCACAATGTTGCCAAATCTCTTCACCCTATTCGCTGTCTTACGTCGCCCCAATCTGAATGTGCACCCTCGTTGATCACTCTTCCGGTGGGTACCAGACACGGTCACCGTGGACCTTGGCAAAGCTGGTCAGGGTGTGCGGCTTGGTCGAGGTCAAGCTCATGATGTCGGCAACCTGAAGGCCCCGCGCCAGCAACGCATCTCCGATCAGTGATCGATGACAACGCCAGGGTACGGCCTCGGCACACATGATCGCTACGGTCTGCTTCCTCGCCAGCGCCATCAACTCGTCGACACCGGCAACGAACTCGGGCGTTTGCATGTAGTCGGCGTAGTTGCGAAAGCTCCTGTTACGCCACGCTTTGTTGATAGACGCCTCTGCGGCCGGGGTGTGCCGTAGCCCGCCGAGCTCGGGGAGTCGCTGATAGTCGATACCTGCGTTCGGCATGCTGGCGATAAGTTCGTGTTCCCCAAATTGCGGGTTGTGACGAGACCCCGGAACGGTGCGCACGTCGATGAGTCGTTCGACACCGTGTCTATTCAACATTTCAACAAACTCCTCAATGGGATGAGTCGAGTGCCCGATCGTGTACACACAGGTTTCAGCCATGCTCCCATTGAACCGCACCTACTGCAGCCCGCATCAGGATTGTCAGATGTGTGCCCGACACTCGGCTCCGCAATAACGGGAGCTCTGGGACGTTGGCCATCGCCCTGTTGCCATGCTGAAGCCGTCGCTAACCTGATCAGTGAAGGAGGCTTCCTCGTTCCGGTTCACACGAGCTAGGGCGTGTTGATCAAGTGATTTCGGGTGCGTCTGGGCGACCATGGATTATGCATGAGCGTGATGTGGTTTCTGATGAGGCGTGGGCCGTGATCAAGCCGTTGCTGCCGCAGGTCCAGGGGCGAAGCCGGCCTTGGCTGGATCACCGGATGGTCGTCGAGGGGATCGCGTGGCGGTTTCGCACGGGTTCGCCCTGGCGTGATCTGCCGGAGCGGTTCGGGCCGTGGAATATCGTGTTCAAACGGTTTGACCGGTGGGCCAAGGACGGCACCTGGCAGAGGATTTTGACGGCCGTGCAGTCTCGCAGCGATCTGCTGGGGAGGCTGGACTGGGTCTTCTCGATCGACTCGACGATTACCCGGGTGCACCAGCACGGCGCGACCCTTGCGCGCACCACAGGGGGCGGGATGGAATTACAGGATTCTGGGCGAGGAGCCGCCTGATCATGCGATCGGCCGCTCCCGAGGCGGTCTGACCAGCAAAATCCATCTGGTTGCCGATGGTCGGGGGCGACCGTTGAGCGTGGTGCTGACGCCGGGGAACATCAACGACACGACGATGCTCGCCGACACGATCGAACGCATTCACGTCCCGCGAGAGGGCGCAGGGCGACCCCGGACACGGCCCGAGCGGGTCCTCGCCGACAAGGGCTACCCATCGCGGGCCAACCGGGCCTATCTGGCCTCGCGCGGGATCAAGTCAACGATCCCCGACCGGGCCGACCAGAGGCAGAACCGGGCGAACAAGGGCTCGGCTGGCGGCCGACCGACCGAATTCGATGCCGAGATCTACAAGGGCCGCAATGTCGTCGAGCGCAGCTTCAACCGGCTCAAGAACTGGCGAGGAATCGCCATGCGCTCCGACAAGACGGCCCGCAACTAGCAAGCCGGTATCACCCTCGCCGCCACGTTGATCTGGATCAACACCGACTTATTCAACACGGCCTAGAGGCCCTTGCCGCCGGTGACCGGCAGGACCGCGCCGGAGATGTACGATCCCTCGTCGGAGGCGAGCAGCACGTAGGCAGGGGCGA
>NZ_PJJT01000054.1:0-13583 GCF_002929615.1 Cryobacterium sp. M91 | reverse complement strand
CCCGACCACGCGACAGCCCGGCACTCGAAGGCAATACCGGTGGCCCCCGCAGGCAATACTCAGTGGCCCCTAAACACTCAAATACTCACCGGTACTAGTGGGACTTCTCAATCGACGACACATTTTGTTCGGAAAAAGTCCTGCCATATAAACACGAAACCCATACTCTGTTAGATTCGGTTGGGGGTCCCACCGGTGACCGGACGTTCTTTCTGGAGGCGTCGCCCGCTTTATGTGAATACCTGGTTTTACAGGCAAAGGTCCAAGGAGGACACTCAATGACTGATAATTCGCTGAACAAGACTGAGCTCGTTGCGAAGGTTGCAGCCGATTCAGGACAGAGCCAAGTCGCAGTCGATGGCATTCTGAATGCTTTCTTTGCAACCGTCGCTGAGGCCGTAAAGAACGATAGCAAGGTCACTATCCCGGGATGGCTCGCGGTCGAGCGCACGGCAACTGCGGCGCGCACCGGTCGTAATCCGCAGACGGGTGAAGAGATCACCATCGCTGCGGGTTACCGCGTCAAGCTCACTGCCGGAAGCAAGCTCAAAGCAGCCGCCAAATAAGTTTCTGCTCGAAGCACTGCCAGTAAGCGTCGACGTGATCGACGCTCTACATGTCTCACTGAACGGTGTTGGGTTTGACCATGACGCGCTCTAACGCTCAGAATATTTATGAGAGGACGCGCCGCATCTGATTCCTGTGCAGAACGGATACGTCGACTCACCATAAGTATCGTTGTGAAAAGCGGCGCTAACGAAAGTTTTCTCGTGACGCCTAAGGTCAGCGTTGACAGTTATTTTCAGCATCAATCCCAAAATGATCTCCCGCTATGGATATGATACTGGCATCATGCAGCCCGTGCTGTTTCAGCAGGGAGCGATTATCTTGACTTGTCGTTACGGATGAGCCTGATGCGAGACTGTCGTGCCAACGTCGGGCCGTCCTCTGTATCCATCACGCAACACGAATCGCGTACCCGGAGGTCACGTCGCCCACTCGTGTTCTTGACGCCAACAAACGCGCGAGAACCGAAACGCACGACGTTGGTAGCGGCAACGAATTCACAAGCGACCCTATCTACACGCAAGCGCTGACGGATCGGCCACGCTACCAGGCGCACCAGCTAGAGCCCTGCCTGCATGCCACGTGCGCGCTCATGGCCGTTTCACGGCGTACGTCATACTCACATGTGCGTCTTCGGCCCTACTCCTTTTGCTTGGAAACGCCAGTTGTCGCAGGTTATGGTGCCAAGCCGAGTTGTTCGCGCATGCCCTGTTGGTCGCTGCTACCCCACCGCTCGACAAGTTTCCCGTTCTCAAACCGGCTAATTTGCATGCCACGAACAGACATCCTTTTACCGCTAGCGGCGTGGCCCATGAGAGGGCCTTGGTGGGTGCCGGTGAGGGTATAAGCGAATGCGACGTCGGTATCGTTGGCGACGAGACGCTCAACTGCGATGTGCAGGTCTGGAAAAGCGGCAATCATCTCGCCAAAGAACGCTTTGTAACCCTCAGGACCAGGGCCTTGTCCAGGGGCAGGGTCGTTATCGACTGCGTCTTTTGCCACGAGGTTGTCGAGAAGGTCGAGTTTTCCGCTGTTCACGGCGTCACCAAACTTCTGCTGGGCTGCGATATTCATTTCTTGACTCATGTGTTTACTCTCTTCCTAAGCATTTATCGCGGATGGGTTTGTGTGGGCCACGGGTGATCATATGTCTACAATTATTGGAATAAAAAGGCCGATCTGACCGCGTCCGCTATCGAACACATGTCTAGGGTGGTTAACTACGTGACGCGGCACAGGGCACAGGGCACAGGGCACAAATTCCGACGCCGAGCACTCACCGTGGCGATACTCGTTAATGAACTGGGTAAATGACCCACTAAAAAGGTAGCGGCAGGGGAACTGTGCGGTCTGGTTCTCCCTGCCGCGTGCGCCAAAACTTGAACCATTGGGGTCGGGTCAAATGGGACGCTCCATGTTGGCCTATTCGGGCTTCAGTATCACCTTCGTCCACCCGTCGGTGCGGTCGCCGAAGTTCTTATAGGCATCCGCGGCGTCGCTGAGAGGAATCTCGTGGGAAACGATCCATGATGGCTTGGCCTTGCCCACGGCAATTAGCTCGCGTAATTGTCGATTGTATTTCTTTACTGGGCATTGGCCGCTGCCAATGTTTTGGCCTTTGAGCCATTGCAGGCCGTAGTCAATGGCAATCTTGCCCTGCTTGGCGTTCTCGTCGATGCCGCCGGGATCTGCGGGCAGGAAAACGCCAACAACACCAATTCCCCCGGTGATACGAACGGACTGAATCAGCCGGTTGAGAGTCATGGCGGGATCTTCGGTGCCTTGTGGGTCGTGGGCCTGATAGCCCACGCATTCACAACCCCGGTCCGCGCCGATCCCCTGGGTTTCGTCCAAAACGAATTGAACCGGGTCCGTCTTTGAGTCATCAACGGCGATTGCACCGATCTGCTCGGCGAGGGCCAGCCGGTCTGGGCGTCGATCCACAACCCAGACTTTACTCGCGCCTTTTATCATCGCAGACAGGGCTGCCATCAGCCCGACCGGACCCGCACCGTAAATCACCACTGTGTCACCGGGCATGACGCCAGCCATCTCAGTAGCGTGATAGCCCGTAGGGAAGATATCCGAAAGCATCACGTAATCGTTCTGCTTTTCTACGGCGTCTTCGCCCAAACGCAAGCAGTTGTTATCGCCGTAGGGCACACGCAACATTTGCGCCTGCCCGCCAGGATACGGACCCATACCAGCGAAGCCGTAGGCGGCGCCCGCGCCGACCGGATCTGACTGAGTGATCATGCAATAGTTAGTGAAACCTCGTTCGCAATTCTTGCAAAACCCGCAAGAAATATTGAACGGCAGCACGACGCGTTCGCCGACTTTTACCTTGTCGACGCCGTTACCGATCTCGATGACCTCGCCCATATTTTCGTGGCCAAACGTGCGTCCAGTTTCGAAATTGGTGCGTCCCTCGTACATGTGCAAATCTGAACCGCAAATATTCGTGGCTGTGATGCGTACGAGAACGTCAGTGGGACGTTCAATCGTGGCATCTGGAACGTCTTCAACGTTGACCTCGTTGGGGCCCTTATAAACGACTGCCTTCATTTTTTCTCTCCCTGGTTTTCATGACCGTAAACATGAACGGTCCGTTTTCACTTTCGGAGGTATACAAATTTTAATGCCCGGGCAACCTCAAGCTGCCCGCTAGTTGTGCATGTCTCGTGTCTACCACTGTTCCGTGTACACCACCTCACCACCGCAATTATCGCGACGCCCACACCGGACATCACAGGCCAGTACCCGTCTTGTACGAAGCGACCAGCAGTGTGCAGGCCGGATCAAGAGAAATTGACTGGGCCGAAAATCCTCATCACAAAAAAGCAAAAACTCAGAGGACATTCCCCGGCCTCAAGGACCACTGCACCCGCACCAAAATTCTGACAAATGTGCCGATCGGCGGGGCCATACGGTTTGCTTTCACAGAACATGTTCTCGCGATGGCCGACGGACTTGGAGATAATTTCGCGACCGAGAGAGTCAGTATTTTCCAAACCGGTTACCACGTGTTGTGATGTCACGCACCCGGCCGGCGCCGTGGCGAACTTTGCTGTGAGATGTCCGGGCCATCACGAGTCGTGAGCCGGTCTTCCAGCAGCGTCAGGCCTGCACATCTCCGCGCCATCCGACATCGCCGAATCCCTTCGCCTCGATGAACTCCTTAAAGTTCGTGAGGTCTTTCTTGATGGCGTGGTCGTCCAGGCTGAGAGCGGCTCCAGCTTTCTCAAGCAGCCCTTTGGCCTCCCAATCAAGCTGAACCGTCACACGCGTCTCGTTCGCGGCCAACTTATGGAATGTGACAACTCCCGCGTGGTCGACTTGGCCGCCAGTGCTGTTCCAGGCAACACGCTCGTCAGGGTGCTGCTCAGCTATCCGAGCCTCAAACGTGCGCTCCACTCCGCCGATTTTAACCGTCCACTCGGTGAGAGTGTCGGTTACTTGCGTGATGGATTCAACAAAACTGAGAAACTTTGGAAACTCCTCGAATTTTGTCCACTGGTTGTACGCGACGGTAACGGGAACGTTGACATCGACAGTCTCGATGGCGTTGGGCATGATGACCTCCTAATGCGAATTCAACGGATGAAATAGTTTCTGCAACCCCATTCACCGTACCGAAGGCTTATCCAAGGTCAACCCGGGTAAGGAAAAACTTGCAGGAACGAGAAGGTACCTGCGCGCGGAACCGCAACAGTGGCCATCCGGTCGATGCCGAGGAACGAGCAGCGACAGGGAAGGCTCCTACACCGAAGCTAGGTCACCGTCTTCACCGAAGCCTGGTGCTCATAAAGACTGTCCGTCTCGACGCTGACACTTCCCCGATCGGTCAGGTCCAGTTCTATTAACTTCGAACTGCAACATTCATTAGTGACCGTGAAGTTCAACTCGCCGCACAACTCCTGTCCACTAATCGGGGACAAGGCCAGATGAAGTAGCCGACGTACTACCGGGCGTGCTCTGCACCAAAACCCTGGCTATCGTCGCCCACGGCGGCGGCCACGACCGCGACCGCGATTGCCGTGAACATAATGACCCATGCGTAGGATTCGTTGGGGCTAAACAAACGTTTATGTGGATCGTCTCGAATCGTGCACGGTGATCTCCGCGACCCAAATGGCGATGACTTCAGTGAAGTCGTCTAAGAACTTTCGTTCACTGCCGCGCGTGGCAGAAAGTGGCAACGCCCGCGGGTGATCGGAACCATTCATCGGATCAAGCACAGGAGTGATCGCGGTCATGCGCTCACCAGCCCGGTGGATCCGGACTCTGCCCTTGATGCCAGATGCGTGACCACATCACGAAGCGCTGTGAAGGTGGTCCAGCGAAAACCGCCGCCGATTTCCATCACTTCGAAACTCTCGTTTCGTTGTTCTACGCAGCCGAGGAGTCCATCAAAATTGCCGACACGAGGCTCGCGACGCACGAGCCAGCCATAGGCCGAAACCTGGGTGATTGACATGCAGTGACTCCAGCAATAGTTCGCGGCGTCTTCGTTGGAATCGACAGGAGTCGTGTTCTTGGATCCGTCATCGGTGCGTGGATAAAGCTGATTATCAAGCATTTATGCTCCTCGGATCGCTACGGATAAACCGCTGCCGAGGGCTAGAGCAACAATTTGACCCTACGTCGGAGATGCCTGTGAGTCAATGGTCGTCATCATCAAGGAACGGCCATTTCGCCGTGCCGGGTTCAGACGTGTGAGCCGGCTTCGCCTTTCGCCCCGACGTGGCTTCCCAAATCGATGCTACGGTCGATAACTGCGGTGGCCGCGGTGGTGAGTGTGAGGTTGTGGTCGCGCGCATATTTTCGCAAAGCTGCGAATGCTTCGTCCATCGTCAGCTCAGCGCTTTCCGATACAACACCCTTGGCTTGCTCGATCAGAATGCGGGAGTTAAGGGCTCGTTGTAACTGCGCTGCGACGAGAGTTTTCTCTCTGCTTCCTCGTTCCTGCAGGAGTCCGATGGTGGCGACGTCGGCCAAGGCCTGCGCAACAGCGACATCGGCGGCGACCAGGTCACCCACGTGGATGCTAAACATGTTCAAGGCCCCCAGCACTCGGCCTCGAAGACGCATTGGCGTCGCATGCACGGATTTGAAACCCTGTCGCATCGCTTCAAGACGGAAGGCAGGCCACCGATCCCCGGAACGTTCGATATCGCCAACGGTCACCGGTTTTCCGGTCGTAAAGCATTCGACACACGGTCCGGCGCCCGCGTTCAGTTGCATCACCTCTATGACAGTCGTTTCTTCACTGGTGGATGCCACTAGCTGTAGCTCGCCCGAACTATCGAGGAGCATGAGACCCGCGGCTTGGGTGTCGAGAATTTCCGAACATTGTTCCACGAGGTTTTGGAGAAGGTCAACGACGTCAAAATCGTCCGTGAGGGTGTCGGCTAGTTTAACGAACGCTCTATTCAGCTTCGCCTCACGCGTGAAGTCAGCCATGGCTTGCTCCTTTCTCAAAAGTGAAATTATTCGGGGAGAGATCTGAAATTCAAGTGCCTACTGACGACGTCGCGGGCGACGTCTTGAACGGTTCGACCGTTGGCAAAAGCGTGGGCCTGCAGGCGCGAATAAGCGACCGTACCAGTGGTATCCAGTTGAACAAGGATCATCCCTGTTGCCTGATGAACCTCGCGCCTCATCGCCGGGGTCACAATCGACTCTCCAGCGCCCTCATTTTCGGCACCCGCGATGGCGTGGCGCACGGCAACATCCGTCAAGGCCGACGCCAGAGTCACTGCGATCTCCATGTGCCGCGGGCTCAAGGCGCCTGCAGTTCGCCGGTATAACCCGACGGTGCCGACAGTGACTGCTCCCATAAGCAACGGGAACGAGAAGAGCGCGCCCACGTAGAGCGAACCGATCGAAGCTGCAAAAATCGGCCAGGAATCATGGGTGCCTGTAGAAACATCCGGCACGAGCGTCGGAACACCAGTTTTGAGCGTGGCCCACTGCGGGCCTTCGCCAAGATCGAACTGCAATTCATCGATACACGCCGCGACCGCATCACTCGAGCAGATAGTGGATTGACCGCCCCTCGGACCGAAAACGGCAATTGACACACCGGTGACACCAAGGTCGTCTAAAAACGGTAAGCACAAATCCGTGGGTTCAGCAACCACGAAATCGTTCTTGCTGTCGTGCATCACGTCGTCCGGACGTCGAGGCGCGAGGCTAGGAGTTTTGAAAACCAAGTCATTGCGTCCTCCCTCAGAGATTACACGCCTTATGCGGGACAATGCGATTAGGGTACTCTAACGCGCAGAAACGGCCCAAGAGACAGGTCAGAAACGTCGGGTGCGGACTCAGTGATCTTCGAGGACACCGTGATCTTCGAGGACACCGTCGCCCGGCTGAACACCGTCACGCAGTTCGTCGCGCGGATCCGCCGCGTCGGCTAAGCCTCTGTCATGAGCCACGAACCTTTTGGGGTTCGGGCGGGCTTCTAATCAAGTCACGTCGAGGGTCACAGGCCGGCCCCGACACGATGCAGGAAGCGGACAAGTCGGTCCCAAGACACATCCCGGAGAACGGTCAGAGGCTTAGTGAGTCACACTCCTGCAAGCATCAAGACCAGCCTGCCAGCCGATAACCAGACCAGCCAATAACCATTACAGAGGCTTAGCTTCGCCCGCGGATTACAGTCGTCGGTTCTCGGCGCTGACCATCCATGCGTGCTGCTCCAGCTTCTCGATGAAAAGGTGCAGAATATCGGCGCTGGTGGGATCTTCGTCATCGACCTCATCGTGCACGACCCTCATGTTTTCCACCGTGAGGTTCAGGCGTTCCGTGATGAGGTTGACCGCGTCTGTGGTGAGGACCTCGCCAGCGGGAAAGGCCGGCAGGTGTGCGGTCGCGGCGACGGTTTCAATGCGTCCGTCGGGCTCCACGTTGAGGGCGCGTAGGCGTTCGGCCAATTGATCAGAGAATTCACGTACGTCATCGACGATTTCGTCGAGTTGCAGGTGGAGGTCGCGAAAATTCGGTCCAACAGTGTTCCAATGCGCCTGCTTGCCTTGCAGGTGCAGCGCAATAAGGTCGACGAGAACGGACTGCAAGTTCGTGCGGAGTGCCTCGGAGGCGTGCATGGTGTCCTTTCATGGGGCACGTATAGAGCTCAAAATGTGATGCCACCGCGCCTGCCACTATCGCGGTTATGCGGGTTTCAACGAACGTTTTAGGCTGTTCAAGGCCCCTTTCGATGATAAGGCCATCAACTCAAAGGCTGCGCCGAGCTGTACTGCCCAAGCAATACCTCTGACCCGTCGAGAGGAGAACTCACAAGAGGGAAACTTCATCACGGCAATCTCGTCGAGAGTTCCCTCCTGAGTAAAAAATTCACCTTCAAGGACAAAAAAGCCGCGAACGGGAGCTCGGTATCGATGAAACCACTCGATGCCTTCGGCGGTGACGTTCACGAACCGTATTGAGACCGTGCAGACCGAGGGAAGAACAATGCGTTCCGCCTACTCGGTATTCCGGGTGATACGGACGCAACAGTATCCGTCTCTCGGCGCAAATTGGACCTTGCGTGCGCGTTCATCCGCACCTTCCGCGACCCCAACCAGTAGGGCTAGGTTGGCCGCGCAGATGGTTTCGGTGTGACTCTTTGTAAGCTGGTGGAACGGGCAGTTGTGAAGAAGCAGTCCGCCGTCACCATCGTCCTGAGGTTCATATCCGGTTGACTGCAGCACCACGTTCAATGAGCCGGCACTCATTCCCAACGTTCGACCGTGTTCCACACACACCCGAGTGAGCGACTCCTGGGCGGGCTTGCCTGTGAGATTGGATTGCTCAATGGCAGAGACCAACAGCTCTGCGGCCAGAGCGTAGTGTCGGCCCGGAACGGACACGACGATTTCGTTGATCGCACGCCGGTACAGCTTGGCCGGCCGTCCAGCGCCAGGACCAGTTCGGCCCGTGCGGCGCTGGAATTCGGTGTCCAACAGCCCGCATCGAGCAAGTCTCTCCAAGTGAAACGCGACCGTCCCGCGCGGAATACCGAGCGCCTCGGCCGCCTCATCACGGCCCATCGGCGTGGCACTTTGAGAGACGAGATCGAACAAAGTTCGGCGTAGCGGGTCGCTAAGCGACGCGATAGCGGAGATGTCGTCCGGCCGTGATTGTTCGTTCATAGTGATAATCGTAACTCTAAAACAAAGTATCTTGACAAAAGAAACGAAAGGCTCCTAAAGTTGGGCTACGAAGCTCGCCAGCAGACCAGTAAAGAGGAAACATGCCGGATTCTCAGAGTTATGTCATCGTCGGAGCAGGGCTCGCTGGTGCGTCCGCTGCCAGGGCGCTGCGAGAAGAGGGCTTCACCGGGCCGATCCAACTGATCGGCGCCGAGGCGCACCGGCCCTATATCCGACCGCCCCTTTCGAAGGATTACCTCAGCGGATCCAGCGACCGAGACTCTGTATTCGTTGATCCCAAGGATTGGTACGCGGAGCATAATGTTGAGTTGTTCCTCAGTACTTCTGTCGCCAGCGTTGATGCTGCTCACCAGCTCATTCATACTGACGCCGGTGAGGCCTTCGCATACGGAAAGTTGCTACTCAGCACTGGCTCGTCTCCTCGCCGCCTGTCGATTCCTGGGGCAGACCTCGAAGGAGTGCACTACCTGCGTACCCTGGAAGACTCCGACATCTTGCGTCCTCTACTTGCAGGCGGAAGTTTGCGTCTCGTCCTAATCGGCTCAGGCTGGATTGGCATGGAGGTGGCTGCGACGGCACGCACCCTAGGAAATGACGTGACGATTCTCGAACGCGACCCAATCCCGCTGGCGAACGCGCTCGGCGACGAGCTCGGCCAGATGTTCGCCGATCTCCACGAACAAAACGGCGTCATCCTGCGGCGCTCGGTGTCCGTTGAAAGCGTTCTCGGACAGGACGGGCGCGCTAGCGCTGTACGACTCGAAAGCGGAGAGGTCATTCCCGCGGACCTCGTCCTGGTCGGCATTGGTGCCACGCCCAATGTTGCGCTGGCCGATTCAGCGGGGCTCACGATCGATAATGGCATCTCAGTTGATGCGTCGCTTCGAACGAGCGACCCAGCAATCTACGCGGCGGGTGACGTTGCCAATGCTTACCATCCCCTGGCGAAGTTGCGACTGCGCAGCGAACACTGGGCCAATGCTTTGAATGGCGGGAAGGCCGCGGCCCGGTCGATGCTCGGCCAGAAGGTGTCCTTCGACGACATCCCCTACTTCTACACCGACCAGTTCGACGTCGGAATGGAGTACTCCGGATTCGGGCCCCTGACCCGGGGAGCTGACGTGGTGTATCGAGGCGACCGGGCTGGCCGCGAATTCATCGCCTTCTGGGTCGCGGGTGAAAAAGTTGTTGCTGGCATGAACGTGAATGTCTGGGATGTCAACGAAGCCGTGCAAGGCATCATCCGGCGCGGCAACCAAGTCGATCGCGCCAGGCTCACGGATGCCGATGTACCCCTGGAATCGCTGTAATCATGGCCNGTCTGGTGTCACGTTTGAAGTCGAAACGACCGTCCCGACCAAGCACGGCACTTTCCAGTTCCGCGCCTACCGCGACCTCGTCACCGGCAGCGAACATCTCGCCGTCGTGTCCGGCGCACCAACCGATGGCTGCCTCGTTCGTGTGCACTCCGAATGTCTGACAGGTGAGGTCTTCGAATCTCAGAAATGTGAATGCGGCCCCCAACTCGACTCCGCCCTCGACACAATCAATAAGTATGGCGGTGTCGTGATCTACATGCGTGGCCACGAGGGCCGCGGCATCGGACTCGTCAACAAACTCAAGGCCTACCGACTGCAAGAAGCCGGCTTAGACACGCTCGATGCGAACCTCGCGCTCGGCCTCCCCGCAGACAGCCGTGACTACTCTGCCGCGGCTGCTATCCTCTACGACCTCCGACTTCACGCCGTGCGCCTCCTCACCAACAACCCCGACAAGGTCGACCAGCTCACCCGGCACGGGATCACCGTCCTCGAGCGCGTACCACTTACCGCGGGTGCACATCCGGCCAACTCCGCATATCTACGCACCAAACATGACCGCATGGGACACCTCCTGCAACACGCCCTCTGATCCTGATGTGCGAAACCCCGCCGGACATCGTCTACTCACCACCCGGGTGGTCAATAAGTCCCAAACAATTTCACACGGACACTGACCCAGTCACCGATCGAATCCGAATGGTGACCGAAACGCTCTACCAAGAACTCATCGACGCCAAGACCACCACGCACATCGACGCCGCTCGGTTCGAACGCTCCGATGGCCGCGCCTGAGGAGGTCTGTGCCGCGGTGCGAGGTGACGGTCCAGGCAGTGGATAGCACGATGAATTTCGTTGAACCCGCCTGCTCGTTGAGTGCGGTGGCGTGGGTCCAAATGAAGATCCATGTTTTTGCCATGGCTTTGTCGGCCGACAACAGGTTTGCACACTTATAAAGGCAGATTGCATACGTGTTGGCGACGAAGGCGTCATACAAGGAGCCGAAGGCGAGAGCGTCACCCGTGGCCACTCGTTCGAGAAGCAGATGACCGCCGATACTGCCCGCCGGGGAACGCGGCTCCGTGTCGGCGGCGGTCACGGCACGGGCCCGGATGATCGAATGACAAATGTAGACAAGGCACTCCCTAGACATGATGAGTGAATCCGCTGACAGGGTCTAGGGCAGCTCTAAAAATCTATGTGACCTAAATGGGGTGTGTCAAGGCCTCGGTTTTAGGATCTGCGCGGCATCAATAATTCCTGTTGTTTTGGCTCGTGCGCTGATTTCTGAACGCACTGTTGCCGGGCTCGCCGCGGCTCGTGCACGCGGACGTACCGGTGGGCGGCCGTTCAAGATGACGCCAGCCAAAATCCGCCTGGCTATGGCGGCGATGGGTCAGAACGAGACGATAGTAAGCGACCTCTGCAAAGAGCTCGGCATCACTCGGCAGACCCTGTACCGCCATGTCTCCCCATCGGGGGAGCTGAGACCAGATGGTGCGAAGCTTTTCTCCAGATAGAGCAAATTGTGGCCGATCTGAAAAAAGAGCAGACTGATAATGGCTAGCGCGACATTGCGCCGCGGGCCGAAGGGATACATTCAATGAAGGTAACCGCTGCTGTCGCTCTCGCCAAGGGCGAGCCACTTGTGATTCAGGAGCTCATTCTCGATGCGCCTCGCGCCACGGAGGTTCAGGTGCGTATGGTCGCTTCGGGTGTCTGTCACACTGATGCCATCGTGCGTGATCAGCTGTATCCCACCCCTCTGCCCGCAGTGCTCGGCCATGAAGGTGCTGGGATCGTCGAGGCTATTGGGGAGGGCGTGACGAGTGTCGAAGTGGGCGACCATGTGCTTCTTAGCTTTTCCAGTTGTGGGGTGTGTTCTTCCTGTGTCTCTGGGCATCCCTCGTACTGCATCCATCTCTACGACCTTGATTTCGGTGGTGCCCGTCCCGATGGTTCGACCGCGTTCACTGCTGACGATGGCACACCCGTCTCCTCGCATTTCTTTGGTCAGTCGTCGTTTGCTTCGGTCAGTAACGTCGCCGAGCGCAGCGTTGTGAAGATTTCCAAGGATGCGCCGTTGGAGCTTATGGGGCCGCTTGGTTGCGGTATTCAGACCGGGGCGGGCGCTGTGCTCAACGTTCTCCGGCCAGAAGCTGGCAGTAGCATCGCCATCTTTGGGTCCGGAGCGGTGGGGATGTCCGGCCTTCTCGCTGCTGTCGTTGCTAACGCCACGACGATCATCGCCGTCGACATCGTCGAAAGCCGGCTCGAGTTCGCAAAGACGCTTGGTGCCACCCACACCATTAACAGCAAGGACGAGGACGCCGTCGCGCGGATTCGTGAAATCACCAGTGGCGGGGTGAACTACGCCCTCGATACGACTGGCAACAAATTCGTTTTCGCCCAGATGACTAAATGCCTCGGTGTCCTTGGACACGGTGCCCTCGTCGGTGCGGCAGCGCCTGGCACCGAGGCACCGATCGACATCGGCAGTCTGCTGCTCAGCGGGCTCAAGATCAGCATGGTGATCGAGGGCGACTCCGTGCCGCAAACCTTCATCCCTCAGCTGATCTCGCTTTACGAAGCTGGCGTGTTCCCGTTTGACAAGCTTGTCAAGAAGTATGACTTCGCTGATATTAACGCGGCCTTTGCTGATAGCGAGAGCGGCGTGACGCTCAAGCCGGTCGTCATTTTCTAGATCTACGTGTGGTGCCTGTCCTGACCATTCGCGGCAAGCGACACCGGCTGATGACCGGCTGGTGCAGCGGATTCCTGCTGCACCAGTCCACTTCTTTACCGACGATCCGAACCGGCCCGTTTCTTCCAGCCCGCACCAAGTTTGCAAATGTTGTTACATCAGCTTGTACGGATGGACAGGCAGCCGGCCGTGATTGAGTGAAAAAGACTTCACGTGTGTTTGAAAGCAGACACCGGCGACCAAGGCGAATGCTGGGGGCGGTTTCACAGTAGCGCTGCGACCTTATGCGTGGTGGCTTGGCCGGTGTTCGGAAGGCGAGCATGCTCTGGGTTGAACTGGGGCAGTGATGCTCGGACACCGGAGACACCGGAGACACCGGAGACACCGGAGACACCGGAGACACCGTTGTCTCCGTATAGGTCGTCGCGCCGGACGCTAGCGGCGAGGATATCGATCCGGTGTCGGTCGGTGGACAGTTATCGTGTGGACGCGCGCGTAACCGATCAGTTTCGTCATTTCTGCTCCGGGGGTGTCTCATAACTAACGGTGAACACCACAGTTCAAGCATGTGGTTATGCGACGTGGTTATGAGAATCGGCGAGTCGCCAGATTCCAGCGATTTTGAAGAGACGCAGGTCCCGGCGGTGAGACGTCTTGTATCTGTAGGGATACAAGACAGTGGGCTCCTCAGGTAGAGAGTAGAAGTGGTGGCTTATCGTCATCGATCGCCTGTTAACGCCGACTGAAAATAGGGCCAGTATCGCCGACTGAAAACAGGGCCACCAGCCACTATGGAGGGTGATCAATATGGATGAT
>NZ_PJJT01000049.1:0-9860 GCF_002929615.1 Cryobacterium sp. M91 | reverse complement strand
ATTCGGCGGCCCCGAAACGCACTACTGACCGCATCACTCCGTGGCCCCCGAGGTCAATATCGATGGCCCCCAGCAGGGCTAATACTCAGTACCGGCGCATTTCACGAAAATAACGGCCAATCCGCTATCTATCTTGATACAACGAAGCCATGAATCCGAAAACCACAGCCTTGGGTAAACATCCCGCGCCTCCACCCAACCCTGCACAACCCGGTATGCGAGCAAGGCTCGGCACACTATCCACCGACGCGGACTGTGCGCGGCTTGAGTTACAACAGCTGCTGCAGCGCCCGTAAGATGGCGAGCTCCAGGGTCGCGAAATCATGAGCAGCAACGGCGGATGCTACCCCCTTCGTGGCAAACGGTGTGCGGCCGCCAGCATCTATCTCGCCGCCCTGCGTCAAGCCCAGACGGCTGGTATCGCTCACCTCGGCGGGACGTAGACATGAAGCCTTTTAGGCAGCATGCTTGCCTATCGGGACGCTGTGATTTGTCTCGCGCTACGCCTATTCACCCGCCATGTCGCCGGGTGTTTGCTCGTTTACGCGGACGCTGTATGGCAACCAGAAGCCCTGGCGAGGGCAGAACCTTTGGGGTCATCGCCGTGGTGCACTCCGTTCGAGACATGCCTCAACTTTGTTAGAGGAGCCGACGAAGCATGAGAAGACACGTTCTGGGTCTTCACGACCCCCTCGGTGAGTGTTCTAACGCCAACAGCTGGGCTCCAAGAGGTGAGCGCGGCCGTGGATTAGCGACAGTCGTGCTTACGGGTACCGAAGTTCTTAGTCCCGGTGCTGCGTGGAACTTTTATTTCTGTTTGGTTACAACGGGTGTGGTCTTGAGAAAGCTGGCGCGTGGGTTGCTGCGGCCAACGATCGGCGTCGTGTCCCCGCCGGCAAACAAATTGGTCACCCATCCGGCCAAGATGCGCATCTTGCGATTCGTGGTCGGCATAGCGTAAAGGTGATATCCGCGGTGAGCCAGCCACGCTGGTACATTCTTGAGCTTGATGCCTTTCACGATGCCTGCTCCCTTGCCGATGCCGAAGCTCGCGACCGTTCCAAGCGATTTGTGCCGATATTCCACGAGCGGTCGTCCGGTCATCATGGCGAGGATGTTAGCGGACACTCTTCCGGCCTGACGCACAGCATTCTGCGCATTCGGTGGATAGTAGGCCGGTTGTGTCGTGGCCAGTAGGTTCGGAACTTGCGCTCCGTCCCCGAGAGCCCACACTCCATCGATTTTGACGCCGCCGCTGGTCTCCACCTGAAGTGTGGCGTTGACGTTGACGTGGCCCTTGGGACCCAGAGGCAAATTCATCTCAGCCAGAACGGGGTTCGGCTTCACCCCGGCAGTCCAAACGATCGCGCCAGCTGGTATTGCCTCGCCATCGCTCAGGACGACATTGCCATCGATGCAGGACGGCATCGTCGTATTTAAGCGAATGTCAATGCCACGGGCACGGAGCTGGCCGAGAGTCCATTGTGAGAGTTCGGGCCCAACTTCGGGTGCGACCCGGTCGAGCGCCTCCACCAGGACGAAACTAAGCTCTTCACGAGAAAGTGAACGGTAACCATTTATCGCGGCTTTCGCGGCATCATCAAGCTCTGCCATCGCCTCAACACCGGTGTAACCTCCGCCGATGAAGACCGTGGTGAGCAACTTCCGACGCTCTGCCAAGTCCTGAACGCTAGCGGCGCGGGCAATGTTTCCCAGAATGCGGTCGCGCACGTACTGTGCTTCTTCAACAGTTTTGAACCCGACGCCGTTCTCAGCCAGTCCCGGTGTGGGAAAGGTGCGCGTGACCGCTCCAAGCGCAATAACAAGGTGATCGTAGGAAACTTTTTGGTGTTCACCATCTGGGGTCATCACCGTGACACTCTTACCGGTACTGTCCAAGCCGGTGACGGAAGCCTGGACGACGTTCGAGTGTCGGAGCGCCTTGTGCAAGGAGACAGTCACGTCGCGGGCCTGGATGTGACCGCCAGCGACTTCGGGCAGAAGCGGCTGATAGGTGTAATACGGCAATTCATCAATCAGCGTGATGTCGATGTGACGGGTCGCGTGCTTTTTCTGTAATTTCAGGGCGGTGGTCAGCCCGGCGGCTCCACCGCCGAGAATGACGATGCGTGTTGTCATGAGTGTGTCTCCTCCAACTGTGCTGAGTGCCAATGATGTTTTCTCATTGCCGGTCTCTTGGTGCAGCGCGCACTGACGCACTGTTTAAATATGGTGAAACAGCGGTTAATAACGTGGCGGCGTGTGTGAGCCTTCGTACCAGCGCCCGACCGGCGATCATCGGTGAACCCGCGACACTGCATACGGAAAAGGACTCTCTGTGTTCACGACGGCAGGCTGGTACTCATTCATACGTATGCGTTCGATGCATTCGTCGATACCGGAGGCCCGAACTATTGTGGTGCCGTTCGTTCTGATGCGGGCGTTCTCAGTTCCGCGGAGACTTAGCCCAGGGTTCGGGCAATCGAAAGTGCGGCCAGCTATGCAGTTCTCACCTGTCCCGCAGAACTGGATGAGAGAAGCAACGACATGACCTCCGACCGCCACTCCAGTACCTTCGCTTCCTACTCTTGAACCGATCCCAGCGATTTCGTGACCGATAACCGCTGGTGTCGGAAATCCGTAATCAGTCTTGACCATATGCAGGTCGCTGTGACAAAAGCCTGACGCTTTGACGTCGATGAGGACCCCTCCACCGATGGGATCGGCCGACTCGATGTTGTGGATTTTAAATCTTCGGCCGAAAACTGTGGATGCTGCTGTTTTCATTAATGACTCCTCACAAAAGATGAGCAGCATACGTTTGTTCCGACGTCCATGGCATGACGCGCTGTCCTAATATCAACTGTACGCCGTTCTGGACTAGAGTCCAGGAAACCTGGTAGAGGGCGTAAACTTTTTATATGGCCCTCTCAAATGCTGATTCCATTCGAAGCGGGTTGCAGACGTCGCAAGATCCTCGCGTTGGACGCAGCCGCGCAGCGATCATCGCCGCTGCGCGCGAACTCGCGGCCAAGGCAGCCTCCGGGTCGGTCATCACGGCATCTGACGTCATCCGGACCGCTGGTGTCAGCAAGGGATTATTTTATTCGCATTTCGCCAATCTCGACGAAGTCGTAACACTCATATTTCGTTCTGAGTTCGAACTCAACCGGCGTCTCTACCTAAACGATTACAACGATCCCAAGGTCAACCGGTTGCAGGCGCTGCGCAGCGCACAGGTACGCATCGTCAATCAGTTCACAAATAACCGTCCACTCTTCGCGGGCTTGGCCACTCAAAGCGGCACGGTTCCCATTCGAGCCGAAATGACACGGTCGCTCACCATCGAGATTTCGGCGACTCTCGCGACCTTGGACAGCATCCCTCCAGATGTACAAATCGACATCGTCGCTACCTACATCGTCGGTGGAATCACGGCCCTCATGAACGCCTGGCTCCTCGATGAGATCGTTGCCAGCCCTGACAAACTCGTCGAACACCTACTGCGACAGCTGCCCGCGTGGCTGTCCGCACCGCATAGCGGCTTTGTGTGACTATCTGCGGAGTACTTTTTACAATCAGTCGTTGAGCGGCCGCAGCGCCGAAGGCGCACCGCTTAGGTCTGGCGCAATTAATACTCAGAGCCGTGTTTTGTCGAACGGGCTTCGGGCAGTGCAACCCGAGACTTTTGATTAGTTAGCTTGAGGCGCGATTCGTAGCCGCAATAAAGATCGGACTTAGTTGCTGGTAATGGTGCGGCTATGGCAACTACCCTTGATAGTGCCGGCTTGCGTCATTAAAGTTCGGCTCGATGACGGCTCGACTTAGCCGTCCACGTCACAAGGAGGACTATATGAAGGCTGCACGATTTTATGCTGCTGAAGATATCCGGATCGATGACATCCCCGAACCCGAACTCCGACCCGGTGCTGTCATGGTCGACATCGCTTGGAACGGTATCTGCGGAAGTGATCTGCACGAATACCTCGAGGGACCAATTTTTGTTCCAGCCCCGGGTCACCCACACCCCATTACAGGGGAAGAGCTCCCCGTCACGATGGGGCATGAGTTCTCCGGAACCATCAGCGCTCTCGGAGAAGGCGTCACCGACCTTCAAATCGGCCAAAGTGTCGTCGTTGAACCTTACATAATCCGTGATGACGTCTCGATGGAACCCGGTGAGGAGTATCAACTGTCACCGGACACGAACTTCGTCGGGCTGGCCGGCCGCGGTGGAGGACTTAGCGAGAAAGTCGTAGCCGACAGAAAATGGATCCACCCCGTCGGGGACATTCCTCTCGACCAAGCCGCACTGATTGAGCCCCTCGCAGTCTCCCACCACGCATTCACCCGCAGCGGCGCAAAAGCTGGACAGGTAGCTCTCATCGGGGGCGCCGGTCCGATCGGGTTGCTGACCGCAGCAGTACTCAAGGCTGAAGGTCTGACTGTAATAGTGTCCGAAATCAGTGCCGTCCGAAAAGAGAAAGCGACCACAACAGGAGTTGCCGACCACGTCTTCGATCCGACCGAGGTCAACGTAGCTGAAGAGGTACGCAAAATAACCAACGGTAAGGGTGCTGACGTCGCCTTCGAGTGCTCGAGCGTCAACCCGGTCCTCGACATGCTTGTCGATGCGGTGAAGCCCACCGGCACCATCGTCAACGTATCGATCTGGGGACGGCCCGCGACGATCGACATGGTCAAGATCGTGACCAAGGAGATCGCTCTCATCGGCACTATGGCCTACGCACACGACCACCCCGCCGTCATCAAGCTCGTGCAAGACGGCAAAATCAAACTAGAACCCTTCATCACCAGCCGCATCGCACTCGACGATGTCGTCGAAGAAGGATTTAAGCGCCTCATCAACAACAACGAAACCGAAGTAAAGATCCTCGTCCACCCGTAGTCAAACGCGGCAGATCTCCGCAGCAGCGCCTCAAGCTCTACTGCGGAGAACCACGCCTAAAACGTAACCAGATTACTAAATGACGATCACTCCTCAGCTGGTAAAAAACCGCGGCACCGCCGGCTAAGACTTCGCGGTGGCGTTCGCGAGTAACTCAGAATTGTGATGTGCTCGTGCCGACTAAGCATAGAGCCAGCACCGAATGACGGCGTCGACCAGGCTGGATCCGCCCGTCAGGACAGTCCCAGCCTCAGTCTTTAGGTCGCAGTTCGCACTGTCAGTGCAGTTTGGTCTGCCAGGCTGGCCTTGGATTGCATGGTGCAGAGCTTTGTCAATTTATGACTACCGGCGGAAGCTGTCAAGCACGCACCAACGGTAACCGCATCAGTGTCTTCACCGCCCCCGTACTCTCAATCCAGGATCCGACGTACCGCGGCGTGAAGATCCCGCAAGCGTTCTGGAAGATCGCGGCATGGACCACGACCACGGGAGACTCCACCGTTCTGCACGCTGCCGGGTTCGTCCTCGACCTTGGCACGGTCCGCGCTCCAGCCCTCATCGACAGCACTCCCCCGCCGCTTGGACCGTACCGCACCTACCAGGTACCGATCGTCGACATCATCGACCTCACCGGGCTCAACCTGACCGCCCTATCCAAGGCAGACGTCTACGCCCAGGCCCCAGCTATCCGAGAAGGCACCGACCGTCGACAGCGCTGGGTCAAACTGATCGACACCGCAGGCATCCAGCTCTAATCCACACCAGATCATTTACAGCCAGCTCAGTCCCCGGCGCGGAGGTAGACATAGACGGTCTCGCGGCTGATCCCAAACTCACGAGCAAGCACAGACTTCGGCACACCGGAATTTGTCAAGGTGAATGAGGCCAGTGGGAGTTTAGGCGGCTAGTTCGAGCCCTTCATTCTCGATGGGTTTGGCGGCTGGTTTGTTGATCCATGCCGTCGCGGGAATGGACAGGATCTGCGGCGCCTTGTTGGTGCTGAATCGCTCTGGGAAGCGTGCGCGTGCCGCGTCCAGCGTCGCTGCTCGTTCGGTGGCCTTCGCCTCGGCGAGGCCGTAGTGAACGTCGGCTGGGGTGTTGAGGCCGATCCCGGAGTGGCGATGTTCGTGGTTGTAGCCGTCGACGAACGAGGCCATGAACGTCTTCGCGTCGGCGAGGGAGCCGAAGCGTTCGGGAAACGTCGGAGCGAATTTGAGGGTCTTGAACCACGCCTCGCTGTAGGGATTATCGTTACTCACCCGAGGCCGCGAGTGCGACTTGGTGACCTCCAGATCAGATAGCAACGCCGCAACGGTCTTGGATGTCATCGACGTGCCTCGGTCAGCGTGAACGACCTGCGGGACGCCGTGAATGCCGAAGATTTCCTTCATCATCTCCACCGCCAGCTCGCCCGATTCCGACGCGTGAACATAGGCGCCGACGATGTAGCGGGAGTAGATATCGATCATCACGTAGGCATCGAAGTACTTTCCCTTGATCGGGCCGGCGAGTTTCGTGATGTCCCACGAGTAGACCTGGCCCGGGCCTGTGGCGATCAGTTCCGGGATCGCCCGGGCCGGGTGGCGCGCCTGTCGGCGGCGGTCCTTGACCTGCTGATTCTCGTTCAACACCCGATACATCGTTGATATTGAGCACAAGTACGTGTCCGCATCGAGCAGCTGGGCGTAGATCTGAATCGGCGGCAAGTCCACGAACGGCTTCGAGTTGACGACGTCCAGGATCTCGCGACGGGCTTCGTCGCCGATCCTATTGGCCGGAATCATCGCCGGCCGACGCACCGGAATGCGGCGCTTGCGCGTGGCTGTCGCTCGAGGGATTCCGACCAGGTCCGCCGCGACGCGAGTCGAGATGCCTCGGCTGGCCAGTTCGCGGTAGGCGGTCATTACGGCAACGCGCACGGTGTTTCGTCCCGCGNCGGTGTTTCGTCCCGCGAGCTCTTCGAAAGACTTTCGAGTAGCTCGTGCATTTTTGACATGATCTCCAACGCCACCCCCGTCGTTTCCAACCGCTGCTCGGTCTTGCTCAGCTGGCGGCGCAGCCGGGCGATTTCCGCTTGTTCCGGCGTTAACCGGCCAATCTTCTCCCCGGGCTTCTTCCCCGCGAGAACACCAGCGTCACGCAGCTTTCGCCACTCCGTGATCTGCGAGGAGTACAACCCTTCGGTGCGCAGATACGCGCCGCCCTCGTTGTTCTTGATGGCCGTGTCGTACGCGGCGAGGTAGGCAAGCTTCTGCGCTGGGGTGAATGACCTTCTCGAGGTCGGGCCACCAGCTCGGGGTCCGGGACTACTCATATGACTATCGTCGCGCACTGCGCTCAAAGACGGACTGGACATGGTGATGATTCCTGATTCTCGCCCTACATCAAACGGCGAACTTGCTGTTAGCTACTGGCCTCACCCAACCCTGACACGTAGGGCATCGACTTGGTTTTCTGCGCTAGCTTAAAGCAGGTAGTCAGCGTCTTGTATCCTATGGGTTGCGAGGCGTCTCGTCGGCTCGCGCTGCGGTTGCACAAGTAGCGATTTCGAGCGCGTGATGGCGAATCATTACGCTTGATCCGCCTTGAGCCGGTAGTTCCCGTTTCTGGCCGGGTGTTTGAAGTTACAAAGCGTTCGGGGTACCCGTTAGGTGACGATCAGTCGGAACTTGACGAGGATGTCGACGCCGAGGTAGCGGCGGCCGTCGGCTCATTCGTCGGTCCATTCGTCGGTCTGTTCGGCGAGTACGACCGACCGACGAGGGACTTCATCCCGGCATTCTCACCGGCGGGTGAAGATCTGTTCTACCGTCGCTATTTCCGCGGTAACGTCGCTCTCTAGCGTACTGGTCATGACGAGCTTGTCACTCTCGCATCCCACCTCGGCGGTGGTGTCCGGCGTAGGCGTGAAGTCCTGCTCGTCAGTCGTTGTTTCGCCGCCTTTCGCGACCGTTGTCGTTCCGGAACCCTTCGTCCAGACAACCTCGCCGTAATTCAGTTCGGAGTCCTGGACGCTGTATCGCTGTTCCGCGGATCCTTTGATGACCTGGTCAACGGTTGCCTCGACACCTTCCACGACAGTCTTCATCGAACTGGTCACATCCACCTGGACCATTACAGTGTCGTCATCAAAGATGATCGTGTAGTTCCCGGTAGTCGTATCCGCGGTGGAGTTCGCCTCCGCTGACGCGACAAAGTCAAGGTCCCACGTCCCCAAAAGGCAGGAACTACCATCTGTGGATTGACCACCGTTAGATGCGCACCCTGTCACCGAACCGCCAATCAGGCCAAACGCTGCGATGGCCATGGCAAGCCTGATCAAGCGGGGCCGGGGGCCTATCGCGCGCTGTGCGCGTGCGCGGTGAGCTTGCGCGCTGAGCTTTTCGTGCCCTCGAAACATCGCTGCGTATCCGGGGGCTTTCAACAAGAGATCATCCCGATATAGCTGTTGCCAACGTTCACGTGGATGATCCAACTCGTCGATCCGTACGGTGTCACAACCTTGCACGTGCCGTCGACAAAAAAGTAGTCCGGCTTGAGTTTTATCGAAACGGACGAGCAGTTGTACCAGGTAAGCGTGAAGTAGTTGTCGCCGCCGTAGCTGGCGTTTTCACCGCACCTGAGAGCGGCCGTAGTGACGTCAGTTGTCACCTCGGTGACCGCGGCATCGAGGTTATCGTTGGTCGCGGACTGGTCCTCGACCAACTCAACTGTTATGGTCACAGCCTCGCCGGGCACCACTTCAATGGATTGTGTCGCGCTCGGCACAAACGTGGCCGGCTCCTCCGCCATCGCCGCGGTCCCGCCAAACACTGCCAAACACTGCCAGCACGCCGCCGATCGCTAGATCCGCTACGGCCCGTGCAACTCTCATAATTTGACCCCTGCCATTTTGATGGTCTGAACGGCGCCAAAGAAGCGTTCTGCGTGATTTTTGAGTTTTCGCAGACGCTTCGCCTTCTTGCGAGCCGCATTGTCATAGGCCGATATTGAGCCGAGAACCAAACTGCGGCGCAAATCGCTTCCTGGTCTAGATCGTAGCGAATGTCAACTGCACCGTATGTAGGCTTTTCGGTGGACAGGCACGCGATGTACTCCTCGCCAAGAAGGGCGCGAACCAGGGGTCAAGCCCCCGGGATGTGGTGTAGCGGTCGGTGATCGGCCCACGGACGGTGGGGTGGGGTAGCAGTCGCTTCGAGTCCGTGGCAACCTCGGTGTACTGCGAGCTGGAGTGCACCGCGGGGTAGGCCCACTCTTCAGCGTTAGTGAGTGCCTGCTCGACGTCGTGGCCGGCTCGATAGTGCCGGCCGAGTTCGGCAGTCTGTTGGAGCACCGCGAACTGGGCGACGCCGAATCCGCGCGAGATCGACCGGCCATGTCCCGGGATGATGATGTCCGTTCTCCGACCTGGGTGAGGAGCGCCGCGAGCGTCCGCGGCCACCGGATGGGGAAGCACCCCGAGCCGTACATTGGCGGCCCGGGCTCTTCCCTCACGTCCCCGACGATCCACGCGTCGGTGAGAGTCCGACACGAAGTGTTGGTTTCCGAAGGTGTGGACGTAGTGCGCATGCGTATTCACGACCCACCTGACTTCGCCGAGCCGCTGCACGTCGGCGTCGATGCGAGCTGCCACGGCTGGCGAGCTACCCGAGTCCACAAGGAGCAGCCCCCGTCGCCCTCGTGCGACCGTCATGGAGATGTCATCATCCGGGTACCGCCGAGAGAACACGTCGGGGACGATCTCGTTCCAAGCCATTCAGTCGATACTTCCACAACGCGCCGATCCTTGGCATCTCACGAGCTGGATGGCGACCGGGACACCCGAGCAGGCGATCGTTGGCTCTCGCTCCGTTCCAGATGGGGAACCCTGAGCGGGCAACTCAACGGAGTGCACTGCCTGGAAATTCCCCGGTTCGGTCAGTACGGTTACGAATCAACGAACGCCCGGTGG
>NZ_PJJT01000050.1:0-10111 GCF_002929615.1 Cryobacterium sp. M91 | reverse complement strand
CCCGCCGCTGATACGACATAGTAGAAAACACAGATAGTGGTCCTGTTTTCAAACGGCACTATTGGCCCTGTTTTGGCCCGGCGTTAACAGAATTCCGCGACCATGGCCAGGACGCTAAAGAGGAGCCGGCCGACGGGATCAGTGGGGTCGTGGACGGAGCCTTCGATGCGACCGGCCGCCTCATGCGCGGCAAGAAAATCGTGCAGTCGGGCGACGCCAGCTAGATCGTCGCTCTGTTCCGCACGGCTGCTTGGGGCTGGATCAGGCAGTGTGCTCGTGGTCGGCGAACTTCAAAGCCATCCGACCGTGGGTGTAACCGCCACCGGCACGAATTGCCGTGGAGACCCACGCGGATTCCGCGATCTCCGCTTCGGTTGCGCCCGCCGCCAGCGCGTCCTTCGTGTGAGCTTCGATGCAGTAAGGGCACTGCGTCGTAATGGCGACTGCCACCGCGATCAGCTGTCGCACCTTCAGCGAAAGCTCCGGCCCTTCCGATGCGAACACGGCCTGATCAAAGTCGATAAAGGCCTTGAGCATGGCAGGCGTCTGCTCCTTATAAACCTTGGTGTACTTCGAGTCTGTGGGATCTGCGTAATGCGACATGGACGCATACCTTTCGTTGCGATCGGATTATGACGAGTGTGGCGCAGTTTGCTTCCGCGAAGCCTTCGAGCGCCCTCTCAAGTCAAGCCCCGACAGGCCAACTTTGTTCCCGCTAGCCTGCGTTCGGCTCGCCTCCCGGTCTAGCGATCCTGGCAACGTTTACCGGCTCGTCGTAACGCCGTGGCCGCCGCGCAAATATTCTTTCACTCGGTCCGCAACCTCGTCACCAGCGATCTCTCCCGCAGCGACCTGACGCGCGAGATCGCGCACAGCCGATCCGCCGGGTCCGGCGGCACGTACTCCGGCCGGATCGCGGCGACCTTATCGCGGAACGCCGACCCCGACCATCCCACACGCTCGGCCAACACCGACGCGGGCATCGTCGCCGCCTGGGCCAACAACACCAGAACCTGCGCCGCCAACGCATCAAAAGTCGAGCCCGTCGCCGCCCGGTGGTACTTCGGCAGTCGGTCCGCTTCCAACGCCCGATCGACCGTTTCCCGCGGCACACCAAAGACTCTGACGATCGTTGGCCGGCGGCTCCGCTAACCGGTTGGGGTTCGCTGTCCATCTCGGGATCACTTCGGAATACCAGTCCCTCTCCGGGACCTCGTCGTCGACTTCCCTCCCCGGCTGCAGGGCGCGCTTGTGCGACTACATCTGGACCAATCCCCGCCAACCCAAAACTGGAAAACTCCGACCGTTGCACAGGCCCGGAACCTCTTAGCGTGCTATTTATTCCGTTTCGTGAGCTGACCCCAACCCGGCGGCCTGCTCATCACTTAGAAAATCGACCGCCATGCTACCAAGTCAACAGCCACCGAACCCCTTAGCGTGAATTTCCGTACCGATCCTCCTCAGACCGCGTAACGAATGCCACGCTGAGCGATGCGCCAGCCCGAGAAGTCCTTACTTTCAGGATTTCTTTGGCGCCCAACGAGCACGGCTAGCCGCCTGCATTCAGTGAAAATTTCCGCAGTCGTCGGATATTTGACTTTTTCACAAGCCACCCGCTACGCGTAGCCGATCACGTCGCTAGAAACCTCTCCCACGACCTCGGAGGGAACCTCATCGAGTGCAATCCGATGCACTCGATTCAGCCGGGGGTTAAAGATCCCCAGGTGCGTGATCTGCTCGAACTGTTCCTGACCCGATCGCTGACCCATGATGAGATAGATGAGCAACTGCAATGTGTGGTTCTTCCTCGGTGGATTCACCGACACCTTGAAGTCCCACAGCGTGTCTGCAGTAAGGAAATCACCGTCGCCTGAGTCCACCAGCTCTGTCCTCGACAGTACGTTGACCGGCCAAAAACCGTTCCCTGTGATCGGACCGTACCCGGCAAAGAACGACACAGACCTTTCCACCATGGTGCGGATGTGCGCAATCGTGACGGCATCGGGAACAGCGTGCTTACCTTCATAGAAATCCGGGTCCCGGTGTGCGACATCGTAACCGACCAGGTGCACTGCGGCGCAGATCGCGTCATCATCCGGAATAACGCCCGACCGCAAGATCTCCAACCTATCCAGAGCATCGGAAAGGTACGCCATGTGCCCAACCGACGACTCACCGCGCAGGTAGTCTACGTCGACCCCCGAGCTCAGCCTCGTCATGTCGAGACCATTACTCATCAACGCGTCAGAGTGCAGCCCGATCGTGCCCAGGATCGAGATCCGGAAGGCGTCGCCCGGCTCAGCGCCATTGGCGAGGCGCGACAGATAATCCACCGCCATCCCCACCGTGCCGGGATAAACATTCTCTACCTTGTGATCAAGTAATTGAATACCGCCGCCCCCAAGCTGGATCCTCTCCATTGCTCGGGCACGAATATAGCCACCGCGCGGCTGTTTAGTTTCCTTGATTCGATCCGTCACAGATGCCATACCCTCACCATAGTGAAGACACTGAACCAGCTCACAACACGGAATAGATAACCAAAAGTTCCCATAATCGCACGCCCTCAGGTCCCAGATCGTCTCTGCGCCACCGTGAACTCAAATAACGCCAACCACTATTCCACTACTGGTCAGACCCTGACTTTACGCGACGGAAAGCTGCCAACGACTCTCCGGGCTGAGCACCCCGTCGTCGACATATTCGCGCGCCTGGCGATGGTCGGCCCGACCATCCGGTGAACGCGGATAGCGCGGCCACACCCGCTCACCCGGGGTGCTCGCCTCAAACAGTGGCCGGCTCGACACGTGGGGCCGGCGCGGCCGCTGCCTCGGCGTGCTCGTCATCGTGGCATATTCGGCTTGCCACCACGCCCACACCACCCGCTCCGCCCCATACACCTCACGCCGAACAGCAAGCATCCCCTCAACACCCAAAACACGAGCCGCCACGGTACGCACATCCCGACGCGATCGAGCCCACCCCTCCGCGTGCTTAATGATCAGTCGATGTCGGCGGAGCCGACTCAAAATCGTCCCCGTGTGACGAGAGGACACCCCCAGCAGCCGCGCAGCAGAATCGATTGTCAGGGTCGCGTGCTCACGAAGAAGGGCATAGATCCTCCCCGCAAGGTGCCCCAACCCCTGACGAGTAAAAAGGTCATGGAGCTGGTCGGTCAGTTGATGCTCGATCGTGCGCACCAACTCAACCCTGAGCGTAAAAAGTTCGGAGGGGGGGCGGGGGTTATTAAGTGGTTGTGACCGGACTGTGTCAGAGGCTGTGGAAAACTTGTGGATAAGCTCCCATTCGGCGGCATTTCCGCCGTCAGAACTCGGGGGTTGAGCCGCATTGGAACGGTCAGTCACGTTTGGGTGTCTCGCGGGCCTGAGTTGGCGGATTTCGCGGCCTCAGTCGGGCGTAGGTGTGGGCTGGGTGAGGGTCTTGTGGACGACGCCGATCGAGACTCCTACGGCGGTGGCGATGGTGCGGATGGATTCGCCGCGTGCGCGGCGGGCGAGGATGGCGGCGTGCTTGTCGTCGTCGACGACTGGTCGCCGGCCGCCGACGTGACCGCGGCGACGTGCGGCTTCTAACCCGTTTTTGGTCTTGCGGGCGATATCACGGTGTCGGTCCTCGGACAGAGCGAGAGCGATGTCGAGGATGAGGGATCGTTGGGAGTGTTCCCCGGCCGCGATGCCGCGCTGGAAGAGGTCGTTGAGGACGATCAGGCCCTCGAGGAGGTTACGGCCGAGACGGTCGACTTCTTGGATGGTGAGCATGTCGGCGGGGCGGACGTGGGACAACGCCTCGAGGAGGATGGGTCGGTTCTCGGTGGCGAGGGTTCCGCTGATCTTCTCTTCGAATACTTTCCAGCAAATCGGGTCGAGAGCGTCGTGCTGGCGGCGGGTGTTCTGTTTGTCGGTGCTGACCCGGACGAGGCCGATGAGAGTCATGGTGCGTCACCTTTCGTTCATCAAACGTCATTTGCCGTTCATGTGAACGCTAGTAGTTAATGAACACCTGGAGCCGGTGTGAGGCCGTCTCCGAGGGGGTCGTGGCGGTGTTCGGCAGACGGTCGCTTGATGAACGTTGCCGACAGGGCACGCTGAGGGTTGTCGCGGCGGCCGCTCCTCGGAGCTGGCCTCAGGCCTCGTCCTCTTCGGGCGCGTCGGGATCGCGGAGGTCGCGGATTTTGCCGGGGGCGAGGTCGGGAGTGGCGAAGGTGTAGGTGCCCAGCACGCCAAGGTGGGAATGCACGAAGGGTGAGAGCCTGGCCAGGTCTTCTTCCCGGATCGGGTAATCCTGGTCACGGAGCTGGGTGACGGCGGCGTCGAGGTAGCGGGTGGTCCACAGGGTGGCGCAGTTCAGGACCAGTCCGAGAGCACCCAGCTGATTCTCTAGTCCGCGCTCGTAGTGATGGTAGAGCTCACCCCTTTTGCCGTGGCAAATCTTGCGCGCGAGGGAGTGACGGTTCTCTTGAAGGTTGCGGATGTCTTTGATATCGCGGCGGTAGGACTCATCAACGTCGATATAGGTCAGGATGTGCAGCGTCTTGAAGATTCGCCCGTAGGTGGCGATTGCCTCGCCGAGCGCGGTGGGATGTCCGTCGCGTTGCAGCATCGTCACAACGTCGTACGCGCGCACCGATCCGGTGTAGATCGAGGAGACCACGCGGACGATGTCATCCCAGTTTCTGCGGATCTTGCCGAGGTCGACCTTGCCGCGGGCGAAGGTGTCCAGCGGGCCGTAGTCTGCGCCAGTGTTGATGCGCCAGCCCTTCTGGTCGGGCAAGTCGGCCAGGGCCGGACGGTAGGAGATGCCCAGGAGCTCGAGCAGCCCGAAGACAAGGTCGCTGTACGAGCCAGTGTCGGTCACGACAATCTCAGGCAGCGCGCCGCCGTCGAAGCCGAAGATGACGTCGACCATGTGTAGCGAGTCACGAATCGTGCCTGAGACGATCTTGGCTCCGCGACCCATGCCCCGATCGTTTATGGCGTTCAGCCAGGTCATGCCTCTCTTGGAGCCGAAGTACTTGCGGTTCGG
This sequence comes from Cryobacterium sp. M91, assembly GCF_002929615.1. Taxonomy (NCBI): domain Bacteria; kingdom Bacillati; phylum Actinomycetota; class Actinomycetes; order Micrococcales; family Microbacteriaceae; genus Cryobacterium; species Cryobacterium sp. M91. The sequence continues at coordinate 5,068 of NZ_PJJT01000050.1, read as the reverse complement.
GCGGGCGAACGCGGCAGGAACGGGCACGACGAACCGCATCCCGTCCACGGCCGCGACCAGTCCGCCGCCCCACGCCTGAGCCAATCGGAGAGCGGCCTGCGCGTCGACGAGCGGGACGTTGGCCGCGGAGAGGGTCTCCGGGCGGAAGTAGTTCTGGTAGACGTGCGACAACCGGGACCGTTCCAGGGCCGGGACGCCCTTCTTGGCGATCGGCCGGTACCCGACGTTCAACGAGTGCGCCGTCAGGCATGCGGCGATCGACAGGGGCAGATCACCCATCCGGGCCTGCCCTCCGGATGCAGCCGTGAACGCTGCCGGCAGTTCGGGCACCCACCCCATGACCTCGAGGATCATCTCGGGCAGTTCCACGCGCGGCAACATTGCGGTGGTACGTGAGCGTAGGTCTACCAAGGAGGGCGGCTCCTCAACGGCTTTGAGGCCGGTGAGATGAATTCTCCCGTCCTCATCGACGCGCGCGTCGGGATTGACGGTGAGCCTCCCGCCGACCTCGCGCAGGGTGGCATCGAGCGCCCGGGCATGCTCGGCCAATAATGCGTCCGGGGACTCGGGCAGTCCGAGCGCGGTGAGCGTGTCGGTCCGCATCAACTGCCACCGCTCACCATCCAGGAGCGCAGCCTGCGGGTTGCGCCACTTCGTGGATGTCTCCGCGAAGATCTCCCGCCGTTTGAGGCATCTCCAGAACCGTTCCAAGACACATAGGGCGTAGGCGTGCCGGTTCACCGCGCCGCCCTCGTAGGCGGGATGCCCGAACACCAGTCGCCTCCACGGCCCCGTGACGACGGCGACGTCGATCAAGTTGCCGCCGATCAGCGGAGCGGCCAGCCGACTGCGGTGGGCCAGGACATCAGCCACTCCTGTCATCGCCGCCAACACAGGCGCACCTTCGGCGTTGGCCCCGAAGGTGATGACCTGGGTCAGAACCTTGAGGAACCCCGACACCGTGGGGAAGCGTTTGACCAGCTCGGTGCGCCAGTCATCGCCTTCGTCGGTGTCAACGGGAGGCGCGTTCTCGCTGACCACCATCAACGCGGCACGTACCTGCTCTCGGGAGACGACTTCTTCGATGGCCTCCCAGATCTGCCCAATCTGGACCTTTTCGCCCCACCCCTCGGCGGCGAACAGCACCTCCACCGCCGCGGCGAGCCGTGCTGATGCCTTCGCCAGCCGCGGGTGCGTGCGGACCTTGTCCTTGTCCGAGGCGCTTCGCGCCTTGTTCAGCAGCTCGGTGACCATCAACAGGTCAAGCAACTCCAGAGCATCATCGATCGACTTACCCTCCAGATGCCGCACCGTGGCCAGCAAAGTCGCCACTCGGCGGCCGGGTGGGTGCCGGCGCAGCGTCGAGGCATCCGCCCGCATCCCGTACTTCGCCAGCTCATCCAGCCGCTGCTGCGGCACCATATTCTCCGCGCCCACCCGCGCCAGCCCCAGACTGGTGACCTCGGCGACCTGGTCCAACGCCTTGATGATCGACGGACCCGAAGCGCGCGGCGTCACACCTTTGCGCCACCGCTCGAGGTCCGAGACCCGCGACCCGGGCGAGATCTCCAACAACTGCTCCAAGACATATCGCTGGCTTCCGGTCACCAACGCCTCCAAATCGCCCCATAACCGTTCGGCGGCCTCCTGGCGGAGCCGGGCGATCAGACGCGCCAAGGTGGTGACCCCGGGAAGCAGTACCTTGCGCCGCCGCAACCAGCCCAACGCGTCGGCGAAGATCGCCTTCGGCCCGTCACCCGACGTCCAGGCCCGCGCCGACACCCACGCAACGAAGTCCGCTTCCACGACCGTGAAGTCCACCCACCCGTACACGCGACGGATGAGCAGCTGATGCTCGAACGCCGTCGTACGCCGCCTCGTGTACTCGTCCACCCGGGACGAGTCATCAACACCCAGCTGCTCAGCGACGAAGTCCAGCACCACGACAGGCACATCCACCGGGTCCTCAAGGAAGGTCCCGATCCAGCGGACCGTCACCAGCTGCAACGCGAACCCGAGCTGAGAATGCCCACCACGCCGGACACCGACCAGGGTCCGATCCTCGTCGTCCAGGAAGAACACGCGTTCCAGATCCGCCCGCGACGGCGCACCAGTAAACCGCCCGTACGCAGCGACCTCATCATCAGTCAGAAATTCCACCGGCATCTGACGAACCTACGCCCCCGCCGGAACACAAAACGACCCCCATCGGAACGACCAATCACGCCAGCTCATGCCCGACAGGCATCTAAACGTGACTGACCGTTCCAATGCGGCTCAACCCCCGAATAAGGGAGCTTGCGACCGCGTGCGAGATTGTGGGTGACGTAGGCACGGAGCGAACTACGATGACCGGCCACCAAGGGAAGAAAAGTTTTGAATTGGAACGGATCGGCGTAGCCGGTTCCTTGTGGGCCGGCNTTGTGGGCCGGCCTTGGCCGGGTTCACCTAGTGGGGGAGTGTGAGGGGGCGCCGTCCCCTCACGGCCGGCTCTGGGCGGGCCGGCCGTTGTGGTCCGGGTTACTCGGGGCGCTGGTGCTGCTGGATCTCCGCGTACGGGGCGGTGCTGGTCCAGCTGTAGTCAGTGGTGACGCTGACGGTCTTGGCGTTGGCGCGGACGACTTGGCGCCAGTGCCCGCGGATCTTGACCCGGTCGCCCTTCTGGACGGTGTCGCGGCTGTGGCCGGTGGCCTGTCCAGTGGCGATCTGTTCGGCTCTGACGGCTTCCCAGTAGGTGATCTGGTCGCGCTTTTCTGCGATGTGCGGCGCGAGCTGGTCCGCTCGGGCCTGCTTCTGCGCTTCGGTCGCGTCGATGTACCCGCGTTCGTCGTCGTAGCACGGGGCGATGATGCGTCGTTCGAGCTTGCGGAGCTCGGCCCCCATCGTTTCGATGCGGTTGGCGACGGTGATGGGGGAGTAGCGGGCCTCGGTCGTGTGGGTGGCGGCGTCGGCGCGTGCCTGCGCGTGCTGGGTGTCGGCGGTCGCATCGAGGGCGGCGCGGGTGGCTCGGTCGGCCTTGGCGATGGCGTTGCGGTGGCGGGTTTCGGAGTGGTGGCCGATTTTGATCGGTTCGCCGCCTTCGGGCAGCCGCCGCAGGGCGACGTGCTCACGGTCCCACGCGGCCGTTTCGGCGGTGGCCTTGCGGTCGGCCTTGTGCTCGAGCGCGTCAACCCGGTCGGCTTGCCGCTGCACCTTCCCGGCCTCGACCTCGGCTGTGGGGCGGTGGGTACTGTCGAGGCTGGTGGTGACAGCGAAACCTGCGGCCTCCAACGCTGTGGTGGTGCGCTCGATTGTGCCGAGCTTGGGGAGACGGTCGCGGGACTGGGGGACGAACCAGGCGCTGATGCTGCGCCCCCAGCGCCACCCGCTGGCTTTGAGGACCTCGGCGGTCCCGTCACCTTTGCTGGTGCCGTCGATCAGGGTGCCCTCAGCGTGCGTGTGGGTAATGGTCAATGCGTTCATGTTCTCTTCTCTCTCCTCGGACAACTTGTTTTTTTGCCTTCCGGCGAGAGAAATCGATGCGACCGGGAGCGGTGTAGTGCAGGGTCGTGGAATACCGCAGGGAGCGCAGCGAGTGAGGATATGCCGCGAAAGCCCGGAACGAAGACGCGGGAGGAAGCTACGATGACCGGCCGGAATGGTCAAAAAAGCATCACAAGACAGCGCCGCACAGCGGCTCCGGATTGGCAGAACAGCAGGGCGGCCGCGCCGCCGTTCCATGGTTTTGTTCTGTGTGGGGGAGTGTGAGGGGGCCCGTCCCCTCACGGCTGGCCTGACGGGGTCAGGCCAGCCGTGAGTTGGTTAGTGGCGGCGGAGCATGGCGACGAGTCCGGGGAACGCGCTCAGGCCGACTGCGAGTTGGTCGATGATGGTCGGGGCGGGGCGGGTGGCGATTCCGGCGGTGAGGCGGTGCACCTGGGCGTCGGTCAGGCTGATGCTCTCGCCCGTCGCCGGGTCACAGCTCAGCGCAACGGCGTTACCAAAGAGCACGGCGGGTTTACCGAGCAGGTGGGCAATGATGGTCGCGCGCAGGTTGAGCCGTGACCCGTTGAGGGCGCCGTCATCGTCGACGAACAGGTCGATGTCTTCCTCGAGGCCGACGACGTCGAAGTTGTTGCACCCGACGCTCTCGTCCAGAGCCTCTACGATGCGGGCCGAGTCGATGAGGGTAGGTTCAAGCTCCTTGAGAAAGCCGATGCGGAGGGCACGGAGCTGGGTGGTGTGGGTGATGGTCATGATGAGTCTCCTCGTTAGGCGTTGCTGTCGGCGTAGCGGGTAACAGTGCACGTTTCGTCGGGCTGGGTGTCGACGCGGCCTTGGCTTTGGCATCCGCTGCACGCGCACCCGTCGGCGTACCGGACGCGCGGATAGGTGTTCTCGTAGTCGTACGTCATGGCATTTCTCTCTTTCTCCTCGGACAACTTGTTTTTTTGCCTTCCGGCGAGAGAAATCGATAGCGACCGAAGCGGTGGAGTGCCCAGAATTTCAGGCGAAATAAGGGAGCGTGCGACCGCGTCTGAAATTCTGGGAACGCAGCCGCGCAGGGAGCTACGATGACCGGCCGGAATGGTCAAAAAAGCATCAGAAGAACAGCGCCGCGCAGCGGCTCCGCCCTGACAGAACTGAGGACGGCCGCGCCGCCCTTCCGCTGTAAGGGGAGAGAGCTTCGACTGCGCCGCGGCTTCCGTTGTGCTGCCGCCGGTAGGGCTGCCTCCCAGGCGGTGTGAAACGTGGACTTTGGCAACTGAGATAAACAGGGAAGCTCTTAGCGTGCTATTTATTCCGTTTCGGGAGCTGACCCCAACGAGTGCATCCCGAGCGCAGCGTCCAAACGGTTCGAGAAAATTGTTGCTGAACGCCACCCAACCTTCACGTCGGATATTCGATGAATTCACAAGCCAGCCCGCTGATCACCCCAGCGGAGTAAGTGGACTACCCCGCGACGAAACTCCCGCTGGCCTCATTCGCCTTGACAATTTCCGCGAACATGATTGGCTCGTATTACGTGACAATTTCCGGAACAGTAGTCCTACCGTGAAAGAAGGAGGTGGCTCGTGAGCCACTACGC
>NZ_PJJT01000053.1:0-13322 GCF_002929615.1 Cryobacterium sp. M91 | reverse complement strand
GCCTGGCTCGACGACCAATCCCGACAATCGAATCCCACCCCAAAGGCCGCTTGACATCAATAGGAGCATCCACTCAAGGGGACATGACCCGCAGCGAAGCAACGATAAACGACTATTTCGTGTTTATCTTGGCGGAGAAGGCCTCCTTTCCTATTGACTGGATGTGCCGCAAGCTGAAGGTCTCACGGGCATCGTTCTACCGCTCGCTGCGGCCAGCTGTTCCGACGCCGACGCCGACGCAGGTGCGGCACGCCGTGCTTGACGCGCACGTGGTGCGGGTCTACGAGCGTGAGAAGGGCATGGCCGGCCGGGACCAGATCACCACCATTCTTGGTCAGGAAGGCGTCAGCATCGCCTGCGGCACGGTCGGGACGATCCTTACCGGCCGCGGTCTGCGGGCTGTGCGGATGCGGGCGTGGAAGAAGACCACGACCGTTGACCCAGACGCTCGAACCGAGCACATCCGCAATCACATGCTCGACGGGGACGGGAAACGGGAGTTCATCGCGACTGTCTCGGGAACTCGATTCTGCGGCGATATCACCTACCTGCGGACCGGCTCGGGATGGCTGTATCTGGCAACCGTCATCGACCTCTGCACCCGGATGGTGGTCGGATGGTCCATGGCCAGTCACATGCGCACCAGCTTGATCATCGACGCACTGGAGATGGCTCGCGACCACGGCCATCTCGACCCGAACGGCGCCATATTTCATTCCGATTATGCCGAGGATGACGTTAAGCCGAGGAACTGTTCCGACGCCAGAAGTTTACTGGGGATGGCTGCAGTTTTCTCGGTTTAGTGCAATGCCTCAACCAGCGTTATTTTCATCGTGTCCAGATGCGCGATGAAGGGAAAATGCTATGGAAACGATGGTTGATGACATTGGTGTCGTCGTTGTCGAGGCGTTGAGAGCGGCCAGCTATAAAGAGTCGACGATTGGCAACTATCAGAAGTCGATTCGATGGTTGGCAGTGCTGGCGCAGAAGGATGACGGCCGCTACACGCCGGCTTTGGGGGCGGAGTTCGCCTCGATGACGACGAGTCCGAGAACGGGCCGCTTCAGTGTCCAGTGCCGCTTCGATTATGGCCGGCTGGTGAGCGTGTTCGATTCGTATGTGGCGACCGGGCGGGTGAGCCTGGTGAAGGGAACCCGCAGCGCTGGCATTGTGGTTCCTCAGAGCGCCGCCTTCGTCGCCCTGGCGGATGCGTGGTCGGACGAGGTTGAACGCCGCGGCCTGGCCGTATCTACTCGAAGCGCCTACGGTCGCGCAGCCCGTGAATACCTGCTCTTTTTGGAAGCAAGCGGGATCACGTCATGGGAAGAAGCGGATGGCACCACCATGTTCGGATATCTGGAATCGTTGCTCGATCGGTGGGCGCCATCAGCGATGTGGTCGGCAGTAACGAACTTCCGGCCGTTCCTCACCTTTACACGTCGGCAGGATTTACTTGACGCGTTGACGATGGCGCGCATCCGGCGGTGGTACCAGCTCGTTCCCGAACTTGCCGAACGTGACGAGCTACTGGTGGTTCGGGCCTGCACCGGCAGCGATGTTCCTGCCCGGGATGCGGCAATTACGTTGCTGGCATTGGTGACGGGCTTGCGTGCCTGCGACCTTATTGCGTTGCGGCTGAAGGACATCGATTGGCGCGGCTCCACGCTCGGTATCGTGCAGCAGAAAACGGGCAACCCGTTGACGTTACCGCTGCCTGCGGTGGTCCTCGGCAAGCTGGCCGAGTATGTGTTGGGCGACCGACCGCATTCCAACATCCCAAACGTTTTCCTGCGGTCGTTGGCCCCGCACCTCGCGTTGGCGGACCATGCGTCGATCTCTGCGATCACGCGGCGGACGTTTCGGGCCGCCGGGGTGACGCAGACCAAAGTGGGCACCCGGAAGTTGCGTCACCACGCGGCGACGAAGCTGCTGCGCGCGGGGATGCCGCTGCCGACGATCTCGGCGATTCTGGGCCACTCGTCTCCGGATTCCACCAACGTGTATTTGGGCGAGGACACCGAGCAGATGCGCGCCTGCGTGCACCCGATGCCGGCAGGGACCGCATGATGAGCGGGCACGGCTTCACCAGCGTGTTCGCCGCCGATTTGGAGGGCTACCTCGCGTTCAAGTCGAGCATGGGCTGTTACGGCGCGTCCCGGATCTGGTATCTGAAACAGTTCGACCGATACTGCGCCGACCATTCTCTGGCGAATCTCGACCGGGCGAAGATCGAGGGCTGGGTGACGGCCCTGCAATCATCCCGGCCGGGACCTTACCGATCATGGATGTCCTACATTCGGGATTTCGGCCGGTGGGCGCATATCAATGGCAATGACAACGCCTATGTGTTGTCGGATCATTGGAAGACAAGTTTTGTCCGGTCGCAGCCCTACCTGTTGGCGGATGCCGAAATCAGGTTGTTCTTCCAGGCCGCCGCCCGGATAGAGGGTTCGTCGCCGTGGACATGGCAGGCCGTCGCATTCTTCGCCCTGATGCACTCCTGCGGGCTGCGCACCGGAGAAGTCCGCCACCTCACCCCGCACGACGTCCACCTGGACGACGGTGTGATCGAAGTACTCGCATCGAAAGGGCACCGCGACCGGCGGCTGCCACTCACCGGTGAACTCGTGGAGCTTCTGGCTGGCTGCGATGCCCGCACCCGCGGCGTTATCGCAGGCGATCGGGCCTCGTTCTTCGTCATGCCGACGGGGAAACCCGTGACCCCGGTGGCGGTCGGGATAATCTTCAACCGCATCTGGGACAAGGCTGCACTGACGCGAACTTTGGAGGGGAAGCGGCCGCGTTCCTATGATTTCCGGCACCACTTCGCCTACGCGAACCTTCAGCGGTGGATGGCCGACGGCACCGACGTCAACGCGATGCTGCCCTATTTGGCCCGATATATGGGCCACGCGTCCTTGGACAGCACCTACTACTACGTCCATACCTCGCCGGACTTCATGAACAGTTACGCCGCCATCACCCGCGACAGCGACCAGCTGCTGCCCGAAGTGGGCTTCTGATGAAACGCGACCCCCTCACCTCGACGCCGAACCTTTGGGGCTTCGCCCGCAACTACCTCCACGACTACATGCCCAGAGTCCGCGCCCTCTCGCCGAGAACCATCGAGGCCTACCGCATCTCCCTGGAGTGCTTCGTCAGCTTCCTCACCGATGAAAAGCAGCTGAACCGCAAGAACATCAGCTTCGTTCATCTCGAGCGGCCGATGCTGAAAGAGTGGCTCACCTGGATGCGCGAAACGAAGCACTACCAGCCCAAAACCGTCAGCTTACGGCTGACTGCGATCACAGCATTCCTGGCTTTCGCAGCCCAGGAAGACCTGACCCTCGTCGCCCTCCACGACACCGCGAAGACCTTGAAAGCACCGACGGCACCACGCAAACCGATCGAATACCTTGAGGCGAACGAGACCGCCGCGGTCCTCGCTGCCTTTGACGGCTCCACGGCGAAGTCCCGCCGCAACCGGATGCTGTTGATCCTTCTCTATGACAGCGCCGCCCGCGTCAGCGAACTCACCGCCCTCACCCTCGGGGACCTGACCCTGGCAACGCCGGCGCACCTGACCTTGACCGGGAAAAGAGCCAAAAGCCGCATCGTCCCACTGGGCGATAAAACGGTCGAACACCTGCAGGTCTATCTCGCGAAGTTCCATCCCAACCTCGCGCGGCTCCCGGCGACGCGTCCGCTGTTCCACAGCTCCCACCTCGGGCAGCCAACCCGGCTGTCAGCCGACAGTGTCTCGGCGATCCTGGCCACCGCAGGCAACCTCGCCAGGCAGAACTGTCGGACGGTTCCGATTCGGCTGCACTGCCACATGCTGCGCAAAACCAAAGCGATGGACCTTTACAAACAGGGCATCCCGTTGCCGATCATCATGCAACTCCTCGGCCACGAAAGCATGAGCACCACCTCCGCGTTCTACGCCTTCGCCACTCTTGACATGATGACCGCGGCAATGAAAGCCGCCACTCCTGAAATCAACATCGCCGACAACACCTGGCTCAGCGAGGAGAAACTGCAAATGCTCTACACACTCCGCTGATCGACGGCGACGCTAAGCCGACAAACCAAACGCTGTTCCCCGCAAATAACCAGCATCGACACGGTTCCTCGGCTTAGCGTCATCCTCGGCATAATCGGAATTAAGCCGAATTCGGCTTAACAGCGATCGCGGCACCCAATATACGTCCGGCCCGTTCCAGAAATGGTGCGCCGCGAATACGGTCACGCAGTCGATGGGAGCCGTCGGCGTGTGTTGGGACGGTAATGATGAGAAGAGTCTTGAGGCTGCGTGACCCTAACCCTGAGTGACGTCCTTCCAAGGATTGTCTTTTACGTGATCTGTCCGCGGTCTCAAGGCTGCTCACGGTGCGCTGACCAGGCGGACATGACTTTATAGGAGCCTGAAGCGAATTCCCATTACCGTCTTGTCTGCCCACCTGGCCAACGTGCCCATCTTTTACCCAGATGAACGCGAAGGAAAGGCAACTTCATCATGGCAACAGACATACCGAATATCATCGTCGGCGTCGACACGCACTCCGATACTCACTACGTCGCCATCATCGACGAGCACGGCAAACACCTCGCTGCTGAAGAATTCCTGGCCGTCGGATCTGGTTACCGGAAGATCCTCTCGTTCATCACCCACTTCGGCCTGGTCATCGGCGTTGGCGTCGAAGGGACCGGCAGTTATGGGGCTGAACTGAGTCGAGTGCTGAGGACAGCAGGGCTGCCCGTCCACGAGGTCAACCGACCCAACCGCCAGGCGCGGCGCCTACGCGGAAAATCGGATCCGTTGGACGCCTACCAAGCAGCGGAATCAGTCCTAGCTGAACGAGGCACGTCGACGCCGAAAACCAAAGACGGCCCCGTCGAATGCCTCCGCGTCCTCCGCGGGGCTCGCAGCTCAGCGATGAAGGCCCGCACCATCGCCATCAACCAGATCAAGGGAATCCTAGTCTCCGCTCCCGAGCAAGTGCGCAGCAGGTTTCGCGGACTGACCAGCGCGCAACTCATCCCGGCGTTGGAGCGCTCCCGTCCAATGGGAAACCTCACCGCCCCTGACACCGCGACGGCCTTGACTTTGAAGAAACTCGCCGCCCGATACCAATTTCTCGAGCGGGAGATTCTTGACACCGATAAAGCGCTGGCAGAGATCATCCGGGACTGCGCGCCGCTGTTGCGGGACGTCCCCGGCGTTGGCATCGAAGTAGCGAGCCAGCTCCTCGTCACCGTCGGCGACAACCCCGAACGCATCGCCACCGAAGCGCAGTTCGCGGCCCTTGTCGGCGTCGCCCCCATTCCAGCGTCATCCGGAAAGACGAGCCGGCATCGCCTCAGCCGCGGCGGCGGCAGAGCCGCCAAAGCGGCAATCCACCATGTCGTCGTCTCGCGCCTCGCGACCGACTCCCGGACGAGAGAATACGCGGCCCGACGAACGGCTCAAGGCAAGACCAAAAAGGAAATCATGCGCTGCCTAAAACGATACGTCGCCCGGGAGCTCTACCGTCAACTCACCAACCCACACGCGGCGCCCTCGATCACCGACCTACGCATCACGCGCGAAGACCTCCACATCACCCTCCGCGAGGCCGCAGGCCACTTCAACACCTGGCCTGGCACCCTCTCCCGAATCGAACGAGGCCGCAGCCACGACGACAACCTTGCTAGCCAATTCCGAGACTGGCTGCATGAGCAAAAGGAAACCCAAAATATCAATTGACAACTATAGGAGCATCAACGCTGTGGCCGAAAGTTTTTTCTCGCACATGAAGACCGAAATGTACTACCAGCACGACTTCGAGAATCACCTCGCCGAGAGGACCGCGGTGATGGAATACATCGAATCCTGGTACAACCGGCGGCGCCCTCATTCACACAATGGAGGGCTGCAACCTGCCGCAGCGTTGGCCGCTCACCGCGATCGCCGTAAAACGATTGCGGCATAGAAGAAAAATCAATCAGATTGTCTCAAAAACTTGACGGGCGCACTTGTCGACGGACGCCGAAGTCTCGGTCAACTCGTGGGCGGTGAACGAGCCCGATTTAATCAAGAATCGCACTTCGTTGTGGGTCAGCCTCTCCATCGGCTTCATCGCCGTGATCATGTCGGTGAGCGCTTGGATGAAGTAGCTAGAATCTTTCGCCAAATGGGCCACGGTCCGCGAGACGTCGGACCGCCTCGTCGGAGATCTATGGGCCTATCCGCCCCTCGGCGCTGTCAGGGGCGTGTTCGAAACTCGTTAAAAGAGGCCTGTTAGAGATACTTCGGCGACGTTGCGAGCGTGGAAAATGACCTCAGAAAATCCAACTGGCTTGAGCGGTGCGCGTTCTTCTCGAATATGAATGGATCTGATGAACCGCTCTTAGACATTGGCTGAAGAGCTCCCAGAGGATTGACAGATTCAGAACGGTTAGGTCATTGGATGAAAACCTGACGGACACAATCCGCCAATCGCCGCCGCTGCATCGAAATACATCTCCCGAACGCAACTAGGGCAGGGGAGGCGTCCGCCGCACGTCTTCGGTGCCCGGCGGAACTTCATTGAGGATGCGACCGACGACGTTGAGTTGGTGGGGTTCTAGCTAGTCCATTCTGCGCTCGTCCATCACGATTGCCCACCACACGGTTTTTTCGATCGTGCAGTCCGGGCATGTGCGCGGGGAGACCACGCCAAAGGTTCCCATGTTGGGTGGGTGGTCCTAGCCGACCGCGTAGGCGTCGTGCGCGTTGAGCAACTCCTCGCGGCCGCACGAGTCGCACGAGCGCTCGAACGCGTCAATCGGGGAGTCATTCGCGCCCTCAATGCTCATGCTCGTTGACTCTATCCGTGCTCCGGTCTGTGGTCAGCCATTCCGCGGCGACTGCCGACCCCTGTGTGCATTAATGGCGGATGTTGGCGATCCGGGACTTCATCGACTCTCGATGTCATTTGCGCGCGCTCAAAGAATACGGCGTCATCATCGCTAACCTCTCAGCGGGCAGCGCTTCTCGTTCGCTGAACGTGGACGTGTGACCTGATTGCGAACCTACCTTCGTAGGCCTTAGTACCACCCGAGTCTAGGGGCGGGTCAGTGGGCGCCCGACCTTCGTCACACTCGCCACGCTTGCAGTACTCACAGTCTGAAAGCAACGCGGGGAACCCTGACTGAAATTACCAGGCCTTAGGCGTTTCACGAGCGAGGATTTACTGCCACGTTGAGCCTGAACACCAACTTCCATCCCAGTACTGGTCAGACTCCTAGGAGGCCGGGTCCGTGATGAAACCTTCGTCGATCATCCAGGCGTAGGCCACATTGGCGGGTTCGTCGCCGTCGACGTCAACTTGACGGTTCATGCCGCGCAGAACCTCGTCGGTGAGTTTGGGTGATATTTTGGCGAAGGTCTTTTCCAGGCCGGGGTGGGCCTTGATTGTTTCGGTGAAGAAGATCGGTGCCACGTTGTATGCCGGGAAGAACGCGCGGTCGTCGGTCAAGACGGTGAGGTCGAGCGCGTCGAGGCGACCGTCGGTCGTGAAGACTTCGCCGAAGTTGCAGGCGCCGTTGTCGGTTGCGCTGTAGATGGCGCCGGTGTCATAGATGCCGATGTTACTGTCGGGCACGCCGTCGGCGGTGCCACGTTCCAGTCCGTAGTGGGCGAGCATGGGGTTCAACCCGTCCGGCCGGGAGTTGAATTCGGCTTCGACGCAGAAGGTGCGATCCGCGACCGGTAACGCGGCAAGTTCGGACATGGCCGTGATGTTGCCGAGGTTGGCGACTGACTCACTGCGCACGGCGAGGGCGTAGGTGTTGTTCATCGGTGCTGGCGCGCCCCAGGTGACACCGTTTTTGATGTCGAGGTCGTATACGGCTTGCCACATTTCGTCCTGGTCAGTGATCACTTCAGCCTGGCCGAGGTAGGTCAACCATGCGGTTCCGGTGTAATCCCAGAGCACGTCGGCCTGGCCAGAGAGAAGTAGCTCGCGGGCCGGCTGGCTGCCGGGCACGTTACTGAGGTCTGTGACGTCGAATCCTGCGGCGGTCCCGGCGAGGACGGCGATTTTGCCGAGCAGGAGCTGCTCGGTGAAGTTCTTGGACGTGACTGTGAGGTTGACGCCGTCGGCGCCGTCGAGCGGGGTGATCGACCCAGGTCCGACCGCGGGAACGTATGAGGTCGCCGGCTGCAGTCCGCAGCCGGTCAGGGCGACGGCGGACAGGGCGAGGATACCCGTGGCGAGGCCCCAGCGGCCGAGGGGCCCGCGGTGGGCGCGAGGACGGGTGTGGGAAGAGGTTCGGTACATCTAGAGTCCTTTCGGGCGGGCGACGTGTTCTACGACGCGGCCGACCCAGTCGATGAGGAGGGCGAGCAGCGCCACCAGCAGGGCTCCGGTGACGAGCACGGGGGTGAGGCTGAGGTTGACGCCGGTGGTGATGAGGATGCCGAGTCCGCCGCCGTTGACGAATGTGGCTAGGGCTGCGGTGCCGACTAGCAGAACGAGGGCGGTACGCACGCCCGACAGCATGACTGGTACGGCGAGGGGGAGCTCCACACGAAAGAGCACCGCCGTGGAGCTCATGCCCATGCCTCGTCCGGCTTCGATGAGGCGGGCGTCGACCTGCTGGAGGCCAACCATGGTGTTTCGCAGCACCGGGAGCACCGCGTAAAGCACGAGGCTCAGCGTCGCCGCCCAGAAGCCGAAGCCAACCCAGAACGCGAGCAGCACGACGACGCCGATTGCGGGGGCGGCTTGCCCGACGTTGGCGATGGCGAGCACCGCAGCGGTCAGAAACCGCAGGGGCCGCCGGGTCAGGGCGATTCCCAAAGGAATCGCGATGACCAATACGATTACCGCGGCGAGGAGGGTGAGCTGGATGTGCTCCACGGTGTAAACCCAGAGCGCGTCCGGGGCGAGGGTGGTCAGTTCGATCGGCGACAGGTTGGCCGTCAGTAGCCAGATGACGAGCGCGAAGAACGCGAGCAGGATACCGGCCAGCTGGTAGACCAGTCCCCGCCAGGTGTGCCACACCGCGCGAGCCTGACTGACCGGCACGGCTGGCGCGGCCGGGTCGCCAGGCGTTTCGACGGCGGAGTCGCCGCCGGCGATGCCGGCTTCTGCTTTCAGGGTGCGGGTGCTCATTGGCTGGCCCGCACGTCGGTGCCGTTGCTATTGGTCTCGCTCAGGTCGGCGTCGGCGTCGGCGGCAGGCTCCTGTGCTTGGAACACGCCGGTGTTTAGTCCGACGGGTGCCTGGTCCGATTCGAGTACGGCAGCGCTTTGTGACCGGGTGATGGCGTCCATGACGGTCTGTACGTCAATGACACCCTTGAACATGTCGCGGCGGCCGGTGACGAGCGCGGCTCCGGCGCTGGAGACGAGCATCGTGTCGAGTGCGTCGTTGAGCGTGGCACGGTAGCCGACGACGGGGAGTTTCGGGTCGGGAACGTTGCTGATGACGTTGAGGCGGCCGAGTTTGCGGCGGGAGAGCCACTGGATGGGACGGTGACGTTCATCGACGATGACCGCGTGGCCGTGGCCGGCGTCGATGAGGCGGGCCAGGACATCCGCTGCCCGTTCGCCGGGGTTTCCCACGACGGCGTCGCCGAACCCGACCTCTGCCACCCGGGTGAGTGTGAGCTGTTTGAGGCCGGCGCCGGACCCGATGAAGTTTTCGACGAATTCGTTGGCCGGGTCACCGAGGATGCGTTCCGGGGTGTCGTATTGTTCGAGCTGGGCGCCCTCGTTGAAGATGGCGATCCAGTCGCCGAGCTTGACGGCTTCGTCGAAGTCGTGGGTGACGCAGACGATGGTCTTCTGCAGTTCTTCCTGGATGTTGAGCAGTTCGTCCTGCAGGCGCAGGCGGGTGATCGGGTCGACGGCGCCGAAGGGCTCGTCCATGAGTAGCACGGGCGGGTCGGCCGCGAGGGCGCGCGCCACGCCGACGCGTTGCTGCTGACCGCCGGATAGTTCCTTGGGGTACCGGTTTCGGTAGAGCGCCGGGTCTAGGGAGACGAGCTCGAGGAGTTCGTCGACGCGGGCCGCGATGCGGGCTTTGTCCCAGCCGAGCATTTTCGGCACGAGGCCGATGTTGGTGGCCACCGTCATGTGGGGGAAGAGCCCGCCGGCCTGGATGACATAGCCGATGCCTCGGCGCAGGGTATCGCCGTTCATATTGGTGACATCGTCACCGTCGACGACGATGCGACCTTCGGTCGGTTCGATGAGTCGGTTGATCATTTTCAGGGTGGTGGTCTTGCCACAGCCTGAGGGGCCGACAAACATGACGATCTTGCCGGCCGGGATCTCCATGGTTAGACCGTCGACGGCGGGGCGCGACTGGCCGGGGAAACGCTTGGTGACGTGGTCCAGCAGGATGTTCGCACCGGTGATGCCGGTCGGAGAATCTTCGGTGCTGGTGGATTCTGCGCTGGTGGATGCAATGAGTTCAGACACGGATACCTCGGGGTGTGGTCAGGCGGCCGAGGCCGACGAGAAGAAGATCAAGAATGAGGGCGAGCACGACAACGCCGATGACGCCCGTCAGCACCGACTCGAGGGAGTTGGCACCGCCGAGGCGGGACAGGCCGGAGAAGATGAATCCGCCCAGGCCTGGGCCGAGGGAATATGCGGCGATCGCGGCGATTCCCATGACCATTTGCGCGGATACCCGAATGCCTGTGAGGATGATCGGCCACGCCATCGGCAGTTCCACCTGCAGGAGCGTGCGGAACCGACTCATGCCAACGCCACGGGCGGATTCCACGATCGACGGCGCAATACCCGACAGGCCCACGACCGCATTGCGCAGAATAGGCAGCGTAGCGAAGAACGCCACGACAATGACGGCCGGAACAACGCCGAAGCCGAGCGGCGCAATAAGCAGCCCGATGAAAGCAAACGATGGAATAGTCAAGCCAATGGCCGACACCGAGTTGGCAACCCCGGTGAGCGCGGAACTGCGATAGACGGCGGCTGCCAGCACGACGGCGATAACTGTCGCCAAGATCAGGCACTGCACGACGAGGCTGAAGTGCTGCCAGCTGCTGAACAGGATCTGCTCATACTGAGCCCCTAGAAAATCCCACACATCAAAACCTCTTCGCTTCGATCACACATCGATTCACCGCCACCGGCACGGGCGCAACTGGAGGCGCCGATGCGGAACTAGATACAGATACAGGTGAGAACAGGAGGCGAAGGTGAACTTCCAGTCTTGCACGGCCGCACTCCCCTCTGGGCGCAGCGCGACGTTACGGTTCAATCACATGCGCCGATCCCCCCCNCCCCCCCCCCGAGTGAGGACGAGGGTACTGTGCATGACGCTGATCAGCACTGGGCTGCGCGTCTTCGAAACCACGGCCTGAGCTGCGCCGACCTGCAATTGTCCCGGCCAGCCCACGCGGATTGCCACGGAAAAAGACGAACAAACCGCATCACGCCCAACTTTATCTCGACACCTGCCGGGAAATGCTGGCCTGGCATGAGCTTGCCTTGACTTCGGGGTACGGACCGGAGCAGAAGGGTTATGGGTGCGCCAAGGACCAGCCCGATGGGCGCGTACATCCCGATGAGCAGGTGCTGGTACATGTGAGTGGGTAGCCCGCCGAGAGGAAATGGAGAGGTCTGCGGGGATAAGCCCAGGGCGAGGAGAGTGCAGCCGGTGAGGAAACTTGCGATCCGCCAGCTGCTCCACCCGCGTGGTTCCTTACCGCGGTTATGAGCGAGGAGAACGTATCCGAGCGCTACCGCGGCGATGAGGATCAGCGGAACCGCCGTCTCCAAGGCGGTGGCGGCGTGGCCGGCGTGAGCCTCGTGCGTGTCGGACATCACCTCAAGGAGTGCGTTCGATCATTGTGGTCGGTCAGATCGATGGGGCGCCCGGTACGCTGCAACAGCCATCCGCCGATTACGAGTAACGCGCCGAGGACAAGGAAGAGGATATCGGCCAAGGTTTGGAACTCCCCGCTGATCACGTGATGGACCCCCAGGATGTGGTGGTCCACGATGCCTTCCACCAGGTTGAATATTCCCCACCCGACCAGGATCCAGCCCCAGAGCACGCGTGAGGCCCAGACGCGGCCGCGGGATCCGGTGACGCGAGAGTAAAGCATTCCCAGCCCGATCAGTACCGCGAGCCAAGTGACCGTATGGAACAACCCGTCCCAAAGCGTGTTCATTTGCAGACCGGGGACCGTATCCGCCGGGTAGGACCCAATATCAATGTTCGCGGTCACGGCGCTGGTGAGCATGTGGTGCCACTGCAGGATCTGATGCAGCAGGATCCCATCGACGAATCCACCCAACCCGATACCGAGGATGGTGCCAGGTAGACCTATCCGGCGGGGCTGTGCGCGGGTTTCCGCCACATTCACGACTGAAGCGTTTACCATCATGTCTCCATTCGGTTGATACAACACCAGAATGGCACCGCGCGGTGCGATCGTCCAGTTCCCTGCTCACTCGGTAGTCGCCCTTGCGGGATTGAGGTCTCGCTCAGAGCTGACGTCCCTGAGCTTTCACGGCAGCCCGACGAGTGCTAATCAGGAAGGAAACAGTGAGTAAGACGAGGGCGAAGAGACCTGCGGTGATGATTCCTAGGAAGTTCAGGTCAACGGTGAGAACGTATTTAAAGGGCGCCGGGATGTTGCTGTGCAGCTCGGCGGGCACGGACAACAGTCCTAGCCCGCAGATGACGAAGCCTCAATCCGCCGCTCACTCAAGGCGGACCAGTGGATTAAGACTTAGCGTGTCCCCAAGTAGCTCCTGGAAAGCAGTGACCTATCGCCAGAGCGCGTCATCACTTGGCAGGCGCGCGTCCCCCCGATCGGGGTCGAGATGGTGACGAGCTTGGCGCTAACAATGGCCTTCCGATTCCACCCGTTCGTCATGGCTTCACGCTATATCCCGCGACGCCTGGGCCCCTAGTGGGACTGTCTCGTAAACGGTGTTTCCGGCCTGACGCGCTGGACGTGGGTCTGGCGGGAAAGGTGCCGTGATGACGACACTTGATGCTGTGACGAAGAAGACGAAATCTGAGCCGACCCGTGAGGCGTTGGCGGCGAAGGAATGGGTGCGCCTGGCCAAGGAGCAGGGCCTGGCTCTGGACGGTCCTGACGGGCTGCTGGGCCAGTTCACGAAAACGTTCCTGGAGACGGCTCTGAACGAGGAAATGACTGATCACGGACACGGTGATCGAGGAGATGCAGACGTGGCAGTCCCGCCCGTTGGACGCCGGGCAGTTTCTACTGGTCGTTGCGAATCCCGAGCAGGGAGAAACCAATGGTCAGATTTGCACCGAACAAGATGCCGGCAGCGGTTAAGC
>NZ_PJJT01000074.1:0-95966 GCF_002929615.1 Cryobacterium sp. M91 | reverse complement strand
ACGACCACTGCGAATCAGTAAGGAAAACGGTGCGAGTCACATCTAAATGCTCTCACAACCAACCCACTGGGTTAGGAGACACGCCCTAGCCGCCTAAACTCCCACTGGTCTCATTCGCCTTGACAAATTCCGGGGCCGCAACTGGACAGACGCGGTACAGAAGGCCGCTCTTGACCTACTCGCCACGGGGAAGACAACTGAGTTGAGCAGCACCGAACGGAGCCGACTGAAGCACCGCGTCCGGAGCTTGGACGTAGGCGCGCTCGCGGGCCAGGTCCTTCGGGACCGGGTCTCGCTGAGACGAGCTGCAAGCGACGAGGCCAAGAGTCGTTGCGTTTCCGTGCTGGCCAGTGAGCTTGGCCTCTCCGCTGGCGGCGGACTGGGCGTATTGGTCGCACATGACGCCAGCCGCGCGGCCAGAAAGTCTCGTCTGGGCCTCGATGACTCCGGCGATATTGCTGTCATTGAAGGCGACGAGGTACACCGCCGAGGGCTTGAAGCCCTGGCTCTCTACACCTACGGCGATGCGCGCGAATGCTCAGCCGCGACCCAATGGATCACCTCTGCCCAGAAAGCCGCATGAATGACCGCCCACTGATCAAGATTGCGAAGTCGGCGGGTCGGGATCGCTCGCCCCGAACTTGCGTAAATAATCCCACTAAGTGGATGAAATGCGCAGTATGACTCACTAAGTCGCTTGCTTTGCGCATCTTCATTAGACATACTGGGAAGGTCCGCGCGCTGCTGCCGGGCCTCGCCCTGCTCAAGGAGATATCACTGTGGATATAAGACTCATCGCCGCTCTCGTTCTAGGGATTGCGACGATCATCGTTCTGGTGCTCCGCACCCGCCTGGACGCCTTTGCAGCCCTCCTCGCGGCGGCTCTGGTAACCGGCTTCGTTGCCGGCCAACCGGCCCTCGAGATTGTCACCGCCATCACCACCGGGTTCGGAAACACCCTCGCGTCGATCGGTATTGTGATCGGGCTGGGAGTCGGAATCGGCAAGATCCTCGAAGTCTCCGGCGCAGCAAAATCACTGGCACAGGCGTTCCTGAAGCTCTTCGGAAAGGGCCGCGAACCCTGGGCCATGGGCAGCGTCGGCGCCATCGTGTCGGTTCCTGTGTTCTGCGACGCGGGCTACGTCATCATGAACCCGCTGGCCCGTTCAATCGCGCGGGTCAAGCGCGGGGGCTACGTGACCATCGCCCTCGCCCTCGGTGCCGGCATGACGCTCACCCACCACCTCGTGCCCCCGACCCCCGGTCCCCTCGCGGTGGCCGGCATCCTCGGCGCCGACCTCGGCATGGTGATCATCGTCGGCGGCATCTTCACCGTGCTGCTGCTGCCCGTCGTGGTGATGTATGCCAAGTGGGTCGGTCCCAAGCTTGAGTCCGCGGTGACCCCGGCGGTTCGCCAGGCCGTGTACGGCACTGCGGCCGTGACACAGCAATCGCACGGCGGCAGCGCGACGACGGCCACCGAAACCCTCGAGCGTGATGCTGACTCGACCGACGCCGGTGCACTCTTTGCTGAGCTCGACGCCGATGAAGAGCCCGACCTCGGCACGCCGCCCGCCGGCGCCAAGCCGCATCGCGTCAACGCTCTGCTCGCCGCGCTTCCCCTCGCCCTGCCGCTTCTGCTCATTCTGCTCAACACGGTGGGAACCGCCGTTGACAAGAGCACACAGGGCGCGCTCACGGGCGACTACACGCCCTCCGACTGGGTCATTCCCCTCGCCTTCATCGGTAACCCCGTGATCGCACTCATCATCGGCATGCTGCTCGCCGTCTACGTGCTCCTCCCCCGCTGGACGCCGCGCGGCAAGGTCAACGGCTGGCTCGCCGAGGCCGCAGCATCCGCTGGACTCATTCTGCTCATCACGGGTGCCGGCGGCGCGCTCGGCCAGGTTCTGCGCACCTCCGGAGTCGGCGACGCCCTCGCCGAAGCGATCGGTTCCACCAACCTGCCGGCCTTCCTCATCCCGTTCCTCATCGCGACCGTCGTGCGCATCGCCCAGGGTTCCGGTACCGTCGCCATGATCACTGCAGCCGCCGTCTCCGCTCCGTTGGTCACAACCCTCGGCATCGACCCCATCGTCGCCGTTCTGGCCTGCACCGCTGGTTCCATGGTGTTCAGCTACTTCAACGACTCCTACTTCTGGGTCGTCACAACCTTCACCGGTCTCGAAGGCACGAGCGCGCTCAAGGGCTGGTCGGGCATTACCACCGCCATCTGGGCCGGATCCATCCCGCTTTTGTTCCTCGCAAACCTGATCCTCGGCTAACGCTCATGGCGACCAGGCCCAGCCAAACGGATGCCCCGGCGCCGACCGATTACCGACGCGGCACCAGGGCGAGGCATGAACGACTCCTCGCTCTGGTGCGCGCCGGATCGACGGGGGTCGACGAGCTCGCGACCGCACTCCAGATCTCACGGTCCACCGTGCGGCGCGACCTGGCCCACCTCAACACCACCGGGGACATCACCCGCACCTACGGCGGCGCCAGCTCTGCCCCGCCGTTTAGAGAGCGTGAACTCAGCGACCGCGTCACCGTCGAGCACGCGGCAAAAGTAGCGATTGCTGCCCGCGCCGTCGAACTCGTGCCGCCAGGCGCCACCATCTTTCTCGATGCCGGGTCTACCTGCGGGGAAGTCGCTCGGCAGCTCTGGCACACCGAGGGCCTCACCGTGGTCACCCGAAGTCTCGATAGCGCGCTGTATCTCGCATCCGCTCCCGGCGTCGATGTCGTCGTCACCGGCGGCCGGGTCGCCCGCACCAGCCACGGGCTCGTGGGGCCACTCGCAGATCTCGCCCTCGGCCGCTACATGGTGGACATCGCCTTTCTCGGGGTCGACGCCGTTGACCCCATCGATGGCGTCGGCGAGCCGACCCTGTCTGAGGCTCAGGTTAAGGACACCGCGGCCCGCCGCGCGCGCCGCGTCGTCGTTCTTGCCGATGCGAGCAAGCTCGCCCGCGGCGCGGTACCGGCCTGGGCGCCACTGCCGCACGGGTGGACCCTGATCACTAACGAGGTCGACGACGACATCCTCGACCGTTACCGGTCGGAGGGTGTCGCCGTCATCTCGGTCAAGGTGGGCGCCGAGCCGCGCTGATCGAAGCGGGACTACTCCGGTGCCACACCAAACGCGCTGAGTGTGCGCACGACGGCGAGGAGCGATTCATCGTCGCCGACGTTGCCCGCAAACACGATGTAGGGGATGCCGGCCGCTGGCCCGTTCACCGGCTGCCAGAGCGAGACGATGCCAGGCAACATGGGCCCGCGCACGATCGCGTGGCGAATCTGCAGGCCGAGCGCGGCGACATCCGAGGAGGTGATACCGCCCTTGGCGATAACGAACCGCGGACGGATGCGCGCAACCACTCCTTTCACGACCTCGACAACCGCGGCGGAGACTGTTCGGGCGATTTGCAGACTGTCGGCCGGGTCGGTCGAGCTCACCAGCACCCGGCTGGTCTGCAGGATGACGTCGGCGCAAGCAAGGGCGTCGACCACACGGTCGACAACTACACGCAGGTCGGCCGGCGAATCGGGCGAGAGGAGCCCGGCAACGTCGATCTCAACCACCTGGGCCGCCGAGTGCGCGCTCGTGAGGGCGTCGAGCTGGCGAGTGGTCATGGCTACATGCGAGCCCACGACGATCAGGCCGCCCGCGCGGGCCGGAACGGTGTCGCCGAAGGCATCCGCTGCGCTGAGCGGTTGGCGTACGTCCTGGCCGATGCGCGCCCGCACAAACGGCGGACCCACCCGGTAGATCAGTCGTTTGCCGCGGCGCTCTGCTTCGTCAAGGCCGAGGGCCAGCAGGCGCAGGTCATTTTCGGTGGCCGCGTCGACGACGATCGGGGTTGCATCGGTGGCGGGCTCGATCGCGGCTGCGATCGCTCCGGGCCCGGCGCGCAGGATCGCCAAGTCGATGCCGATGACGGCCGACGCCGGCAGCCGTCCGCCGCTTTTTTCCTCGACGTAGTCGGCCAGGCGCGAGTGCGCGAAGGCGAACGTTGCGTCCCGGGCGAACTCGGTGTCGGCGATGGGAGTGAGCTCGTCGGCCGCGGAGCGCATGTAGTGCACCCCGCCGATGGTCACCCGCCCGGCATCAGGAAAGGCGGGGACGATCACCACGCCATCGGTCTGCACCCCGGCACGGCTGCGCAGCGTCTCGGCGATGACGTCGGGTTCGAGCGGAAAGTGACCACGCAGGGTTGAATCCCCCCGGCTGACGAAAGCCAGCGCAACCCCGTCGGCAGCGGCGAGCGCATTGGTGACGACCTGGCGGTTGCGCTCGGCGGCCGCGTTGGGTTCGAGGCTGCGCGTATTGGTGAGCACATAGATCGCCGGCGCCCCCAGGCCGAGCGCCCAGCGAAAGTCCGAGGGCTCCCAGTGGGTGAGGACCGGCAGGTCGGCTACCGACTGGGTTCCGGTGGGGTCGTCATCGAGCACGATCAGAACGCGACCGGTTGCGGCCACCGCGGCGGCGACATCCTGAGCCAGCACTTCCACTTCAGCGGGGAACCCCGCCAGCAGCTCCCGGGCGAGCATCCGCCCTGCGTCGTCGGTGGGGCTCATGAAACCTGCAGCCCACCGTTGATGTCGTAGGTCGCTGCGGTGATGTAGCCGGCGTCTGCACTCAACAGAAAGGCGATAAGCGCGGCGACGTCGTCGCGGGTGCCGACGCGTCCCATGAGAATATCGGCGGACATAGCGTTTTTGCGCTCGTCCGAGAGGGTGCCGCCCATGATGTCGGTGTCGATCGGGCCGGGAGCCACGGCGTTCACGGTGATGTTGTGCTGGCCCATTTCGCGGGCCAGGGCGCGTGTGAAGCCGATGATGGCCGCCTTGGAAGCGCTGTAGGCGACCTTGGAGTAGGTGCCGCCACCGCGCTGGGCGGAGATGGAGGAGATGCTCACGATGCGGCCGAGCTGACGCTCGATCATGCCGGCGAGCACGCGCTGAGAGACCAGGAAAGAGCCGCGCATGTTGATCGCGAAGACGCGGTCCCAGGCCTCAACGGTTTCATTCATGAATTCGGTGGGCGAGCTGATTCCGGCGAGATTCACGAGGCCCACGATCGGCGGCATCGCGGCCTCGATTTTGGAGATGGCCGCGTTGACCGAGTCCTTGTCCGAGACATCGGCAGCGACGCCAATCGCACGGATACCGCGAGCCGCCGTAATCGCGGCGGCCGCCTCTCGCGCAGCATCGCCGTCAATGTCGACGATGGCAATCGACCAGCCGAGCGAGGCAAGCTTGTCGGCCGTTGCCCGGCCGATTCCGCGTTCGGAGGCGGCACCGGTCAAGACTGCGGTGCGGTCGGTGGGAAAAGTAATGTCGCTCACGGGTCATTCCTTCGGTCGAGGGCCCACTTCTGTGTGGACCGCACCACCAGCCTAATAGATATCTGACGTCTGATGTCTAGCTAGGACTGCGCTTGGATGAAGTTCTCGTAGTCCGCAAAGGTCTGCTGAATATGCGCTTCCATGGCGCGGCGCGCCTCATCGGGGTTGCGGCTCGCAATTGCCGAGCGCACGATTTTGTGATGCGCGATGGCGTGTTCCTGCACCTCAGTGAAAGCGGATGTTTCCCGCCGCAGCGTATAGAGCAGCTGGCCGAGTTGTCCCATCAGAGCGGGCACGAAGGGGTTGCCGCTGGCCGCGAGGATGATGTCATGGAACGCGAGATCGTTCCGGGTGAGGCGTTCGAGGTCGCCGTCCACGTAAGCGGCTTCCATTTCGGCGATCGTCGCATCGAGCGACACGAGGTCGCTGTCCTGGTGGTTGCGCGCTGCCAGCTCGGCCGAGCCGGTTTCCACCATGCGCCGCACCTCGAGCAGCCGCAGCGGCACCTCGGAACTGCCCAGGTCGTGCGCGGCGGCGCGCAGGATCGCGTCGAGGCTCGACCAGTCCGAAGGTGGGTTGACAAAGGTGCCCAGCCCACGCCGGACCGAGACAATCTTCTGTGCCTGAAGGGTCTTGATCGCCTCGCGGGCCGTCAGGCGGCTGACGCCGGCTTCCTCGGCCAGAACCGCCTCCGGAGGAAGCATCTCATGCGCCGCGAACACCCCCCGCAGAATCCGGTCGAGGAGACTCTCCACCAGGTCATCGACCAGCGATATTCGACTCATGAAACCTATTCCTTCGTCCCGGCGCGGCGTCGGACTCTCGGTTCAGTGTATCGAGCCCCCTGATTGCGCGTCGATCGCAGCGCGAGCTTGCTCCCTCGATTCAAGGCTGGCCTCGACCAGCGGGGTGGGTGCGGCGGGCGTCGGCGAGACCGAGATCGACCTGGAAGGGTACGTGCAGGAGATTGTGGCCTCCGGCTTTCCGGGAATTCGATCGTTGCCCGGTCGCGCACGGCGTCTTCGCCTCGACGGCTACGTCCAACGCGTCGTAGAGCACGAGGTCGTGGACGAGGGGATGCTGCGCGGGCAACCGGCGCAGCTGAAGTCTTGGATGGCGGCATACGCCGCAGCGACCGGCTCCACGGCAACCAGCACCACTATTGCCCAAGCTGCCTCCTCTGGCAGCGATGTTCCCGCACGATCGACGACTGAGCGATATCGTGATGCCCTCACTCAGCTGTGGCTCCTCGATCCAGTACCCGCGTGGCATCCAGGCAACGACTTTGCACGGCTGAGCTTGTCCCCTAAGCACTTTCTGGCCGACCCAGCGCTTTCCGCGCGCCTTCTCGGTCTCGATGAGCCGCGGCTATTGGCTGGTGCGAGGACCAAGATGCTCGGGCCTCAGGACAGAACGGCGCTGGGCGCCCTATTTGAGGCGCTCGTCGCACTCAGTCTGCAGACCTATGCGCAAGCCGCAGAAGCCGTTGTCGAACACATCCGCACATCACGCAGAGACCACGAAATAGACTTCCTGCTTCACCGAAATGACGGAACCAATATCGCTGTAGAAGTAAAACTGACCGGCGCCCCAGACAGCAGCGACGTACGCCACCTTCTGTGGCTTAAAGAGCAACTCGGAGAAGACCTCACCGACATGGTGCTCATTTACGCCGGTTCACACGCGTACCGCCGGCAGGACGGCGTTGCCGTCGTGCCACTGGCGCTGCTCGGACCCTAATCCAGCTGTGTATCTTCGACTCACGGGCAAAGGCAACAAGGATGCGACAATGCCCCGACCGGAGCCGGTGCTGCGCGCCCTCCTCGCAGCCGCCCGCGACCGGACGACCGGCTCCGTCGTACTCACCAAAAGCGGCAAGGCACAGAACCGGCGCAGCGCGGACGGCCGCTGCAAGATCCTCGTCAAGCGAGCTGGCCTTCCAGCCGGAACCCACCCGCACCCGATGCGGCACGCCACCATCACGGCCGCGCTCGACGCCGGCGCACCACTGCGCGATGTACAAATATTCGCTCGGCACAGCGACCCACGCATCACTACGCGTTATGACCGGGGCCGGCAAAACCTAGACCGGCACGCCGCGCACCTGGTGAGCGCTTATATTGCTGAAGGAAGCATGCCCGCGTCGTGAGCATCCGCTTGAAATGAGGGCCCGCATGAGGATGGTTGACGGCAGCCATGTTGCGGCCTCGACGTCGATCGCTGGGACCTCGCTCCTCGACCGGGAGATCATTCAATGGATTCACGGTCATGCTCGCTCTTCTAATGCCCGGACCAGCCGGGAGTGCTGTTGGTCGGTGACGCGGCCCAGAGCCCGGGCGCTGCTGATGGCTTGGTTTAGAAGTCGACTGGGAACGCCGCTCTGAATCCCTTGGTCGATAGCCGTAGGAACGGTGACCGTGCGGATCCCCTCTCACCAGCCGATCTGGTCCGGAACGAGGTCGTCACGATGCAGAACATCGATGGGCCTACGGTTGGCGAGTTGAACAGTTTCGCCCGTGGGGACGCGTGCCGACACCAGCGGTCGTCGCGAGATTATGGCCTCCAGACAATGGCTAGTGCATCACCCACTAATTGCTATAATGGATTCGATACTCGTCAATAATGTCGGAGGTGTCACGTGGTGACAGAACTGCCCAGTGCCATCATCAGGTCCGCACGCGAGATCGGCCTGGACTTTGCCGGCTGGCGGAAGATTCTTGGACTCACGGCCGCCCAGGTCGCAGACCGCGCCGATATTACGAGAGACACGCTTCGTAAGCTTGAGCACGGCGATCCAACCGTGAGCTTCCACGTCGTGCTGCGCGTCTCCCGCGCCCTCGGCCTCCTCGAGACGATCACCGAGGCACTAGACCCGCTCGACACCGATCTCGGTCGCGCACGCGCCGGCCAGCTCGAGAGGAAGCGCATCCGATGACCGTCTACGACGCACTCGAAGTGCATCTTGAGCTGGCCGGCGAGACGCTGCTTGCTGGCCGCGCGCAGTTTCACCGCAGCCGCGGCACCCTCACCTCGACGACTTTTCAGTACGACCAGGCATATCTCGCTCACACCTCGGCGTACCAGCTCGACCCCGCCCTACAGCTCGTCTCCGGCGCCCAACAGACACAGGGCCTGCCTGGAGCATTCTCCGACTCGGCGCCGGATCGCTGGGGACGCAACCTCATCAAGAAGCGAGAGCGAGCCCTTGCGGGACTCGAGTCTCGCCGGCCACGTGATTTCGACGACGCGGACTTCCTGGCCGGGGTCAGCGACTTTACCCGCCAGGGTGCGCTGCGATACCGTGCTGAGTCGAATGCGGAGTTCCTCGATCCCGGCCACACCGTGCCGCGGCTACTGCGCCTTCCGGGACTTCTCCATGCAGCCGACACCGCTTCAAGTGATACGGGCCCCGACGGTTACGAGGCCGTGAAGTTGCTCCTGGCAGCTGGGACCGGCTCCCTCGGCGGCGCTCGGCCCAAAGCAGCTGTGCTCGACAGCGACGGCCGCCAGCTCATCGCGAAGTTCCCGCACCTTGAAGACGACTGGGACGTTATGGCCTGGGAAGCCACGGCACTGGACCTCGCCGCTTCGGCCGGAGTGACTGTTCCGCCCCGAAGGCTCGTTCGTGTCGAGGGGCGGCACGTGCTGTTGCTCAATCGGTTCGACCGCACAAAGACGGGCGACCGCATCGGCTACACGAGCGTGATGACTATGCTCGAGCACCGTGACGGAGATCATGCCGACTACGTCGACATCGCCGACATCCTTGCCGAGGTCAGTGCCCAGGCGAAAGAAGACTCGCGCCAGCTGTTCTGTCGCGTCGCAGTCAGCGTCGGGCTGAACAACACCGATGACCACCTGCGCAACCACGGGTTCCTCCACGGCCGCGGAGGATGGACGCTCAGTTCGGCGTTCGACGTGAACCCGAATCCGAATCCCGAGCTCCGCCAGACCACGATCGCGGGTGCCGACTCACCCGCTGACGAATCCGCAGGACTCATGGAGCTCGCCCGCGCCTGTCGGCTCTCCGCAGCCGAGGCCAGGGCGGTACTCGCTAACGTTGCCAACGAGATCACCAGGTGGCGAGACATCGCTATCGGCAACGGCGTGCCACAGTCGCAGCTCGCCAAGTTCGAGGAGTCATTCGCGAATGGCGTCAGCACCCTGAGAACGGCCTGACCTGGCTGCTACCGACCATCCAAGCGCAGAGGACCGCTGTGCCGGACCGTCGGGCCGCCATGGTCGGCATGCGCTTGTGTCGAGCCCGCGACTGCCTTGGCGGATGAAACACTCGCCCAGAGCGACGGAGAACTCACGCCCCTGGTCAGGGTTGGATGGGGGCACTTTTTGGTGTCTGTTGTGCGGCGTATATTCGCGTCGGCGTCGTGCCCGAGCGACGGCGCCTTGTTTGCACTCATGGGACGGATGGGCCTCCGCGTGAGCGAGGCCTGCACTGTGCAGATCGAAGACTTTCAGGACGAGGTCCGCGGACACCGCGCGCTTCGACTGACGGGCAAAGGCAACAAGGACGCGACAATGCCACTACCGGAGCCGGTGCTGCGCGCCCTCCTCGCAGCCGCCAGCGACCGAACCACCGGCCCCGTGGTGCTCACCAAGCGCGGCACGGCGCAAAACCGGCGCGGCGCGTACGGCCGCTGCAAGATCCTCGTCAAACGACCCGGCCTCCCCGCCGGAACCCACCCACACACGATGCGGCACGCAGCCATCACGGCCGCCCTCGACGCCGGCGCACCACTTCGCGATGTACAAATATTCGCCCGACACAGCGACCCACGAATCACGACGCGCCATGACGCTATGACCGGGGCCGGGGCCGCCAAAACCTGGACCGGCACGCCGCGTACCCGGTGAGCGCGTACATCGCCGGAGGAAGCATGCCCACGTCGTGAGCATCCGCTTGAAATGAGGGCCCGCATGAGGATGGTTGACGGCAGCCATGTTGCGGCCTCGACGTCGATCGCTGGTACCTCGCGCCTCGACCAGCGGGTGGTGGCGGCATCGTCGGAGCTGCGGCATCCGCTCTGATTCCGCTCGGACCGCCTATTGCGACGCGGGTGCGCGTTGACCGTTATCGCGACGGTGCGAGACCGAGTCATCAAAAGGGGTGCCGCACTTCCCCGCCTTCGGAAGGCTCGAATTTACAGTCTTCGGCTTCGTTAGCTATGTCGTAGCCCGCAGTACCACCGCAGGCGTCTAAGCAGTAGAGGCACGGAGGCCCGTTGCGATATCGGCCTTGGGACAACCCGTCAAACTGCCACGTTTGACGGCTGCGTCTTTGACGATCTCGAGCGGAGGAAGGTGTCGCGTTTCGCAGGCATAGTCACGGTGGTCGATGGCGGTCTCGGCAAGCTCGACCAGCGGAATTTGCGAGCACGACGATGAACCTTGGGGTTGAGGCGGTGGAGCTTGCACGCTTCGGCGGAGCCCACACTGCAAGATGAGGTCTTACGCTTCAGCCAAAACCTCCTGGATGGTCGGGCCGTTGGGGCATCCAGCCACACGACGACGATTCCTCTTGGCGGCCCCACCAAAGTAATACGATTTCGTAATAGCCGCGTGGTACTACTAAATCGTAGTAGCACTCACCTGTCGCTCGGTCGTCGGGCGGGAGTCGCGGCAGAACCGGTGAAGACGCTACCGAGCGGCATTCGACTAATGAAGTACGCGAATGTCCACGAAATCACGAGAACGATGAGGAAGACCACTACCGCGGGTAGGTCGATTGGGAACGCGCTGAACAACAAAATGAATGCACTGTGGGTCAGCACAACCGCGAGCCCGACGGTGGCCGCCCGCGTAACAGCTCCGGCAACCCGTGGCCTGATGGAAGCAAACACCCTTTGAAATAAGAGGACGAGACCTGCAGAGATGGCGCTGGCAACCACGACGCTCACGACAGGAGTGCCAAAATCACCCTGCTTCATGTCTAGTGGCTGCGAGAGGCCGGTAACGATGAGGGCTGCTGAGCCGGCCAGGAGGGCCACTGAAACCCAGCCCCTCGACTTGAGCCGCGGGGCGATCCGGCGAAAGGAAATGCCCGCGAGGATGAAGATCATGGCGGGCACGGCAACGCCCAGCGAGAAGGGGACGGCGGTCAATGCGTCGGGGGCGAGGTAGGCGACGGTCAACCCGGCACCGGCAACCGCCCAGGGTAGCCAGACGGGAAAGCGCTGCAGTGCACGAAGCAACAGGCAGGCGCCGAAGAGCGCGGTAACGAACCAGAAGGCGAAGAATGGTGCGCCCATGTAGGAACCGCCGAGCAACACGTTGCCTAC
This sequence comes from Cryobacterium sp. M91, assembly GCF_002929615.1. Classification (NCBI taxonomy): domain Bacteria; kingdom Bacillati; phylum Actinomycetota; class Actinomycetes; order Micrococcales; family Microbacteriaceae; genus Cryobacterium; species Cryobacterium sp. M91. The sequence goes on along the minus strand of NZ_PJJT01000074.1, from coordinate 84,316 downwards.
CTGCAGAGCCTGCCCGTTTGCCCAGAGGTACGTGCCGTAGACGGCGCCGATAGCGAGCAGCCACGCGACGTAGGGCACGAGCAGAGTGCGTACCCGCTTGCGGAATTCGACGCCCAGCGTGCGTTCGTTGGCCCAGAGGTATCCGCTGAGAAAGAAGAACACGGGAACGTGCCAGGTGTAGAGACCCATGCGGGCGATGTCATTGCTCTGGTCCGACCAGACGTGCCCAGCCACGATGGCCACAATGCCGATAACGCGCAAGCCATCGATCGCGGCCGAGCGCATTCTTGTACTGTCCACCTGGCGAAGCCTAGGGCTCCGCGCTTCCAGCTCGCTGAACTTCTTCTGGCGAGCCGCACGGTCGCGCCACCCCGGGGTAGATTTTGTATTCTGACCCCTTTCCCCGAACCGTCGAGCAGTGAGTTGAGCCGGTTGTAACCGACGCGCGACTTTAGGGGCTCAGCGGAGCGATTTCAATGGCCTGACCTCGGTCTGCCCAGGCGATGCTGTCGGCGGGGCTCTCGGCGGGGCAGCACACGGTCACGCTGTCGGGCACGGTCGGTGACGGTTCGGCCGTTTCGCGGGTGGCGTCTTTGACGGTGAGCGCGAGCGGCACTCTGATCTACCTTTCCGACATGGAAGCGGATGCCGTGACGACTGTTGCCGCCTCGCTGGCCTCGACCAGCGCGGGGGCGGGGCGGCCAGCCGGAGAGGACGCTAACGGGAGTCGCGGGGCGGCCAGATGCCGTCGCATCCGTTTTGGAGACAGACGAATCGCCAGGTCTCTCCGTCGGAAACGGCCCCCATGCGCATCAGGCAGCGGGGGCAATTGGGCGGGCTCAGCTCGAGCGGAGCATCGCTGGCCAGCTCGGCCTCGGAATAGGGCGGGCCGAAGTAGAGCTGCGTACAGCCGAGATTCGTGCAGCCGTAGTCATAGCCGTCACCGTGCCAGGAAACCTCCATGGCGTCCCCGCACTGCGGGCAGAGGCGCGGACGTTCCACGTCTTGCTTCTCGAACAGCCACGAGACGTTGTCGTCCATGGAGTGAGACTAGTCCCGCTGGCAGGGGTGTGCTGGGGATTCTAGGAACTGTGGAGAAGTGGGCGCCGCATACTCGGGGCAACTAGAGCCAGGACTGGCCGGCGTCGGTGGAGCGCAGGGTGAGGTCGCCGATCCAGAGCCAGAGGGTGTCCTCGGCGGATGCGACCGCAATGTTTGCGGCCAGTTCGGCGGGAGCTTCGTCGGTGGCGTAGCAGCCAGTGGTGCTCGCGCTTAGTGCAGCGGTCTCGGCGGCAGGGTCAGTGGCAGGGTCGAGCACGCCGACGTCGACGACGCTAAGGCCGAGGCACGCGACCGAGCCGGAGTCCGCCGACGAGGCGGCCGGGTCCCCCGCGGCCAGGGCGATGTAACCCCGGTCGGTTGCGGTGAGGGTGAGCACTCCGGGGACGGTCAGGGGCGCTGACCAGGAGGCGGCCGCATTCGTTGTGGCGAAGATGCGTGAGTCGGCGCAGAGAACGGCGGCGGAGTCAGCGTCGGCCGGACTCGCAGCGAGGGCGACGACCGCGTCGCACGGCGCCGAGGCCAGGCCGTCTGGTCCGTGCACGGCGGCGCGGTCGGCCGGGTCGACGTACCACGCGTCGTCGAGCTCGTCGGGGTAGCTGGAGTAGTTGTCTCCGGCGACGAAGGTCTTGACGAACTGCGGGGCGCAGTCGTCGTCGAGGCCGATGAACTCGGCGACCGATTCGCTCTGGGCCGCGATGGACTGCAGGGCGGTGACTCCGGAGCGGCCGGTGGCGTCGGTGGCGGTCCAGCTGGATCCGGAATCGGTACTGAGTTCGGGTGCGGCCGGGGCCCTGCAGGTTCCGGTGCTGGCACGCCAGGCGGCGGTGGCCGACACCGCGGAGAGCAGGCGGGTGGCCGGCAGGGGCATCACCGTGGGCGCGGCCGTTGGCGAGGTCGTCCGGGTGGCGCTCGGCACGGGAAAAGCGGATGCCGTGGCGGCCGGCTCCGAAGACGCGTCGGCGGCAGCATCAACCGAGGTCGAGGTGAGGGCGCTCGTGATGAGCACGGCGTCGATGAGCAGGAAGAGTCCGATAGCGGAGTAGGCGATGATGCGACGCCGGCGGGGGTGCTGGGTCATTAGGCTCCGGCCGCGATCAGGGCGGCGGTGATCGTGGTGACGGAGGCGTTGATCGCGGCGGCGGCGCGGTCATAGACGGCAGCGGGCTGGCGGTAAGGGTCCTCGACGTCGTCGAGGGTCGGCGGGTTAGGCGAGGGGTGGAGTCCGCGGGTCGAGGCGACGGACGCGACGAAGGCGGGGAAGTCGAGGCCTGTTTGGGCGTCAGCGCGGGAAGTGTCAGCGGCGAAATCTTCGGCTTTGGCCGGGGCCACCAGGCGGGCGAACTGGTTGAGGGTGAAGGTGTAGCGAGTGGCTTTGGGCAGCAGGGTGACGACGTCTCGACGGTGATCGCGGGTGGCAGCGAGCACGAGGTCGGCGTCGGCAATGAGCTTCTCGGTGAGCTGCCGAGCGACGTGCTCGGTGTTTGACGCGCCGTATTGCGTCGACAGAGCGGCGGCTTCGGGCGTCATGGCGCTGCCCGTCATGGCGTGGGTTCCGGCGCTCGTGACCACGGCATCGATGTTGGCGTTGCGCAGGTTTTCCCGCAGCAGCTGCTCCCCCAGTGGCGACCGGCAGATGTTTCCGGTGCAGACGATGAGGATGCGGGCGGTCATGCTTTGGCCCTTGATCGGCGCGAGTAGGCGGGAGCGATGACCTCGGGGGCCGAACCGGTGTCGCCGTAGGTGTGTCCGTAACCGTACTGGCCGTAGTGGCCGTAGCCGTAGGCATCCGGTCCCTTGGTCGGCAGCATGGTCATGACGACGCCGCTGATCGGAGCGCCGACCTTGTCGAGCGCGGCGATGGCTCCGGTGAGCTGGTTCTTCTGGGTGCGTCCCGCGGCGACGATGACAATGGCGCCACCGACGCTCTTGGCGAGAATAGCGGCATCCGTTACGGGAAGCAGCGGCGGGCTGTCGAAAATGACGACATCAAAGGTGCGGTTGAACTCCTCGATGATCTGCGCCATGCGCGACGACCCGAGCAGCTCGCTCGGGTTCGGCGGAATGCGCCCGGCGGGCAGCACGAACAGCTGACCGCTGCCCCAGGGCTGAATGACATCCTCGAGTTCGGCTCGGCCGACGAGCACGTCGGTGAGGCCGACACCGCCCTCGATGTTCATGTAGTCGGCGACGCGCGGTTTGCGCAGGTCGGCGTCGACGAGCAGAACGCGGGTGCCGGCATCCGCTAGCGAAATGGCCAGGTTGGCGCTCGTGGTGCTCTTGCCCTCGCTGCCGATCGAGGAGGTGACCACGAAGCAGCGGTCCCGCCGCTCCACGTCAAGGTACTGCAGGTTGGTGCGCAGCGTGCGAAAGGACTCCGCGCGCGGGCTGCGCGGGTCGGCGTGCACGATGAGCGGGCGCTCGGTCGCCTTCGGATCGAAGACGATACCGCCGATGATGGGCAGCGCGGTGACCTGTTCCACATCGCGCTGGCTGCGAATGCGGGTGTCGAGCGTTTCGCGCAGCACCGCGAGGCCGACGCCGAGGGCGAGGCCCACGAGCGCGCCGAGCGCAATATTGAGGGGAACGTTCGGGGCGACCGCAGCGGACGGAACGCTGGCCACCTGGATGCGGGTGAGTTTCACGGTGGGCGCCCCAGTGACCGCGTCGCGCTGCTCGATCTCCTGCACGCCAACGGCGAGGCTCTCGGAGACCGCGTTGGCGATGTCGGCGGCGCGGCGCGGGTCGTCGTCGGTGACGGCAATGTCAATGATCGCGGTATCGAGCGGCGCCGACACAGCGATGTTCCTGGCGAGTTCGGCTGCGGTCTGGTCTAGCCGGAGGGTCTCGATGACCGGCAGCAGCACCAGCGGTGAGACCGCGATGCCGGAGTAGGTCTTGACCCGAGCGACCGTGAAGCTCGCGCCCTGCACGAGATCGCTCGTGCTGCCGCTGGACTGTGTCGATACGAACACCCGGCTCGTCGCGCTGAACGTCGGTGTTTGCAAAATTGAGAAAACGGATGCCGCCGCGACGGCCACGAGGGTCAGCGCCACGATGAGCATCCAACTCTTCTGAAGGATGCGGATGTAGTCGCGGAGTTCCACGCTGCTACCTTTCGTTGCGATACAAAGTTGCCAACCAGTAGCTTGACACAGGTGAAAGGGCCACTTGGTTGCGCAAGCGGCCCACAATCAGGGGGTGAGCTGTCGAATCAGGCGGTGGTAGCGCGGCGGCGCAGGGTGACACGGAGGGTGATGACGAGGCCCAGGCCGAGCAGCAGGGCGCCGGCGGCGCTGTAGATGAGGGCGGTCGGCACGTCGAATCCGGCGGTGGCGAGGCCGGCTCCGTCGGCGGCAACGACCGTTATCGTGGCGGTGCCGATGTTCTGCGAGCTGTCTCCGATGGCGGTGAGGGTGTACGAGCCGGTTGCGTCGTTCGGCAGGGTGACCTTGAAGTCGAGGGCGCCGGTACTCGTGGCCGCCTTCTGGGTGTCGACGGTAGCGGAACGCAGCGTGGCCAGGGTGGCCGAGCCTTCGCCCGACACGGCGATCGAAACCTGCTCCTCGGCGGTGAAGGCGTCGTGATCGAACGCTACTCTCACCGTGCTGCCGGCGGCCTGACTACCGGAGACGGTGATGAGGTCGGCGGCCACGTACCCGGCGGCGTGCGCGGCCACTGGACCGGCCAAAACGGCGACTCCGACGAGCGCGAGCGTGGCAAGAACTTTTCTAAACAAGACGAATCCCCCGTAGTGCATTGTGTGGCAGGAACGCTCTGGGCGAACCCCTAGCAAATGAAGTCTAGTGATGCCGTGTCGTTGAGCGCGATCAGTGGCGTGCTGCGCAGCTCGAGATCGCCGGAGAATGGCTCCGGGCCGAGCCAGTTGAAGCGCAGCACTGTACTTTCACCGGGTGCCAGTTCGATCGCGATGGTGCTCACCGGGTAGGTGGCATCGGCCGCCGGATGGTACGGCGCCTCAGCGCCGTCGCGGGTGAGGCCGAGGTTCTGCACCTCGGGGGTTCCATAGGCCGAAACAACGGTCTTGATGCTGCCGAGGGGCACGTCGAACACGCCGCCGCCGGTCACGTACGCGGGGAGGCTGGTGGCGGCATCCGCTGGTGCGGTATTGCTGAGGGTGACCTCGAGCGTGTACTGCGGGCGCAGGTCTTCCCGGCAGGTCTGCTGGCCGAGGGCGGTGGAGACGTCGAGGTAGAGGTCCATTTTGGCGCCGGTGCCGTCGTTGAGAAAGAGGCCGAAGCGATTGGTCTGGTCGTCACTGACCGGCCGGGCGCCGGCCAGGGTGGTGCCGGCGAGAACGGTCTGCTCGGTCTCGTCGGCGTTCCAGACCAGCACGCGGTGTTCGGCTCCAGCACGGGCGAGTGCGGCGAGGAGTTTGGTCGGGTCGGCGCGGCCGCTCTTCACGGCGTCGAATACGGCGCCAGCCGCGACCGCGAAGAAGGCGTCCTGCTGAGCCGGCACTTCGTAGCGCGCGTAGACATCGCTCAGCAGCAGCTGCACGGCGTTGTCGGCGGTGAGTTCGTCGCCGGTGGCGAGGGTGATCGGGCCGGTAGCATCGAGCAGGTAGCTCAGCGCGACCGGGTCGACCGAGAGCACGCCGTTGGCTTCGAGGCCGAATTCGAGGCGCCACATTTCGCGGGCGAGCGCACCGGTCTCTGCGAAGTCCGGGGTCATCGTGACGTTTTGAATGAATTCGCCGGTGATGTCGCCGTAGATGGATCGGGTGGCGTCGCTCAGCGGCAATACGGGGGCTTCGTACTGCGGAAAGGAGCTCGAGCTGGCCTGTTGGGTGAGTTCGATGCCTCCGTTGTCGGTGTGCAGCAGGGCGAGCGCGCCGGGGATACCACCGGTGGAGCGCAGTTCGGCCGGGTTCTGAAACAGCAGAATGTAGTCGCGCGGTGCCGTCGCACCGAGCATGGCCGGCAGCAGGGTGACGGCGCGGTCCATGGCGTCGAGCGTGACCGCGGTGTCGTTGGTGACGGTTTGCAGCCGGGTGACAGCGTCGCGCACGGCGTCGTGCACATCGTCGGTATTGATGGCATTGACATCTTCTGCGGCGCTGGTGAGCGCGGTGTTGGCCTGCACGACGGGCGGCTGTGCGTCGAGCAAAGGTTGCAGGGCGATAGATCCGTCGACGGGCTTGAACGCGTTCAGGTCGAGGGTGCCGGCCAAACCGGCCAGCGGGGTGACGACGTTCTGGGCGACATCGTCGACGACGGCGGCCAGTTCGCGCACGGCCGTGAGGTTGGGGCCGAGGAACGGGAGCATTTCGTAGCTGCCCCAGATCGGGTCGCTCGTGCGCGATCGCGCTGTCGCCGCGAATTCGGCCAGGTCGGCGGCGGTTTGGGCCGCCTGTTCACCGTTACCGGCGAGGATCTGGTCTTGAATGGTCGACGCGAGCGGAACGGCAGCTTCGAGGGCGTCTTTGGCCTGCAGACCGCGAATGCCGACCCAGGCGGTGGCCGCCACGACGATCACGAGCAGCCCGAGTGCGGAGAGCCCGACGATGGTTCGTGTTTTTTTCGGCTTTTTCGCGGGTGCGGCGTGCGCGGAACGGGACGAAGACATTGCCCTATTCAAGCAGAGCGCACCAGCCGGTTAGCGCCTGCGCGGTGAATTGCGAGTCGACGCTAACAACTGAGGTCGAGCTTCTCGGTTTCGTACAGCGTTATCAACGGGGTGCTGCGCAGGGCGAGATCACCGGTGAACGGCCCGGTGCCGAGCCAGTCAAAGTGCAAAACGGTGCTTTCGCCGGGAGCCAGTTCGAAGACCAGCGACGTCACCGGATAGCTGGCATCGGTCGCGGGAACATGTTCCGCGTCGACGCCGTCCCGCGTGACACCGAGGTTGTACATCGTCGGAACACCGTAGGCCGAGACCATGGTCTTGATGTTGCCGAGCGGCACTCCCGAGATGCCGCGGCCGGTGACGTAGACGGGAAGGGAGGTGGCGGCATCCGCTGGTGCAGTGTTGGTGACGGTGACCTCGAGCGTGTATTGCGGGCGCCGGTCGGTGCGGCAGGTCTGTTGGCCGATGGCGGTTTCAACGTCGAGGTAGAAGTCCATTTTCGCACCGGAGAGGTCGTTGATATAGAGACCGAATCGGTTCGTCGAATCGTCACTGAACGGGCGGTCGCCGGCGAGGGTGGTGTCGGCGAGCACAGCCTGTTCGGTCTCGTCGGCGTTCCAGACCAGCACGCGGTGTTCGGCTCCGGCGCGGGCGAGCGCACTGATGAGTTTGGTCGGGTCGGCGCGACCGCTCTTGACGGCGTCGAACACGGCGCCGGCGGCGGCCGCGAAGAAGATGTCCTGCTGCTTCAAGTCGTCATAGCGCGCGTACACGTCGTGCAGGAGCAGTGACACCGCGTTGTCGGCGTTGAGTTCGTCGCCGGTAGCGAGGGTGATCGGGCCGGTGGCATCGAGCAGGTAGCTCAGTGCAACCGGGTCGATCGAGAGCACGCCGTTGGCTTCGAGGCCGAATTGGAGCCGCCACATTTCGCGGGCCAGGGCTCCGGTTTGGGCGAAGTCGGGCGTGAGGGTGACATTTTGGATGTATTCGCCGGTGATGTCCCCGTAGATCAGGGTCGTGTCGTCGCCGAGCGGCAGCACCGGCGCGGCAAACGGGTCAAAGTCCTCAGCGGTGGCCTGCTGGGTGAGTTCGACGCTGCCCTGATCGGTATGCACCAGGGCAAGAGCACCGGGGATGCCGCCGGTCGCGCGCAGCTCGGCCAGGTTCTGAAACAGCAAGATATAGTCGCGCGGAGCGGCCCCGCCGAGCATGGCCGGCAGCAGGGTGACGGCGCGGTCCATGGCGTCCAGGCTGCTCGCGGTCTGCTCGGTGACGCTCTGCAGCCGAGTGACGGCGTCGCGCACCACGGCGAGTACGTTGTCGGTGTCGATCGCAGTGACATCTTCTACGGCGCGGGCGAGGGCTGTGTTGGCCTGGTCAACTGACGACTGCGCGTCGAGCAGGGGTTGCAGGGCGATCGATCCGTCGACGGGCTTGAACGCGTTCAGGTCGAGGGTTCCGGCCAGACCGGCCAGCGGGGTGACGGCGTTCTGGGCGACATCATCGACGACGGTAGCGAGTTCACGCACGGCCGTGAGATTCGGTCCGAGAAACGGCAGAAATTCGTAGCCGCGCCAGATCGGGTCGCTCGTGTGCGACCGAGCTATTGCCGCGAATTCGGCCAGGTCGGCAGCGGTTTGGGCCGCTTGTTCACCGTCGCCGGCCAGGATTTCGTCCTGAATGGTCGACGCGAGCGGAACGGCGGCTTCGAGGGCGTCCCTGGCCTGAAGACCGCGAATGCCGACCCAGGCGGTGGCCGCCACGACGAGGATGAGCAGGCCGAGGACTCCCGCGATGGTGCGGCGGCGCGTGGGGGATTTTGGGGGTTCCTCGGCCGAGGCGGCATCGGGAGTGACGGGGTCAGGCCGTGCAGCCTCGGAAACTTCGGAAACTTCGGGCACAGCGGAGGCTGCGTCGGCCGCGTGCGGCGCGGGGTCATCAGAGTCGGGTGCAGGCCGTGCCGAGTCTGGAGAGGGCATGGCCCTATTCAAGCAGAGCGCGGGACCGGCCAGGACTTGACGCGCGCACCTGCACACGCCCCGCTCGGGCTGGCTAGGACTTGACGCGCGCGCCGCGGGCGCGGGCCGGTTCAGCCGGGATCGAGGGCGCGATGGCCTCGGGATCACCGTAGCTATAGCCGTAGCCGTAGTGGCCGTAACCGTAGGCATCCGGGCCGCTGGTGGGGAGCATGGTGAGTACGAGACCGGAGATCGGCGCCCCGACGTTGTCGAGGGCGGCGATGGCTCCGGTTAGCTGGTTCTTGTGCGTGCGACCGGCGGCCACGACGATGAGGGCGCCACCCACATTTTTGGCGAGGATCGCGGCATCCGTTACCGGCAAAAGCGGCGGTGCGTCGAAAATGACCACGTCGAAGGCCCGGTTGAACTCGGTGATGAGCTGCGTCATGCGGGTCGAACCGAGCAGTTCGCTCGGGTTGGGCGGCACGTGGCCGGCTGGCAGCACGAACAGCTGGGCCTTGCCCCACGGCTGAATAACGTCGGCCAGATCGGCGCGGCCGATGAGAACGTCGGTGAGGCCGACAGCGCCCTCGACGTCCATGTAGTCCGCGACCTTGGGGCGGCGCAGGTCGGCATCGACGAGCAGCACACGCGATCCGGCGTCGGCCAGGGCGATGGCGAGGTTGGCGCCCGTCGTGCTTTTTCCTTCACTCTCGATCGAGGAGGTGATGACGAAGGAACGGTCGACCCGGCCCACGTCGAGATACTGCAGGTTGGTGCGCAGGGTGCGGAACGACTCGGCGCGCGGGCTGCGCGGGTCGACGTGCACGATGAGCGGTCGTTCTTTGGCCTTGGGGTCGAAGACGATGCCGCCGAGAATGGGTAGGTCGGTGAGCTGCTCAACGTCGTGAGTATTGCGGATGCGCGTCTCGAGGGTTTCGCGCAGCACCGCGACGCCGACGCCGAGGGCCAGCCCCACGAGCGCTCCGAGGGCGATATTGAGCGGCACGTTGGGACTGATCGGCGCGATCGGAACGGTCGCCTCCTGCGTGAGGGTGAGCTTGACCGGCGAGGTCGCGTCGACCGTGTCGGGAGTTTCAATCTCTTCAACGACGACGGTAAGGCTGTTCGAAATGGCGTTGGCCGTGTCTGCGGCCCGCACCGGGTCGGTATCGGTGACGGTCACGTCGATGATCGAGGTTTCGAGCTGTGCGGCGGCGGCAACCTTCTTGGCCAGCTCGGCGGGCGTGATACCGAGGTCGAGGCTGGCGATGACGGGAAGCAACACGATCGGGGTGGTCGCGAGTTCGGCATAGGTCTTGACGCGCGCGACCGAGAAGTTATTGCCCTGGGCGAGGTCGGCGGTGGACCCGCTGGACTGCGTCAGGGTGACCACCTTGGACGTGGCGCTGTACTGTGGCGTCTGCAGAATTGAATAAGTGGATGCCGCACCAACGGCCACCAGCGTGCACAACACGATGAGTACCCAGCTCTTGCGCAGAATGCGAATATAGTCGCGAAGTTCCATGCTTGGGCGATCCCCTCGTGTCGAGGAATACAACCCGTACTGCACCGCACGAACGCGCGGTTCCCCACTTCTGAGGGTACCGAACTTTGAAACTCGCGCCGACCGGCGATGGGTGCCGGTAAATTGGGCCTTATGGGGAAAGTGGTTGTGCAACAGCCTGTGAGCGTTCTAATGCCGGCGGGCTTCGGCCTTGTGGTGGCCATTGTGCTGCTGATATCGGCCGATTCCACGTCTTTCGGGGACGCGAATGTGGCGAATTTGCTGGGGTACCTGTGCGTGTGGGTTCCGATGCTGGTGGCGATTGGGGTGGCTGGGGCTGGCGTGGCGCGCGGCGGCTGGGGCTCGGCGCTGGATGGGCCGGGTCCGGCGGTTCGTAGCGACGCGGCTGCAGCTGGAGCGGTTTCAAACCCGACGGGGGGTTTCGACTCTGCTCCTGCTCGGGCCGGCGGGGGCGACGCGGGGAACGGCATCCGCTCTAGAAAAAGCCTGCTCCGGCTGTCGATTCGGCCAATCGACCTGATCTGGGGACTCGGGGTCGGCCTGATGGCTCGCACGGTGGCGAGCCTGATCGAGATTCTGGGCTTCGGCAGCATCGGAACTGCCGGCGCTACCTTCGGCGAGACCGTCTACAACGGCTGGTGGCTGTTCGGCGCGCTGCTGGCCCCGCTGCTGCTGGCTCCGTTCGTGGAAGAGCTATTCTTTCGCGGGCTCGTGCTGCGGGGCGTCTATGCGCGAGTGACGGCGCTCGGCGCCGTGCGCTGGGCCGCGCCGACCGCGGTTGGCGTGAGCGGGCTGACCTTTGCTCTGATGCACCTTGTGACCATCGACCCGGGAAACACTGCGACCGTGGTGGTGGTCGGAGTTTCGACCCTGATTTTCGGGCTCGCCGCGGCTGCGCTCGCGCTGGCAACCGGACGAATCGGCGGCGCGATCGTGGCGCACGTGACGTTCAACGGGCTCGTTATCGTGCCGACGTTGCTGGGGATCTGAGCCTCTTTTGCGTGGGCGCAGGCTGCGCGGCACAGGCCCCCGCAGGCGAAGATGGCCGAGCACCAGGCACGCGCCTTCGTCCTTGCGGGCGGGCCCGGGGACAGACGAAACGCCCCGACACCGGATGGTGTCGAGGCGTTTCGGTGAGTCGCCCGGGGCTACTCGGAGAAGCGAATTACGCGGCAGCGTGCTGACGACGAACCGACACGCGCACGAGAACGAGTGCGAGGCCGAGAACGAGAACGCCAGCGGCGCCCCAGATGACGAGGACCGGAGCGTTGAAGCCGGTGGAGGCGAGGCCCTTGTCGGTGGTGACAGCGGCGGTCCCAGCGTCAGCGGCAACGACGGCGAGGGTCGCGGTACCGACGATGCCGGACGTGACGCCGCGCGCGGTGACGGTGTAGTCGCCGGTGGCCTCGGCGGGAATCGCCACGGTCACGGTGACGGCGCCGGCGCCGGTGGCCGTCTTGGTCAGGGTCGACGTGACGGCGGTCTTGACTACCGACAGGACGGCGGTGTGTGAACCGGTAACCGAGAACTCAACGTCTTCGCCATTTGCGAAGGCGCCGTCGTTGAAGGCAACGGGCGTGGACTCGCCGGCTTCAGGCGCAGCCGCAACGGTGACGAGCGAGTCAGAAACGTACTCGGCGGCGTTGGCGGCCGGCGCGAAGGCGAATACGGCGATGACGGCGAGTGCCGCCGTGGCCAGGCTTTTCTTGAACATGATGAGGGTCCCCCCGGTATTTAGATGGTTTATACGCCGTAGACGGCGAGTCCCGGCAGATCATCTTGAAATACCTAGGTGGCTTTCAGGCTAGCGCGCGATTGCAGCATTACATAGCCCGGCCGGGGCTGAACCACGGGTTATCGCGACCGAATCGCCGCAATCACACCTGAAGTGGGGGTAGGCACAGTAGTGTTTCGCGGCGTTACGCGTCGGGACGGCTGCGGTTATTGAGCACGCCGTGGCTCTCTTCGAGGTAGCAGCTTCCGCAGAGCGATTCGTAGGTGACCTCTTCGCCATCGATGGCCACCTGGTCGCCGTCGAACACATAGACGCCGTCGATCTTGCGGCCGTTGAACACGGCCTTGCGTCCGCAGCGGCAGATGGTCTTGAGCTCTTCGAGGCTGTGGGCCACTTCGAGCAGACGGCGGCTTCCCGGGAAGGCGACGGTTTGAAAGTCCGTGCGGATTCCGTACGCCAGCACGGGCACGTTCTCGAGAATGGCGATGCGCAGCAGGTCGTCAACCTGGGTCTCGGTGAGAAACTGGGCCTCGTCGAGCAACAGGGCGCTCACGTCACGGCCGGACTCTTTCAAGACCTGCGCGCGGTGCTGCTGGAACAGGGCGTAGGCATCCGTTTGCGGGGTGAGCAGAAAATCGACGGCGCGCATCACGCCGAGACGGGAGAGAATTCCGCGGTCGCCCTTGGTGTCGACCGACGGTTTGGCGAGCAGCACGTGGTGGCCGCGTTCCTCGTAGTTGTATGCCGCTTGCAGCATAGAGGTGCTTTTGCCGCTGTTCATGGCGCCGTATCGAAAGTACAGTTTCGCCATTTAGGTGCCTTTGGTTGAGTTTGAGCCGCTGCGGTCAGCGTCAAATTCTAGCGTGAGAAGCGGATGCCGGCTGGTCACGCGCACCTGGGAGAAGACGGCGCGGAGCACGCTGAGGTACGGGCGCAGGGCCCGGCGGCGCTGGTACGGGGGCAGCGAGATTCCGGCCTGAATGGTGATGGTGTCGACGGCGCGTGCACCGGTCGAGCGCGATCGGGGCTTCAGCTGCGCTTGCGCCTGGGCTTGGGTGCGGGCTTGCGCGGCGGCTTGCTCCTGGGCGGCGGTCACGATGGCGATGGTCGTGGTGTCGGTGGCCGGGGTAGGGTGGGCTCCGCGGGTACCGAAGGCCTGGGTGACCTGGGCGGTGTCGGCGGGGGCGGGGCCGGACCCGTCGATTTGCACGACGAGGCTGGTCGGATCAAAGCCCTTGAGGGTGCAGAGCGCCACGAGGATAGCGCCGGCGGCGGCACGCTGGTCGGAGTCGAAGGCGGTCGCTCGGCGCTCGGGGTCGGCAATGACGCAGAGCGGGTTGAGGCCGCGCTCGGTCAGTGCGGCGCGTTCACGTTCGATCAGGTCGTCGAGCCAGGTGTGGTCGACTTCGGCCACGAGCACCCGACGCACCTGGAAGGCGAGGGAGCGGGCCCGCTTCACGTCGGCGGCGGTGAGCGCATCCCGCTCGAGCACATCGGCCAAGAACGGCAGCACATCTGCACCGAGGTTCTTGACGCGATGGTCGACGACCTCGTGCGCGAGGAGGTCGCGATTCTCCTCGGTGCGCCCGCGGATCGCGCGGCGGGCATCCGTTTGCCAACGGTGAATGGAATTGACGACCTGGCGCGAGAACGCGGCGGCGGCGAGGCTGGGCGCGAGCACCTGGGTCATGGCGATGATCGCGAACAGGGCGGGCGGGGTTCGCACGCCGAGAAAGGGCGCTTGCACGAGGGCGGTGGCGCCGACGATGATCGCTGAGATTCCGCCGAGCGCGAGGATTTCTTTCCACGGCCGGAACGGAGCGAGGGCGAGCAGCAGCAGGCCGAGTCCGATCGGGGCGAAGTCGTCCTGGATCATGCCGTTGTACTGCCAGGCGCTGGCCGCGGCGAGCACGTGGGCGACCAGTCCGAGGGCCACGACGACGATCGCACGGGTGCGGGTGAACGGGGCCAGGTCGGGGCGCGCCGACCAGACCAGCACGGCGGCCGCGATAATGAGCGCGACGACGGCCGAGACCGCGAGCTCCTCAATTTGGATTTCGTGCGGACGCGACACGGTCGCGGCTATCGCGTAGGTCACCACGATCAGGGCGACGACCGGGGCGATCGGCCAGGCAGCCAGGCCACCGATGGGGTCGAGACGCTGCTGTGAAGCGGATGCCGGTGCGCGCGGCCGGCGCGGCGTGGGGGTCGCGCGGGTCATCGGGGGTACCGGGGGGCGGGGGTGGCATTGGCCGGGGTGGCATTGAGGCTGCCGGGCCGGACCGGCGTGTGGTGGGTGGGCAGGGTTGGCTTCGGTTTGATGCTGGGGGTTTCGGCCGGCACGGTCAGTCGCACGCTTGCGCCGGCGCCCGGGCGGCTCCAGATCAGCACGGATCCGCCGAGCTGCTCGATACGTCGCCGCACGGACTGCCGTAGACCGAGCCGGTCGGAAGCGGATTCCGATTCCGTGAAGCCGCGGCCGGCATCCGTTATGAGCAGTGAAATAGTGGTGCGGTCAGACTCAATGGAGAGTTCGGCGGAGTCGATGCCGGCGTGGAGGATGACGTTGACGAGGCATTGCTGCACGGCGAGGCCGACGTCGCGGTCGCTGCCGGCGTCGAGGCGAGCGAGGGCGTCACGGTCGCCGGTGACCTCGACTTTCAGCCCGCGATCACGGCAGCGTTCGACGGCGGTGTAGACGGCGCTGGAGCGCCAGGCCGGGCTTGGTGTTGGCGCTTGCTCGTGGACGGTTGGCTGCGGTGAGGTGGTCGTGCGGGCGTCGATATCGGCGAGCCAGTTGGTGTCGTGCAGGGTGGTGAGGGTGTCTCTCAGGCTGGCTTTGAGGGCCGGCGAGAGAGCGCCGGGTTCGGCCAGGGAGAGCGCGACGAGCTGGGAGACGGTCGTGTCGTTGAGCAAAGCGATAGCGCGGGTATCGAGGGCATCGCGCAGCTGGCGGTTGGCGCCGTCCTGCACCGCGCGGTGGATGGCGGGTTGGGCGGCGTTGCTGGCGCGGCGGTCGATTCCGGCGAGCACCATAACCCCGACGAGTACGAGGTAGGTCGAAAGGGTGAACAGGTCGGGCCGGTAGGGCACGGTCGTGCCGACGATGGCGAGGAACGCAGCCGCCTCGGCGAGCAGAAACGCCGCGGTGCTCCAGAGCACGCCGGCGAGGGCCGTGGATCCCGCGCCGCCGACCATGACGAGGGCCATCTTCGGCAGGGCGACGAGGAACATATTCGACGCGGGGAATACGTCGGGTACGCCGAGCACGGTGGCGGTGAAGACGTAAACGCCGAGGGTACCAACGAACAGATAGGCAACGGCCAGCGGGATGCGCCGATGCCGGGTAAAGAGGATGAGCAGGGCTGCCATGACGGCCACAACCACGATGGTGATCCAGAGTTCGGGGGTTCTGAGGGCGAGGATACTGACTGACAGGATCGCGGCGCTAAAGCAGGTCAGCGCGAACCAGTGCGCGCCCCGTGCGATGGCGCATGCGAGCGTGCGCTGGACCAGATGGCCGGGTAACCCTAGAGACATATTTCCCCCAATAGGTAAGTATGCCATCGGGGTGGGTGGGGGTTGGGTGCGGGGAAGGCAGTGATGGGGTCAGAACAGGGTCGGGGCCAAGTCGGTCGGGAGTTCGGCGGCGATCAGGGACCGGGGCGCCTCCGTGCTCCGGGCCCACTTTAGGGAACCGGGCCCATGATCCATCATGGGCCCGGTTCCCGGGCCCGGGCCCGGTGAACGGGCGGGGGTGAAGGCGGGCGTCCGGCGGGCGGCGGGCATCCGTTCTGGGGAAGACGGGAGAGCGCTGGAGCGGAGGCCGCCGGTCGCGGGGTCGACGATGCCGCGTTCGAGGCCGTGCGCGCGAATGAGCGGCTTGATGCGCGCGGCGAGCCAGGTGCGGTACTCCTTGGGCGCGTATTGGCCGCCGGCGTAGAGCTCGAGGTAGCGGGCAACCAGCTCGGGATGCTCGCGGTCGAGCCAGCGCAGGTACCAGTCCTTGACGGCGGGCTTGAGGTTGAGGCCGGAATAAAGCACGCTCGTGGCTCCGGCCGCCTTGGCCTGCCGCAGCGCCTCATCGAGGTGCGCGCGGGTGTCGGTGAGGAACGGCAAAATGGGCATGAGAAAGACGCCGCAGTCGAGTCCCCGTTCGCGCACCGCGGTCACAGTGGCGAGGCGCGCCTTCGTCGTGGGAGTTCCCGGCTCGACCGACTGCTGCAGGTCGTCGTCGCGCAGTCCATCATCATAGATGGCAATCGACATGGCCAAATCGACTGGAACGTGCTCACTCGCCTCGACGAGCAGGTCCAGGTCGCGGCGCAGCAGTGTGCCCTTGGTGAGAATGGAGATGGGGGTTTTGCTGTCAGCAAGGGCCGCGATGATGCCGGGCATGAGTCGGTAGCGTCCCTCGGCGCGCTGATATGGGTCGGTGTTGGTGCCGAGCGCCACCGGATGCCTCCCCCAAGTGGGCTTGCCGAGCTCCTTGCGCAGCACCTCGGCCACGTTGACCTTGACGATGATCTCGCTATCGAAGTCTTTGCCGGCGTCGAGGTCGAGGTACTGGTGGGTCGGCCTGGCGAAGCAGTAGGTGCAGGCGTGGGAGCATCCGCGATAAGGGTTGATCGTGTAGCCGTACGGCAGCGCGCTCTGACCGGGTACATGATTGAGCGCCGACTTGCACAGGATCTCGTGGAACGTGATTCCGGCGAACTCGGGCGTCTGCACGCTGCGTACGAGATTATTCAGGCGGGCGAGTCCGGGAAGGGCGCCGACCTGTTCGGTCTGTAGTTCCTGCCCGCTCCACCGCATGGATACAGTCGAACACAAGTTCTAGCAAAGTGCAAGTGATGCCAGAAAAAACCGCACTGAAGCGGATGCCGCGGCTCGCGTCGCGGCACTCGTTCGAGACGCGGCCCCCCTACGCAGGGGTGCCGCGAGTGCCGCGAGCTCGGCCAGCACTGCGGGCCCCAGCGAGAGCGCGACGGGCAGGCGATGGGCGGGCAGCGGCATCCGCTTTCGTGCTGACGAGGGCGATTCGCACTACTGTTTCGGCATGCGCACACCGACGGTACCCGCGTGACCCGGCTGCGTCGCAGCGACCCGACCCGGCCGGGGTATTCCCGGCGGCGCGCGGGCACGGGCTTCAGCTACCGCGACCCGGCCGGGCAGAAGGTCACCGAGAAGCAGCTGCGCGAGCGGTTCGCCGCCCTCGCGATTCCGCCGGCCTGGACCGACGTGTGGATCTCGCGGCACCCGAACGGGCACATCCAGGCCATTGGCATCGATGCGGCCGGGCGCCGCCAGTACATCTACCATCCGGCCTGGCGCGAACAGAAGGACCGCCTCAAGTTTGAGCGCGCGTTGGAGCTGGCCGCCTCCCTGCCCCGGGTGCGTGGTCAGGTGACCCGGGATTTGCGCGGGGACAGCGAGCCGCGCGCGCGGGCCCTCGCCGCGGCATTTCGCATGCTCGACCTCGCCTCCCTGCGCATCGGCAGCGAGCGTTATGCCGACGACTACGGTAGCCACGGGCTCTCCACCCTGCTCTGCTCGCACGTGTCGGTGCGGGGAGACTGGGTGCGGCTGGACTTTCCCGCCAAGAGTGGCCAACAATTTCAAGGCGTGATAATGGATGCTGACCTCGCGACCTATCTGCGCGCCCGCCTGCGCGAGCGCCCGGCTGCACCGCTACTGTCCTGGGTGGTCGACGGGGAGGAGACTGCTCTCTCGGCCGCCGATATTAACGAATTCATCAAGGAACGCACCGGCGGCGAGTTCAGCGCGAAGGATTTTCGCACCCTGCGGGGCACGGTCGCTGCGGCCCAAAGTCTGGCCCAAAGCCTCGCGCAGAATCTGAGGGCGGCGGCTGGCATGACCAAGCACGAGGATGAGGCGAGCAGCGATGCGGGGACAAGATCGGGCAGCACTGGGAGCAGGGCGAAGGCCAGCACCGCCGGGAAGGGGGCAAGGGACGGCACCGCCGGAGCTGGCAGGAAACCCGGCACTACCTCCATCCCCGCGACGGCGACCGGCGTTGGGGCCGTGCCGGCAGCATCCGCTTCACGGCAACCGCGGGCGGCGTCGCGCAACCGTCGCGCCGACACCCGAGCTATTGCCGAAGCGATGCGGCAGGCGGCCGCGGTGCTCGGCAACACCCCCGCGATCGCACGCACGAGCTACGTCGACCCGCGCATCCTGGATCTGTTCCGTGCCGGCGAGACCATCGACCCGGCCGGACGCGTCTCGGCCGAGACGGCACTGCGCACGCTCGTACTCGGTGAGGATGTTTGAGAAACGACGCTTAAGAATGTCGCACGTTCGCGGTATAACTTGAGTGCCGCTCAGCTGATCCGGCTGCTGTCTATAAGAAAGGTATGCCCGTGACCCACGACTCTGACCCCGTTGAAGAACCGCCCCTGGACATTCCTGAGCCGCCCAATACTCTCACAAACCCCGACCAGCTCGTTGGACCTGACGGACCCGACGGCCCGGCCCAGGAACAGGCCAGCTCGGCTGATGTAAGCACCGTAGCGGCCGTTCCGGTCGCCAGCGCCGAGACCGGTCCCGACGGCCCCGCACCGAGCGATGACGGCTCAACGGCCGGAGAAGCCGCCACAGCCAGCCCGGTCGAGCCCGACAGCGACACCGATCCTGACAGTGACAGCGACACCGAAGACGGCCAGGACAACGCCGACAACGAACCGAACCTCGACGATATCGACCCCGCCGACAACCCGTCGAACCCCAATCTGGTCGGCCACGATATCGATGAAGAAGCCCCCAACCTCGCCGAACCAACCGCCTAACCCCAAGGAGTCCCCCATGAAGGGCAAGTTTCTGTTTCTCGCCGGCACCGCGACCGGCTTCGTACTCGGATCCAAGGCCGGCCGCCAGGCCTACGACCGCATCGCCGCGAAGGCCCGCCAAATGTGGGGCGACCCCGGCACCCAGAAGGTCATCTGGCAGGCCGAAGGCATCGCGCGCGACGCCGCCACCGTGGCCCAGACCAAGGTGAGCGGTCTGCTCGACCAAGCCCAAGCATCCATTAAGAAGGAGGAGCGCAAGGCAAATTCGACCCCGGATGCCGACAGCCACGACCTATAAATCCGTCACGACGGCCACGCCCCGGCTGGAGTCCCGGTGGGGGTGTCCGGCCGGGTGGTTTCCCGGGCGCGCTAGTCGGTGACGCGTGAGCTCACACGCTCGGTCGGCCCAAATGTGGCGGGAGGCTCGGGCGCACCCGGCACCAGAAAGCTGGCTCGGGCGCGGTCGAACGAGGAGTAGAACCAGCGCGTGTTGAGCACGCCGAGCTTGGTCACTCCGTAAACTCCCCCGATTTGTTCGATGACTCCCATGAGGGCGGCCGGGTCGCCTTCCGGTAGTGCGGGATCTCGAACCAGCCATTCGGTGGATGAGAGCTGGAGGATGCCGAGTTGCGATACGCGCAGATTCTCCGCATCCGAAACGCCATTGTTCGGGTTCACTTGCCGCCTCCGGGCCGCTTTGGAATATTAAGTAGACCCCGGCCCACTCACTCCTTCAAAGGGTTGACGGCACCCTCCTACGTGACTCTCACGAAACGCCCAACTGCCAGGCCGCGAGAGCGCAAAAAGTGCCCGATTGAAGGGTTCAATCGGGCACTTTTTGCGCTATCGCGTGAGAGGCCTAGTTACTAAGGTGCAGCACCTCGGCCGTCGCGGCGAGGGACGCGGCGGCAGCTGCGGGGTCGTCGGACAAGCGGGTGCCATAGCTCGGAATCATCTGGCGGATGCGCGGCTTCCAGCCCTCAATGCGGTCGGGGAAGCAGCGGGCCAGCAGGTCCACCATGATCGGCGCGGCCGTCGAGGCTCCCGGCGAGGCACCGAGCAGTCCGGCGATCGAACCGTCGGACGAGGTGATGACCTCGGTGCCGAACTGCAGCACTCCGCCGAGCTTGGCATCCTTCTTCATGACCTGCACGCGTTGGCCGGCCGTGATCAGTTCCCAGTCGCCGGAAACCGCAGCGGGAATGAACTCACGCAGGGCCTTGAGCTTGGCGTTGCGCGAGGCGAACACCTCGCCGATCAGGTATTTCATCAGGTCGAAGTTGTGACGCGCGACCGCGAGCATCGGCCCGAGGTTGTGCGGGCGAATGGAGAACGGCAGGTCGAACCAGGTGCTGGTCTTCAGGAACTTCGGGCTGAATCCGGCGTACGGACCGAACAGCAGCGACTTTTCGCCATCGACCACGCGAGTGTCGAGGTGCGGCACCGACATGGGCGGGGCACCCTTCGCCGCCTTGCCGTACACCTTGGCCTGGTGCTGGGCGACGAGCTTGGGGTTGGTCGTGCGCAGAAACTGGCCGCTGATCGGAAAGCCTCCGAACCCCTGAATTTCAGGGATTCCGCTCTGCTGCAGCAGCGCGAGCGCGCCACCGCCGGCGCCGACGAAGACGAACCGCGCGTTGATGGTGCTGCGGGTCTGCCCGACCTGACGCAGCAGTTTGAGGTTCCACGAGCCATCCGCTTTGTGCTGGAGGCCGACGACCTGCTCGTTCATGTGCATGTTGACCCCCTGCTTCTCGAGGTTGTCGAACATGAACCGGGTGAGGGCGCCGAAGTCGACGTCGGTGCCGCTCGCGATGCGCGTGGCGGCGATCTTCTGGCCAGCCGGACGATTGCGGGTGAGCAGCGGAGTCCAGGTGCCGATCTTTTCGACGTTGTCGCTGAACTCCATGCCGGCAAACAGCGGTTCGGTGACAAGTACGGCGTGCCGCTTGCGCAAGTACTCCACATTGGCTTTGCCGTGCACGAAGGTCATGTGCGGGGTGGAATTGATGAACTTTTCAGGCTCCGGCAGGGCACCAATAGAAACAAGGTGCGCCCACAATTGCCGGCTGATCTGGAACTGCTCGTTGATCACAACGGCCTTGTCGGCGGTGACCGAACCGTCTGCAGCCTGCGGCATGTAGTTGAGTTCGCACAGCCCGGCATGCCCGGTGCCGGCGTTGTTCCACGGGTTCGAGCTCTCCTGGGCCAGTTCACCGAGGCGCTCGTACACCTCGATGCGCCAGTTGGGCTGCAGCTCCTTGAGGAGCGTTCCGAGGGTGGCACTCATGATGCCGCCACCAATGAGGACAACGTCGACAGTTCCCTGAGAATTCACACTTTCGAGTGTATCGCTGCAAGCGGGTGCGGCCGACCCGCCCTCCGCTCCGTGCGGCTCACGACGATGACGGTGACGTCGTCGGTGGCGACCAGGCCGGCCATGCTCATGATTTGGTCGATAGCAGCCTGAGCGCTCTCTGCTGCCCGAACGATCTCTGCCACTTTGTCGAGCGCTCCGAGCGTGCCGTCGAACAGGTCGAGAACACCGTCGCTGACCGAGACGAGAACGTCGCCGTACCCCAACTGCACGGATTCTTCGATCCATTCCTGTTCGGCCTCGGCTCCAAGAGGGAGTCCACTGGTGGCCAAACGTTCGCTGGTGCCGTCTGCCCGAAGCAGAAGCGACAGTCCGTGCCCGGCGTCGATGTAACGCACGACTCCGGTGTCCATGTCGAGACGGGCATGAAACAGGGTGACGAAGCTGCCCGCCTCCTCCAGGTCGGGTTCGAGGGTCGTCGCGGCCGCCTGCACGACATCTCGTATGTCGTCGAGGCGGGATCCGGCGCGCAGCATAGCGCGCACCGTCGCGGCGAGAATGGCCGCACCGATCCCCTTGCCCATGACGTCGGCCAGGGTGAACGCGGCACCCTCCCCCACCGGATACCAGTCATAAAAATCGCCGCCGACGGCCAGCGCCGGTGCACACCCGCCGGCCACCTCAAAGCCCGGCAGGCTAACCAGCTTCTTGGGCAGCAGGCCGCGCTGCACCTCGGCTGCCCGGTCGAGTTCCTGGTTGGCATAAAGGTCGTTCTGCACCCAGACCGCGAGGTCGCGCAGCAGCACCTCTTCCTCCGGGCTGAACGAACGCGGCAGCGAGTCGATCAGGCAGATCGCCCCGAGACGCTCACCGCCCGGCGCCTCGAGCGGATACCCGGCATAGAAACGCACGTGGGACTGACCGACGACGAGTACGTGATCCTGAAAGCGCGGGTCGATCGTGGCGTCCCGCACGATCAGAGCGCTCGGTTCGGTGAGCGTGTGTTCACACAGCGCAACGCCCCGCGGCATCTCGCTCATCGCCACGCCCGAAGTCCATTTGTACCACTGACGATCGTGGTCCATCAGGGAGATTCCGGCAAATTCCACTTTGAACAGCTCTTTAGCCAGGCGGGTAATGCGATCGAAGCGTTCCCCGTACGGCGTATCAAGCAGACGAAGCTCCTCGACCGCACGTTGCCGGGCCACCTCCAGCGCGTCCTCGACGACCACGGACACGTCGGTGACGACCGCGGTCACGGCGAGCGCCACGGCCGGGGAACCCTGCACCGGGGCGGGAGTGGCGCCGCCGGAATCACCCACCCCCTCGCGTGCTGCCCCGACCTGGTCGGCCACACGGGAGACGTTCAGCACGTCGCGTACTGCGCCAATTGCGGCCGCGACCACGGCGGCAGTGAGTTGCTTGTCGTGAGCGGTCATGAGTCCAATCTCCGCACAATGTGCCATTTATTGTAGTTACCGTCTCGGCTGTAGCCCAGAACGTCGACGAGAGCTCGGATAAGCGGAAACCCTCGAGCAGATTCCGAGAGAGCGTCGGGCATCGGTGCCCGCTGGTCTACCGGCGTCAGTTCGGTGGGAACCAGACCGACCGGAACCGGGATGCCATCATCGCGCAGGGTGGCATCGAGCTGCCGCGGGGAGATCTCCACGCAGACGACGCAGGTGACCCCGGATCCGGCATCGCCGTGGCGGAACACATTGGAGACGAGCTCGATCAGCGCCGTCTCAAACGAAAACCGGTGGGTCGAGGAAACTTCAGGAGCATTCGTCCAGACGCTCTCAAGCATCGTGTGGATCCTGTCGACACTATCTGGCGGCGAGCGCAAATGTAGGGTGTGCACGCTCACATCAGCTCATGAACGCAAGCTCAGCCGTGGGATACACGCTGAGCACGCGTTCCATATTGGTGAGCTTCAGCACCAGGCGAACCTGTTCGTTGGGTGCGGCGATGCGCAGATCACCGCCGACCTGCCGGGCTGCCTTCAGCCCGCTGATCAGGGCGCCCAGCCCCGAGGAGTCGATGAAGACGAGCTCGGAAAGATCGACCACAATGCGATTGCTACCCTCGGCAACGGATGCTGCCACCACGTCTCGCAGGCGCTGCGCGGTGACCATATTGAGCCGTCCGGCCAAGTGCACAACGGCTACGCCGTCACTGAGACTGGTTACTTTGTATTCCATGGTGCACCCCGACGCGGGGCCCGTCAGAGCGAACCCAGATTAATTATGCATGACCCACTGTGGGAAATGTTCAAAACGCAGATTGTAGCTTTCGTCCGTTAGATTTGCGCGGCCGGACCCACCATTCCATCACACGATCGGCGACCCGACCTGGTCCGTGGCGACCAGCTGTTTCGGGGCGAACCCCTGATAGCGAACGGCCGGAACCAGCACGCTGAGAATGATCAAATCGAAGATGACCCAGGCCACGTTGACCCAGGTTCCCAACGGTTCGCCGATGCCGAGAGCCAACCGGATGAGGCCGACGACGGCGGCCAGAACGAGTACGACCGCGACGACGATCTGCAGGCGGATCAGGTGCCAGGGCGCTGCACTCTCCTGCCGAACCTTTGGCGTGACTGCGAAGTCGAGCGGACGGTGCAGCACCACGTTCGCCAGTGCGGTGGTCCCGGCCTTGATCCACACTGGGAACAGCGCCAGGCTGTATTGCTGGCCCCGCCAGGTGGAAATTCCGTGGCTGGAGATGATGAACAGCACCTGGTTGGCGACCAGGAACGGCAGAAAATGCAGAAAGAATTCGAGCGCGGTCGTATTGACCGGCAGAATGCCGAAGCAGAGAAAGATCACGGGCGCGGCAAAATACACCAGCGCGGCGTATCCGCTCAGATAACTCCACATGGTCGCGAAGTACATCAGCCGCTGCGGCACGGTGAGGCCGCGCTGCAGCAGCGGGTTCTCCCGAAGCATCACCTGCATCGTGCCCTGCGCCCAGCGCAACCGTTGGGTGATCATGGTGCCGAGATCTTCGGGGGCGAGCCCCACGGCGAGGGTCTCGTGGTGGTAGACGCTGGTGAACCCGAGGCCGTGCAGTCGCATGCTCGTGGCCATGTCTTCGGTGACGCTGATCGTGGCGAGCGGCATCAGCGGCTGGGCTTGGTCGGCGCAGTCGACGTCAATCGAACGCAACAGCTCCTGCACGCATTCCAGCGCCCCGAGGGGAGAAAGATCGCGGGACGCGAGCAGATCGATACTGCGGTCAAGGTCCTCGGGAAGCGGGTAGTCGGCATCCGTTTCGTCTTGCATCTCGCGCAGTGCCGCGAGGTCGAGGGCGAGCAGGTGCAGGTCGTCGGCGACGAGGTCGCGCGAGACCGTGGCAATGCGCTGTTGCAGCGTGTAGGTTGCCTGCCCGATGGTTTCGCCGGCGGCCAGCGCGGCGCGCGTGTCGTTGATCGCCGCAGCGACCTCGTGCAGGGCGGTCTGCACGGTCGGGTTCTGCGCGTCCTTGGCTCGACCGGCCCGGGCGAGCACGCGTGATGCGCCGGTGAGGGCGCGCGTGACGGAGCGCTCCATCTCGAGCACGTAGCGGGTGACGCCGAGCTGCATAAGTGCTTCGCGGCGTACGAGTGCGTTGGATCCGCAGAAGAACGCGGCATTCCAGCCGTCTTTTCCCTGCTGGATCGGACCGTAGAACAGGGACGCCTGGCTGCCGAGCGGATCGGCCGCCGTGACGTTTTCGAAGACCTGCGGCGTCTGCACCAGCGCGACCCTGGGGTCCTCAAAGTAGCCGAGGGTCCGGTCGAGAAATTCAGGCACCGGCACCTGATCGGCATCGAGAATCAGCAGAAACTCGCCCTCGGTGCACATGAGCGCGTTGTTGAGGTTGCCGGCCTTGGCGTGCAGCGGCCGTCCCTGCCAGTCGGCCCCGCGGGTAATGTACCCGACGCCGAGCTCGTCGGCCATCCGGTGCATCTCGGGCCGGTTGCCGTCATCGAGGAGGAAGGTGGTGTGCGAATAGCGGATGTCGCGCGCGGCGGCCGCGGTGCGTCGCACCAGTGGGACGGGCTCGTTGTAGGTCGTGATGAAGACATCGACGGTGAGATCGGATGCCGGACCGGCGGGGAGCTCGCGATCGCGAGCACGCCACATCGTGAGTCCAAACAGAGCCACATCAATAAGGCTGTAAGTCTCGGCCAGAACGAGGGCCAAGGCGATCCACCAGGCGTCCCAGTTGAGGGAGAAATACCAGCGCCAGATGATGTAATTCGCGCCGAGTGCGATGGTGAGGATCACCGCCACTCGCAGGAGCAGAAGGTGTGGCGCGAATCGGCCGGGACCAATTGATACACCCATGATGCTCCCTGGTACCTGCCCGCCACGACCAGCGAACCTATCGATAATAATAATCCCACGGACACCAAAAGGTCTTTCCCCAAAGTGGGAATTGTGTCGCAATTCTCTGTTATTTTCAGTTCGGTGATGCGTCTGCCCGACGGCGGGGAGGGGTTCGCAATTCGGCGGGATGCGAGCCGTTTTTCGCTACTCCCGCCCGCGGTTATTCGACTCTCCCGCACGGGAGAATACCGCTACATGGTGCCAGAAAACACTCAGGGCTGAATCGTCGCCATCGTCAAAGATGACGCGGACATTCCCAACCTGCACGAGAGTGCACTCACTAGGCGGGATTGATCGCCATCGCCACGATCAACAGGTTGGAGGGCATCACCGCTCTCCGACCCTGGCGTGGCCTGGCCTGGCCTGATGACGCAGAGTCCAGTCCCGGGTGGCCGCTTACTCCGGAAGGGTCAGCGCGGATCGATGATCGACCCGGCTCGTTGAAGCTATCTCAAACGGGTCGATCGCACGCACTGGGCGCACGGCCTGTGCACCGAACTCCTCGAGTCGTGCAATGGTTTCGGTGAAACTTTGCGGCACACCGAAGTGGAAGCCCTGAGCACTGCGAATGCCAAGCCGGGCCAGTTGGGTGGCAATCAGCTCGTTCTCAACCCCCTCGACGATCATCGAGTATTCAAGTTTGTCCCCAAAATCCTGCAGTGCTACGAGCACCTCGCGCTGCCGAATGTCAGCGAGATCGTCAACGAGGCTGCGGTCGATTTTGAGGATGTCCATCGGCACACGAACCAGCGAATCCACCGACGAGTCTTCGGAGCCGTAGTCGTCCAGAGCGATGAGAATGCCGCGATCACGCAGACGGTTGGCCTGCTCCCGCAGTTCCGGCGACACGCGCACGACAGACCGTTCGTTCAATTCAAGGCAGAGTGAAATCTCCGGGTACTTTGTGAAAAGTTCTTCGAAGAACCCACCCAACCGATCCGGTGCGATCTGATCGCCGTCCACATTGATGGCCATGCACACGATTGCGGGCTCGATCAGGCGAAATTCTGCTGCCGCCACCATGGCGCTCGCCGCGACCCGCCGGGTGAGTTGATCAAATCGTGCGATGCTCTTCGCTTTCTGCACGAGAAGGGGAGGCGAGATCGCACCAAATTCCGGATCGACGTACCGAAGCAAAGCCTCAAATGCCCAAATCTTGCCCGTAACCAGGCTGACGATGGGCTGGTACGCCACATCGACCTCATCATTGTCGATGGCCCGGGCCACGGCGACAGTGAATTGCGACGAACGATGGGACGAAACATGGATGCTGCTGGCGGCGGCCGGGTCAGAGCCTCCCCGACGCCGGGCTTTCTTCACAGCGAGCAGGGACTGGTCGGCGTCGAGAACCAGCGCCGCGACATCCGTTTCAATCAAGGCTGAAAAGGCGAGCCCGATGCTGAGCCGTGGGGTGATAGTGAGGTCACCGAAGGACACCGGCAGGATCGCGGCGGCCAAAATAGTTTCTGCGAGAGTGGAGGCTTCCGCCAGGGTGGACAATCGGGTGAGAACAATCACGAATTCGTCTCCGCCGACCCGCGCCACGATGTCGTGCGGGCGCGCTGCCTGACGCATCCGCTGGCCGACAACCTGCAGAATCACGTCGCCGGCCTGGTGTCCATGCGTGTCATTGAGACGTTTGAATTCGTCGAGGTCAACGAACAAGACCGCGATGGCCTCGTCATCGCCACGTTTGCTGTTGATGGTGTCGAGGGCATCCTGAAAAGCGCCGTAATTGGGCAGGCCGGTCAGGGAATCGGTGTTGGCGCGGGCGGTGACACCGGCCAAATTCTGTCGGGCATGTATGACAAGTTCGGCCGTGGCCGCGAGGGCTTCGAGTGCTCGCCGGTCGACTCCGGAGAATGCGCCATCCATGGCGTCGCGGCGGGCAACGACGAATCGCGGCTCGCCGGTGAAGCGAACCCCGACGCCGATCGCGCCGACCTCGGCCGGTTCAGACTGCACGACAATGGACTGCACTCCGATCGCGCCAGCAGCGGCCTGGCACAATGCTTCAGTGATGTCGATCGGTGAGTCACCGCCGCGGCTAGCGCTGAGAAGGCTGCTTCCCACGATCAGACCATTCAGTCGTCGCCGCATATCCCCCATCGTGCGAAGCACGATAGCCACCAGCGCCACGACAAAACTTCCCAGCAGTGTGCCGACCGCGGTTTCGGGCGGCGTGCGCCCCGAGCCAGGGGTCGGCAAGCCGACGACGGCCCAGTGTGCCGAGGCCATTGCCAGCCCAGCCAAGCCAACGACGAGCAGGCACAAGCGTAGTGGTGAGATCAGGGTCGTCCCCCCACGATCAGACGGAGCATAGATCAGCCGCGTGCGTAACAATTCAACCGCCAGCACGAAGACTACGTACCCTACGGATGCCGCCGCCACCGCAGCCAGCGCCGGCACGGCGACCCGCTCCAGCAACCACACGATCAGGAGAAAGAGCGTGCAGCCCATACTCGCCAGTCCCGCGCTGTAGACGGAGACGTTGACGCGGCGAGATTCCGCCATGAGCGCGACGAAGACACCCAGCATGATGACGCCGATAATGGCGTGGGCGGGCAGCACCGGCGCCAGGGCGGGCACAGCCAATACCGGCACGCTCATGGTCGGCGATCGGTGGACGACGCTTCCGACCCGAATCAAGGCAATTTCGAGTGCCGCCACGCAGATCACACCGGCCAGGGCGGGAACCAATCGACCGCCGGGATTCGCCAGAATGACGACGACGGCACTGGGAATGAGCACCAGGCCAATTGCCCCGAACACGCCGAAGAAAATGCGCTGCACCACTCTCCCCACCACACTTCGGCTCACGCGATCAAATGCTACGCGATTTGCTCCCTAGTGCAAGTCGCTGTGCGCAATGAGGGGGTGCCCCTATGTTTTTGTCAAGCGGCGAGTTGGTGTTCAGTGTCGTAGAGGGTGCCGTCGCGCAGCATGGCGAATAGAACATCGCAGCGGCGTCGGGCGAGTGCGATGAGGGCTTGGTTGTGGCGTTTGCCTTGGACGATTTTTCGGTCGTAGTAGGTCCGTGAGACGGGGTCTCGGAGTGCTGCGAAAGCGGATAGGAACAGGGCGCGTTTGAGGATCTTGTTTCCTCGTCGGGAGGGATGTTCGCCGCGGATTGAGCTGCCGGAGCGTCGGGTCACGGGTGCGAGGCCGGCGTAGGAGGCCAGGTGGCCGGCGGTTTCGAAGTGCTTGCCGGTGACCTCGGTGAGGAGCCGGGCTGCGGTCCTGACGCCGACTCCGGGCATGCTCGTCAGGACGGGGGAAAGAGGGTGGTTGTTCACCAGCTTCTCGACCTCGACGGCGATGTCGGACCGCTGCCGGCGCAAGGCGGCGAGCTGTTCAGCCAAGCGCGGGAGGACCGTTGCTGCGGCATGGGTGCCGACGACCACGACAGTTTGTTCGCCCAGTGCCTGGGTGATTTCTTCTGCCAGGCGGCGGCCCATCCGTGGGGCCAGCTTCAGCAGCCGGGTGGCCATCCGCGTGGTGCCGGCTGTTTTCATCGCCGCCGGTGACGGGTAATGCTGGAGCAGATCTAGCATCGCTGGGTGGTTCAGGTGCGGGCCCACGACCCGCTCCAACGCTGGGTGAATCTGGGTGAGCAGCCCGCGAATTCGGTTGCTGGTCGCGGTCATCTGACCCACGATGTCATCGTCAAAACCACATAGCATCGACAGCTCCGCGACTGACTCATCAGCCAGCTGAATCGACCGCAACGCATGCGGCAGCGTCCGGGCGGCTTGGGCGATGATCGCTGCGTCGCGGGCGTCGGTCTTCGCCTCACCCGCGTGGAGGTCGGCGATGCGCCGCATCGCCAGGCCGGGCAGGTAGCCGACGAGGACTCCTTCGGCTTGGGCGACGGCGATCGGCAAGGCGCCGATCGTGGCCGGCTGATCCACGATAACGAGCACCGTGCCGGACTGTTTCAGCTTCCGCAGCACCGCCCGCATCTTGCCTTCGTCGTTCGGTAATGCTTTGTCGAAGAGGACCTTGCCGGCCCGGTTCAGGGCGACGGCGTGGTGCTCGCCTTTGCCAACGTCGACACCAACGAACACGTCGACGCTGTCATAGTTTTCGATCATGACTGCTCCCATCCACTTGTATTCGTGGCCTGGTCTACGGCGTCAAGTCTCGGCATCCACGTTACGAACGACCTCGGCTTTACGCCTAGTCGAGCCCCTATCAGCGATCACCCGACGCCAATCGAGTCCGGTGACAACACCCCCCGGATCATCAACGACTGGGGGTAACAATCATGCCGGACCCGACAGGCCAACTCCCTCAGATACTCACACCATCCGAGGTTACAAACAAGGTAACGGGGCAGACGACGAAGTCGGCGCGGTTAGACAACGACGAGGTCGGCAGCGATGAGCTCGGCGATCTGCACGGCGTTCAGCGCCGCACCCTTGCGCAGGTTGTCGTTACTGATGAAGAGGGCCAGGCCACGGCCATCCGCTACGCCTTCGTCCTGACGGATTCGGCCGACGAAGCTGGCATCCTGCCCTGCTGCCTGCAGCGGGGTGGGGATGTCGGTCAGTTCGACGCCGGGCGCGGTCTTGAGCAGTTCCTCGGCGCGGGCGACGCTGATCGGCTTCGCGAACTCGACGTTGATCGAGAGGGAATGACCGGTGAACACCGGAACGCGCACGCAGGTTCCAGAGACGAGGAGCTGGGGCAAACCGAGGATCTTACGGCTCTCGCCCCGCAGTTTCTTCTCTTCGTCGGTCTCGAACTGACCGTCGTCGACGATGGTGCCGGCGAGCGGAATCACGTCGAACGCGATCGGGCGGGCGTAGATGGTGGGCTCGGGCAGGGCTACGGCGCTGCCGTCGTGCACGAGCTGGAACAGGTTCTCGTCTTGCGCCGCGACGCGCACCTGGCTGGCGAGCTCGAACGCTCCGGCCAAGCCACTGCCGGAGACGGCCTGGTAGGTGCTGACGATCAGGCGCTTGAGCCCGGCCTCGTCGTGCAGTACCTTGAGCACGGGCATGGCGGCCATGGTGGTGCAGTTCGGGTTGGCGATGATGCCCTTGACGGCGAGCTTGATGGCTTCGGGGTTGACCTCGCTGACGACGAGGGGAACGTCTGGGTCCATCCGCCAGCCCGACGAGTTGTCGACGACGGTGACGCCGGCCGCGGCGAAGCGGGGAGCCTGCGCCTTGGAGAGCGTGGCCCCGGCCGAGAAGATAGCAACGTCGAGCCCGGTCGGGTCGGCGACGGAGGCATCTTCGACCGTGATTGACTCGCCCCGAAAGGTGAGGGTGGTGCCGGCCGAGCGTGCCGACGCGAAGAAGCGGATGCTCTTCACCGGAAAGTCACGCTCCTCCAGCAGACGACGCACGACGGCGCCCACCTGTCCGGTGGCTCCGACGACGCCGATGTTGATTCCAGAAGTGCTGACTGAGGTGGTCACGTGTGTTTCCTAACGTCGTTGGGGCTGTCTCCCGTGGCTCATTCAGGAAACACCGGCGATCCTGCCGATATTTTCTCCCCAGAGCGGATGCTGCGGGTCGATTCCCTGAATTAGCTCCCAAAAGGTGGGGTGACGAGGTGGTGCGGGTGGTTGATGCGAGGTTCTCCCCCCACTTCGCGCATAACTCCTGCAATTTCGTCGCCCGCCGGTTCAGTCCCGAGCAATTACAGGGCAGTCAAAGTCGATGATGACAATTTGCAGGAGTTATGAACGGGCTGGGGCTGGACTGGGTGGTGAGGCGGGGAATCCGCTCGCCGAGGTGTGAGTTGTGTCCGGTTTCGGCCGAAACCGGGGACGAAACTCACAGCGTGGCGTGGCTGTTAGCGGCCGGAGCCGCCGTGCACGATGGCTTCAGCATCACCGTCGAGCCCGAACGCGGTGTGTACCACGCGGAGGGCTTCGTTGATGGTGTCGGCGCGGGTGACGACCGAGATGCGGATCTCGCTCGTCGAGATCATCTCAATGTTGATCCCGGCTTCGTAGAGTGCCTCGAACAGTTTCGCTGAGACACCGGTGTTGGTGCGCATGCCGCCGCCGACCAGGGCGAGCTTGGCGATCTGGTCGTCGTACTGCAGGCCAGCGAATCCGATGCGGTCGCGCTCGTTGGTCAGGGCAGTGAGCACCTGCTGGCCCTCCGACTTGGGCAGAGTGAAGGAGATGTCGGTGAGTCCGGTCGACGCGGCCGACACGTTCTGCACGATCATGTCGACGTTGGCGTTGGTCTTGGCGACGATCTTGAAGATCAGGGCGGCCTTGCCGGGAATGTCGGGAACGCCGACGACGGTGACCTTCGCTTCGCTCAGGTCGGCGGCGATTCCGGCGATGATGGGCTCTTCCACAATTTCTCCATTTTCTCGCGCGGTCGCGGCGTTGTAGACGATGGTGCCGGTGTTGTTGTTGAAGGATGAGCGCACGTGCAGCGTGACCCCATGGCGGCGAGCATATTCCACAGCGCGAATATACAAAACTTTGGCTCCAGCGGCGGCGAGTTCGAGCATCTCTTCGCTCGTCACGCGCTCGAGTTTTCGAGCTTTGGGAACGACGCGCGGATCCGCTGTGAAAACGCCATCGACATCCGTGTAAATCTCGCAAATGTCGGCGCAGAGGGCGGCGGCCAGTGCGACGGCGGTCGTGTCGGAACCGCCGCGTCCGAGGGTGGTGATGTCTTTGGTGTCGCGGTTGAAGCCCTGGAAGCCGGCGACGATCGCGACGGCACCCTCGTCGAGGGCATCGCGGATGCGTCCGGGCGTGACGTCGACGATGCGCGCCGAGCCGTGGCTCGCGTCGGTGATCATGCCGGCCTGGCTGCCGGTGAAGGAGCGGGCGTCGTAGCCGAGGCTCTTGATGGCCATCGCGAGCAGCGCCATGGAGATGCGTTCGCCCGCGGTGAGCAGCATGTCGAGCTCGCGCGGGGCGGGCAACGGCGTTACCTGATGGGCGAGGTCGAGCAACTCGTCGGTACTGTCTCCCATCGCCGAAACGGCGACGACGACCTCGTTGCCGGCCTTGCGGGTGTCCACGATGCGCTTGGCGACCCTCTTGATACTTTCGGCATCGGCGACGGACGATCCGCCGAACTTCTGCACGATCAAGCTCATGTGACTCCTGAGATGGGGGTGTCGCTGGCCGATGTTCGGGCCGCGTCCAAGTTCCCATCCTAAATGCTGGTGCTGACGGGTGGGTGCCATGTGACACTGTGCGGCGGCGTTCAGCGAATTCAGGGGCACGCGTGCAGGGCGGGCGCTCAGGAGTGCGCGTGCAGGCGGGGGCGTGGGAGGGCGCTATCCGGACGCCGGGCCCAGGATAGGGAACCGGGCCCATGATCAAGCATGGGCCCGGTTCCCGGGCCCGGGCCCGGGAAGTAAGACGAGACCGCGCGGGGAAGTCACCGCACCGAATCACTCGACGGGCCCGAATACGGACGCCGGGCCCAATGTTAGGAAACCGCGGTCCGGATACGGTCGCCGGGCCCAGGATAGGGAACCGGGCCCATGATCAAGCATGGGCCCGGTTCCCGGGCCCGGGCCCGGGAAGTACTACGAGACCGCGCGGGGCGGCCGCAGGTGCGGCGGGTGGCTAGTGGGTGACCTCGCGGCGGCCCTCGAAGGCGCGGCCGAGGGTGACCTCGTCGGCGTATTCGAGGTCGCCGCCGACGGGCAGGCCCGAGGCGAGACGGGTCACCTTGATCTCGAGCGTCGTCAACAGGCGCGAGAGGTAGGTGGCAGTCGCCTCCCCCTCGAGGTTCGGGTCGGTGGCGATAATGACTTCCTGCACTGTGTTGTCGGCGAGGCGCTGCATCAGCTGGCGGATACGCAGGTCGTCGGGGCCGACCCCGTCGATCGGGCTGATGGCTCCGCCGAGCACGTGGTACAGGCCCTTGAACTCGCGGGTGCGTTCGATCGCGACGACATCCTTGGCCTCTTCGACCACGCAGATCGAGGTGGGGTTGCGGCGCGGGTCGCGGCAGATCAGGCAGGTCGGCTGCTCGGACACGTTGCCGCAAATGTCGCAGAACCGCACCTTGTCGCGCACCTCGAGCAGCACGTTGGCGAGCCGGGTCACGTCGAATTTCTCGGTCTGCAGAATGTGGAACGCGATGCGCTGCGCCGACTTCGGTCCGATGCCGGGAAGCTGGCCGAGCTCGTCGATCAACTCTTGAACGATGCCTTCATACATGGTTTAGTGGTCGTTTCTGGTTCGGGGCGCCGCGGTGTACGGCTGTTCTTCGATGAAGGTCGCGCCCAGGATCTCGCGTACCACGGCCTCACCATAGCGCTGCTTCTCAGCGAAGGACGGCGCGCGGGACGGGTCTTTCGCGGCTCCGCGCTGGCCGGATGCGTTCGGGTGCTGGCGCTGCACTGGCGCAGACTGCAGGCCGCGGTTTTGCTGATCGCTCGGCTGGCCAGCGTTGCGCTGGCCGTTCGGCTGGCCGTTCGGCTGGCCGGGAGCGTGAGCCGCGTTCTGCTGGCCTGAGCGACGCGAATCCTGCTGCCCTGCACTGCTTGGCTGCCCCGAGCTCAGCTGCGAAGCGGATGACTCGGCGTCGGCCCCGTAGTCGGGCACGCGTTCCTCCGCGGGCGCGTCCATTTCGGGCGGCGCGTCGTCGTCGTCAAATGGCGGGGGCGCATCGTCAAATGGCGGCTCGTCCCCGCGCGGGGACGCGGAGCCGGCGAGCGAAGACGGCGCTAAGACTGGAGTTGACGACGACGAGGAAGCCGAGACCGAAGCCGCGTCGGGTACGTCTGATATTGGAGCCGCGGGACTGGCGAGTGCCGGGGCATCCGTTGTGTCGTCGACGAGGGCAGGCAATGCCGGGCCGTCGGGCGAGCCGGGAATCGCCACGGTGGCCCACCCAGTGGTCGAGGCGGCGACGGGCGAGGCACCTGCTGGTGTGGAAGCTGGCGCTGTCGCGGGTGCCGCAGTAGCCGCAGCCGCAGGCGCAGCGGTGGGAGTAGCCGGCGCGGGAGCCCCGGACGCAGACGCAGAGGGCGCGGAGGTCGCAGGCGCGGAAGCAGGCGACCGGACTTGCGCGGCCTCGGTCGAGGCTGGATCGGTGAGCGCGGATTCTGCTGTGTCGGCCGCGTTCTCAGTCGACCCAGGTGATGCGCTCGACACAGAGTCGGCTCCGGAATCTGCCGGCACGGAAGTTGCCGGCACGGAAGCTGCCGGCGGTTTCGGTGCGGGAACCGCTGGCGCAGGCTCCGCGGCGACGGTCGTCGAGTCGCCGGACGATGTGCTCGGCGAGGACGTTTCACGGCCGGCATCGACCCGGGCGATGAACTTGACGCGCAAGCCGAGCACGGCGACGATCGCGGTGCGGAGGAAGTCGCTCGTTCCCATTCCTGGAACCTTCTGCTGCTTGAAGCTGTCAACGTCGGCAACGCTCGGGAACGACAGCGCGAGTACGTCACCGTTCAGGCTGAGCACGTGCGCGGTGTAGACGACGAGCCACGCGGTCGTTTTTTCCGTTTTCACGGCCTCGAGAATTTCGGGCCAGGCGTCTTTCAACTGCTGCAGGGAGACCGGTGCCCCCGGGATGGCGGTCTCGTTGGGCAGGCCTTGGATCGAGCCTGTCGAGATTTCGACCAACGGAGAGGGTGAGGCCGCGGAGGTTACTGGCGCGCCGGAAGCGGCAGACGAGGAGCCCGGCGTAGAGCTCGAAGAAGGTGCTGCGCCCGCGGAAGGGGCGGAACCGGAAGATGACGCGGGCCCCGCGGAGGAAGGTGATGCCGCGGAGGCGCCCTGAGTTCCCAGGATGGCGGTTTCAACAGGCTGGACCAGCGGAGCAGGAGGCGTCGCGGAGTTTGCTCGCGCGGCCGAGGCCGCGTCGGGAGCGGAGGCGGCAGGTGTTGCAGAGCCTGGCGCGGAGGGCGACTGAGCACCGGGAGCGGCGACGCCGCCAGCTTGCGGTGCCGCCGCGGGCGCGACCGGGTCCCCCACCCGCTGATCGAGCTTGCCGAGATCGCCACTGGCCGACCGGGGCGCGGGCGCCGACGCAGCGACCCCGTCGACCCCGATGCGACGCTCGAGCCGCTCGACCCGGGCGAGGGCGCCGCGGGTTGTGTCATCGGTCGCGGGAATCAGGGCGCGCGCGATCATCAGTTCGAGGTGCAGGCGCGGCGAGGTTGCCCCGCTCATCTCGGTGAGGGCGGCGTTCAAAATATCGGCGGTGCGCGAGAGTTCGGCTGGCCCGAAAGCGGATGCCTGCACGCTCATGCGCTCCAGCTCGTCTTGCGGCACCCCGCGCAGCACCGCTGCAGCTCCCGCGACGCTGGTGGCCGCGACGATGATGAGGTCTCGCATCCGCTCGAGAAGGTCTTCGACGAACCGGCGCGGATCTTGCCCGGTCTGGATGACCCGGTCGACGGCGTCGAACGCGGCCGCGGAATCGCGGGCTCCGATGGCGTCGACGGCTTCGTCGAGCAGCGAGGCGCTCGTGTATCCGAGCAGGGCGACGGCGCGCTCGTACTCAATGGACTGACCGTCGGCCCCGGCCATGAGCTGGTCGAGCAGTGACAGGGTGTCGCGCGGCGAGCCTCCGCCGGCGCGCACGACCAGCGGCAGCACGCCCGGAGCGACGACCATCTTCTCGACGTCACACATCTGCTGCACGTATTCGAGCATCGGACCCGGCGGCACCAGCCGGAACGGATAGTGATGGGTGCGCGAACGGATGGTGCCGATCACCTTTTCGGGTTCGGTGGTCGCAAAGATGAACTTCACGTGTTCCGGCGGCTCCTCGACGATCTTCAGCAGCGCGTTGAAGCCCTGCGGCGTCACCATGTGTGCCTCGTCGAGGATGAAGATCTTGTAACGGTCGCGGGCCGGCGCGAAGATAGCGCGCTCACGAATATCGCGGGCATCGTCGACACCGTTATGGCTGGCCGCGTCGATTTCGACGACGTCGAGCGACCCGCCGCCGTCGCGGGCGAGCTCAACGCAGCTCGGGCAGACGCCGCACGGAGTGTCGGTGGGGCCCTCGGCGCAGTTCAGGCAGCGGGCCAGGATGCGCGCGCTCGTGGTCTTGCCACAGCCGCGCGGGCCGCTGAACAGATAGGCGTGATTCACCCGGTTGGTGCGGAGCGCCGTCATCAGCGGATCAGTCACTTGGGACTGGCCGATCATCTCGGCAAAGGTCTCTGGCCGATAGCGGCGATACAGGGCGGTAACCACGCTCTAATGGTACTTGCCGCAACCGACACTCGGCCGCGCGCAGGCGTCCGCCTGAAGGTCAAGACCCCCGCACCCACGGATGACGTGCGCGACCGGGCGTGCTTAAGTGCGAAGATCGCGCGCGCTAAGGTTCAGTTCAGCGTCAAATCGGCCTGAGCGCAGTGACATTTCTCTGCTTTCTGCTGATCGTGACCTGACTCAGTACAGCGAGCGCACCGTGGTGAGGGTCTGGCGGGCTATCTCCAGCTCCTCGTTGGTGGGGATGACGAGCACGGTGACCGCAGAGTCGTCGGCCGAGATGCGCCGCGCACCTCGATTCGCAGCGGCATTGCGCTCCGGGTCGATCCGGATTCCAAACGCCTCGAGTTCACCGACCGCGCGCGCTCGCAGCATCGGGTCGTTCTCGCCGACTCCCGCCGTGAACGTGATCACGTCGACCCGCCCCAGTTGGGCGAAGTAGGCACCCACGTAGTGCTTGAGCCGGTGCACGTAGACGTCGATGGCGAGCTGGGACGGACCGTCGCCGGACTCCGCCGCCACGATCACGTCGCGCATATCGCCGCGACCGGTGAGGCCGAGCAGGCCGCTGCCGCGGTTCAGCAGGGTGTCGAGCTCGTCCATGTCGAGACCGGCCCGGCGGTGCAGGTGAAACAGCACGCCCGGGTCGATGTCGCCCGAACGGGTGCCCATGACGAGACCCTCGAGCGGGGTCATGCCCATGCTCGTCTCCACCGATCGGCCGCCGCGCACCGCACACACCGATGCGC
Source organism: Cryobacterium sp. M91 (assembly GCF_002929615.1). Lineage (NCBI taxonomy): Bacteria > Bacillati > Actinomycetota > Actinomycetes > Micrococcales > Microbacteriaceae > Cryobacterium > Cryobacterium sp. M91. The sequence continues at coordinate 47,020 of NZ_PJJT01000074.1, read as the reverse complement.
CGTTGCCGAGGTGCAGCACAATCTGGTTCAGGTCAGCCAGCGGACGCTCGACGAATTCCGCGGCGGCACGTGAGACGAAGCTGTGGCTCGTACCGTGAAACCCGTAGCGACGAATACGGAACCGCTCGGCCAGGTCCACGTTGATCGCGTAGGTGAACGCCTCGGGCGGGAGGGTCTGGTGAAAGGCCGTGTCAAAGATGGCCACGTGCGACACCGACGGAAAGGCGATCTCAGCGGCCACGATGCCCTGCAGCGCGCCCGGGTTGTGCAGCGGCGCGAGCCCGGAGAGCTCGTCGATGTCGCGTTCCACCTGCGGTGTGACGAGGGTCGGCTCGTGAAAACGAGCCCCTCCGTGCACGACCCGGTGGCCGACCGCGACCGGCGCATGGGTGGCGAGCGAGGGGCCGTGCGAGTGAAAGGCCTCGAGCATGACAGCGAAGCCCGCCGTGTGGTCGGGAATGGGCAGTTCACGCCAGGTCTTGGCGCCGTCGGCGTCGTCTATGCCGGTTACCGTATGGGACGAGTGCCCCATGAGCTCGCCGATACGTTCGACCAAACCGCTCGCGAGGGTGGTCTCGGTGTCCATCTCGATCAGCTGATATTTGAAGGAGCTCGACCCCGAGTTAACGACCAAAACAGCGGTCATCGAATGGCTCCAGCCGGCGTCGCATCCACTACGGCCGCCAGGGCGGCGGCATCCGTCAGTCCAGCCGCCTGGATGGCGGTGATCGCCACGGTGTTGACGATGTCCTGCACGAGGGCTCCGCGCGACAGGTCGTTGATCGCCTTGCGCAGACCCTGCAGCACCGGTCCGATCGCGACGGCTCCCGCGCTGCGCTGCACCGCCTTGTAGGTGTTGTTGCCGGTGTTGAGATCCGGAAAGATGAACACCGTGGCGCGGCCAGCCACGTTGGAACCGGGCATCTTGGTGGCCGCGACCGCGGCATCCGCTGCTGCATCGTATTGAATCGGACCCTCGACCAGCAGATCGGGTCGGCGCTCACGCACGAGGGCGGTCGCGGAGCGCACCTTTTCGACGTCGGCGCCCTCGCCGGAGGTTCCGGTGGAGTAGGACAGCATCGCGATGCGCGGCTCGATGCCGAACTGCACGGCCGTCGCCGCGGCAGAGATGGCGATGTCGGCCAGCTGCTCGGCCGTCGGTACCGGAATGACGGCGCAGTCGCCGTAGACCAGCACGCGATCGGCGAGCGCCATGAGGAACACGCTCGATACCACGCCGACGCCGACCTGGGTCTTGATGATCTCGAAGCTCGGCCGAATGGTGTGCGCTGTGGTGTGCGTCGCGCCAGACACCATGCCGTCGGCGAGGCCCAGCTGCACCATCATCGTGCCGAAATAGCTCACATCGGTGACGGTTTCATTGGCCTGGTCGAGCGAAATTCCCTTATGTGCTCGCAACTGCATATATTCGTGGGCGAACTTGATTCGCAGCAGATCGTCGTACGGGCTGACGACGTGGGCCTTGGAAATGTCGAGGCCGAGGCCGATCGCGCGAGATCGCACCTCGAATTCCTCACCGAGGATGGTCAGCTCGACCACGTCGCGGGCCAGCAGGGTCGCGGCGGCGCGCAGCACGCGGTCATCCTCACCCTCGGGCAGCACGATGTGCTGACGGTTCTGGCGCGCGCGTTCGAGCAGCGCGTACTCGAACATGAGCGGCGTGACGACCTCCGCGCGGCTCACATCGAGCCGGTCCAGCAAAGCGGATGCATCGACGTGAGTCTCGAACAACGCCAGCGCGGTGTCGTGCTTGCGCTGGGAGTCGGCGGCGAGGCGTCCACGGGCGCGCGTTATGCGCATAGTCGTGTCGTACGAGCCGAGTGAGGTTCTGATGATCGGGAGCGAGGGGGCGAGGCCTTCCATCAACCGTTGGATCGCCTCGGGCAGCTCGAAGCCGCCATTGAGCACGATGCCGGCGATCGACGGGAAGGTTGCGGAGGCGTTGGCCAGCAGCACGGCCAGCAGCACGTCTTCGCGGTCGCCCGGCACAACGACGACGGCGCCCTGAATCAGGCGCGGCAGCACGTTGACCATCGACATTGCGGCCACGACGACGCCGAGCGCCTCACGGGCCAGCAGGGCAGGGTCGCCCTTGATCAGGGTGCCCTCGGTGGCCTCCATGATGCTCTGCATGCTCGGTGCGACGAGGTACGGGTCTTCGGGAATGGCCCAGATCGGCACGCCGAAAGCGCCGCCGGACCGCGCCGGCTGGGCATTGGTGGTGACCCGCACCGCGTCAATAATGGCCGGCAGCGCGTTCTCGTCGGCCCGATTGATGATGATCGCCAAAACGGATGCGTGTTCGTCGCGCAATTCCGCCAGCGCCACGTCGGTCTGCTGGGCGATGTCCACGGACGAGCGGGCGTCGCTCTGACCGAGGCGTTCGCCCTCGCCCGGGCCGACTCGGCCACCGAGCACGAGCAGCACGGGGGCGCCGAGATTGGCCGCGATGCGCGCGTTGAAGGCGAGTTCAGTGGGGCTGCCGACGTCGGTGTAATCACTGCCGATGACGACGACCGTGTCGCAGTTGACCTCGACCGCTTTGTACCGCGCAACGATGCGGGCCAGGGCGGCGTCTGGATCGGTGTTGACGTCGTCGTAACTGACACCGATGCTCTGCTCGTAGGTTTGTCCGGCGGCAGCGCCGGGGCCGGCGTTCGCCTGCAGGTGCCGGAGGAGAAGCTCGACGACGTAGTCGGGCTCGGTCGCAGTGCGGGCGACCGGGCGGAACACACCGACCCGCTCCACGAGGTGGGTGAGTGTGTCGAGCACGCCGAGGGCGATCGTCGACTTGCCGGTATTGCCTTCTGCGCTGGTGATATAGATGCTTCGAGCCACGGTGTCCATTCAAGCTTATTCGGAGTGGGAGTGCGTCGGCGAGATCATAGAGGTAAGTCGTGACCCACGCTATACCGAGTTTGGGTGGGTCGATTGCGGTTGAGTTGAGTTAGCCTGCGCGGATGGCGGGGTTCCGCAGACGGCCAGCGCTGGGCGATGGCGGTCGTCAAGCTCGACCAACGACAGGTGGCGTCCCGCGCGCGGGTGGGGGCCGGAGCAGTGCTGGGTTAGACATTGTCGCTGCCGGTCGAGGCGGCGCGGGGAGCGGCATCCGCTTGGGAAGACCAGGACCAGTCGGTGATGGCGGGAACGTCTTCGCCGTGGTCTCGGGTGTATTGGCGCGCGGCCAGGCGGGCGTCCTGCATCCGCTGCCGGAGCAGGCCGGCGCGGGCGGCGAGGCCGGGGGTGCGGTCAATGACGTCCATGACGAGGTGATATCGATCGAGGTCGTTGAGCATGACCATGTCGAACGGGGTCGTCGTGGTGCCGATCTCTTTGTAGCCGCGGGCATGCAGGTTGTCGTGGCCGTGACGCTTGTAGGTGAGCCGATGGATCAGCCACGGATACCCGTGATAGGCGAAAATGATCGGCTTGTCGGGCGTGAAGACGGCGTCGAAGGCGCTGTCGCTCAGGCCGTGCGGGTGGTCCTCCGCCGACTGCAGCCGCATGAGGTCGACGACGTTCACGACCCGCACCTTGAGCTCGGGCAGGTTCTCGCGCAGAATCTCGGCGGCGGCGAGCACCTCGAGCGTCGGCACGTCACCGGCGGCGGCGAGCACGACATCCGGCTCCTGACCGGCAAGTTCGGTGCCAGCCCAGTCGAAGATGCCAAGTCCGCGGGTGCAGTGCGCGACGGCCTCGTCCATGGTGAGCAGGTTCGGCGCCGGCTGCTTGCCCGCCACGACGACGTTCACATAATTGACGCTGCGCAGGCAGTGGTCGTAGGTACTGAGCAGGGTATTGGCGTCGAAGGGCAGGTAAACCCGCACCACGTCGGCGCTCTTGTTGACGACGTGGTCGATGAAACCGGGGTCCTGGTGGCTGAACCCGTTGTGATCCTGCCGCCAGACGTGCGAGCTGAGCAGGTAGTTGAGGCTCGCGATCGGCGCCCGCCACGGGATCTCGGCCGTCACCTTGAGCCACTTGGCGTGCTGGTTGAACATCGAATCCACAATGTGAATGAACGCCTCGTAGCAGTTGAACAGCCCGTGCCGCCCGGTGAGCAGGTAGCCCTCGAGCCAGCCCTGGCACTGGTGTTCGCTCAGCATCTCCATCACGCGGCCGGCCCGGGCGAGGTTGGTGTCGCCGGGCCGGATCTCGGCGTTCCACTGCTTGTCGGTGACCTCGTAGACCGGCGGGGCGAGCCGGTTCGAGGCGGTTTCGTCGGGTCCGAAGATGCGAAAGTTATCCGGGTTCAAGCGGATGACCTCGGCCAGGTAGCCGCCCAGCACGCGCGTCGCCTCATTCCGCGTTGCACCCGGCTGCGGCACGTCCACGGCGAAATCACGGAAGTCGGGCAGGTGCAGGTCGCGGCGCAGCACTCCGCCGTTGGCGATCGGGTTGGCGCTCATGCGCAGGTCGCCTTGTGGGGCGAGGTCAGTGATCTGTTTCACGGGAGCACCGTCTTGGTCGAACAGATCTGCGGGGCGGTAGGACAGCATCCACTGTTCGAGCAGGGCCGTGTGCGCCGGGGTGTCGCGGGCGTTTGCCAGCGGAACTTGGTGGGCGCGCCAGGTGTTCTCAACCTGAACGCCGTCGATACGGGCGGGGCAGGTCCAGCCCTTGGGGGTGCGGAGGATGATCATGGGCCAGCGTGGGCGGGCGAAATCCTCGTTGTTGGTGGCGGCCTGGGCGGCTGCGGCCTTGATCTCGGCGATCTGGTTGAGCACCAGGTCGAGGGTCTCGGCCATGCGGGCGTGCACGAGCATCGGGTCTTCGCCGTCGAAGCCGCCGCTCACCAGATAAGGAGTGTGACCGTAGCCGCGCATGAGGTCCTGCAGCTCGTCTTCGGGGATGCGGGCGAGCACGGTGGGGTTGGCGATTTTGTACCCGTTGAGGTGCAAAATGGGCAGCACGACGCCGTCCTGCAGCGGGTCGATGAATTTGTTGGAGTGCCAGCTGGTGGCGAGCGGGCCGGTTTCGGCCTCGCCGTCCCCGACCACCGCGGCCACGAGCAGGTTCGGATTGTCAAACGCGGCACCGTAGGCGTGGCTCAGGGCGTAGCCGAGTTCGCCGCCCTCGTGGATGGATCCGGGCAGCTCGGGCGAGGCGTGGCTGGGGATGCCGCCGGGGAAGGAGAACTGGCGAAACAGTTTCTGCACGCCGGCGGTGTTCTGCTCAATGTCGGCGTAGACCTCGGTGTAGGTGCCGTCGAGGTAGGCGTTGGCGACCATGCCAGGGCCGCCGTGGCCGGGGCCGGTGATGTAGATGGTGCTCTGGCTGCGTTCGGCGATCGCGCGGTTCAGGTGTGCGTAGAGAAAGTTGAGGCCGGGCGTGGTGCCCCAGTGGCCGAGCAGGCGCGGCTTCACGTGATCGCGGGTGAGCGGCTCGGTGAGCAGGGCGTTGCCGAGCAGGTAGATCTGGCCGACGGCGAGGTAGTTCGCGGCCCGCCACCAGGCGTCGATGCTATCCAACGCCGCTGCACTGAGCGGTTTCGGCGCGCGTGTAGGCCAGGGCATGGTGCCGGAATCGTGGCTCATTGGTCCTCCGCAGTGTGGTGCGGCGACATAGCCGCGCTGCCTTAATCCTATTGAGCCGTGGCGGCACAGCGCAGGGCCAAAGGTCCCGACCCGCGAGCGTTCACGCGGATTTCACGCTCATTACGCGAAAGCGGATGCTGGTGGGGCCAAAAAGGACTCCTCGCGCACCTCGGAACAGGAGCACAGCCCCGGGTACCCTTGCGCTGTGGGTATGAAAAAGACTCCTCGCGCACCTCGGAACAGGGGCACAGCCCCGGGTACCCTTGCGCTGTGGGTATGAAAAAGACTCCTCGCGCACCCGCCAGAGCCCGGTTACCCTTGCTACGTTTCCGTCCTGGGGGAATTGGCCTGGGTGGCGCCACGCGAGGAGCCGACCCTCAGTTTAGGGCACGCGACGAGACTGCACCAACCGAGGGTGGCGGCAGCATCCGCTGGAAACAGGTAAGATTCTGTGGTGCCGTTGCTTTATTGAACGGCGGCCAGGAGAATTCGCCTAGTGGCCTATGGCGCACGCTTGGAAAGCGTGTTGGGTGAAAGCCCTCGGGGGTTCGAATCCCCCATTCTCCGCCAGACTTGTAGTACAGCGTGTTGGGTGACGCACAAACCCCACTCGCAGGGTTCGAATCCCCCATTCTCCGCCAGACTTGTAGTACAGCGTGTTGGGTCACGCACAAACCCCACTCGCAGGGTCCGAATCCCCCATTCTCCGCCAGACTTGTAGTACAGCGTGTTGGATGACGCACAAACCCCACTCCCAGGGTCCGAATCCCCCATTCTCCGCCAGACTTGTAGGACAGCGTGTTGGGTGACGCACAAACCCCACTCGCAGGGTCCGAATCCCCCATTCTCCGCCAAAGGTCCACTGCAGCGTGTTGGATGACGAACAGGTCAGGCGTCAGCGCGGTCGGCGAGACCGCGCACGAAGGCTGCCTGGCCGGCGTGCTGCAGGTCGTCAGAGAGCACACTCGCGAGGCGCACGCCGACGGTGACGGCGGGGGTCCAGGATTCGTCGATGACCCGGTCGAGATCGGCCTCGACGAGGGTACCCAGGTACGCCACGGTCGCGGTGTGCACGGCGTCGTAGTAGCCGACGAGCAGTTCAGCGTCGGCGCGAACGGCCGCGACATCGGCCGAGGTGTGGCCATAGCCGGTGGCCGTCGGCCCGAACGGAAGGTCGAATCGTTCGGCCCAGCCCTGCCCGGTGTACACCTGCGCGGTGCCCGCCAGGTCGGCGAGGTGGTCGTCCTGCACGCGGGACAGGTGCCAGATGAGCCAGGCGATCGTGTTGGCGTCGGCATCCGCTCGATACGTGAGGGTGGCGACGGTCGTGTTTTTCAGGGTCGCACCTACGTATCCCTGGATACGGGAAAACTCTTCGATGAGCAGTTCGGACGGGGTCATGGCTCTCCTTAGTCGTTCTGCCACCGTACCCCCGCGCTATTCCGCGATCCCGCCGGGACTCATACACATCCGCTGAACCGCGGGTTGTTGCCACCTCCGACGACACCAGTTTGCGTGGCGCAAGCCTAAAGCTTCGTGCCTCGGGCTCACGTGAGAAACAACGCCCCGCCCTATTATTCGGGCCGTCTGCCCGGAGATCAGGAGGGCGGTGCGGGTTTGCGTGGCCCAGCGAGGGGCAGCTCGCACACGTCGGCGATGGGCGGGTCGCCCTCGCGGCGGCTGGTGCGTTGCTCAGGCTAGTCGCAACGTCGATCAGCGAGGCGAGCCAACGAGCAAGCGCTGCCGCGTCAGGTCGAGCCCGAGGGCAACGACGCGCGCCGAAAGGCCCACGGACCCTTCGGTGCGCGCCCTCACCTCGAGCGCGTGCTGCAGCACCGACGCACTTCGGACGGGGAGCGCACGCCAGATGTCAGCAACGGTGTGGCACAACGAGATCGAGCCGGTGGCGCTGGTCACCGACCATCCAGCGGCGAGCGCCGCGATGCGGGGTGCGCCGGGCACGCCGGCACACACGGCGGACACCGTTTGCGCCACCAGAATGCGATTTCTGAGGGTGTGTTCGTTGCCCATCACCGGGTCAGGGTAGACCGTCGTGCCGCATGCTCCGCACATTTTTTTGTTCCTGACTGACCTGACGGCCCGAGTTACTGCATCACGTCGCCGGAGTTGGGCCCGAGGGTCTGCCCTACATAGAGGTTTCCTCCGGGCTCACTCGCAAGCAGCAGCGCCGTGGGGGCGACTTCGGCCGCAACGCCGAAACGCCGAAGCGGCAATTCGGCGCGCTTGGCAATCTTCCAATCTTCGGAGATCCCCTGCACGAGCGGGGTCTCGATCGGGCCGGGAGCGATGCTGTTGACGAGCACGTTGTCGCTGGCAACTTCGAGCGCCAGCGATTTAGTCAGCGCCACGACCCCGGCCTTGGCCGCCGAATAGTGGCTCAGGCCGGTGCCGCCCTTGATGGCGAGCTGGGAAGCGATATTGATGATGCGGCCCCATTTCTGTTGGCGCATCTCCCCCACCACCTCCCGGCAGCACAGGAACACCCCGGTGAGGTCGACCGAGAGAGTCTCGTTCCACATGGCGAGTGTCATGTTTTGCAGTGGTGACTCGGTGAGCAGACCGGCACTGTTCACCAGAACGTCAATGGTGCCAAGCCGTTGGCGAGCGGTCGCGAAGGCCGTGCGCACGCTGTCTTCCTGCGACACGTCAACGTTGATCGCGTCAATGTCGGTGCCCGCGCGATCGAGTATGACCACGCGGTCACCGTTGGCGACAAACGCTTCGGCGATCGCCCGCCCGATTCCACTACTGCCGCCGGTGACGACGACTCCGCGGCCGGTGGACGCGCGATGGTGCGGGGTCATTTCTGTTCCATATCTATGCGCGCATTTTCACGGTGAGTCCGCCATCAACGATGAGGGACTGCCCGGTGACGTACCCGGCCTGCGAAGAAGTGAGAAACGCGATAACACTGGCCACTTCTGCCGGCGTACCCACCCGACCCCAGGGGATGTCCTTGCCGGCTCGTGCGAGGCCGTCCGGTCCCAGCGAATTTACCGGGTCGAGTGACTGCGGAGTTTCGATGAGACCGGGAATGACCGCATTGGCCCGGATGCCCTGCGGCCCCAGTTCAACAGCCACACTGCGAATCAAACCGAGCACGCCGGCTTTCGCCGCCGCGTAGTGGGCATGGCCCTCCCACCCGTAGACCGCGCCGGCGATCGAGGACACCGCCACCATGGCGCCGCCCTCGGTCATGCGTTCGGCTCCGGCACGCAGTGTGCGCAGGACACCAGTGAGGTCGACATCGAGCATGTCGGTCCACCGGGCATCCGTCATGTCGGCGAGGGATGAATGACGCAGAATGCCCGCGTTGGCGACGGCGTAGTCGAGGCGGCCGTATTCGTCTACCGCTCGTTGGGCGAAAGCGTCAACGGATGCCGTGCTTCGCACGTCAACTTCGTGCACGACGGCTTCGCCACCGACGGCGCGCACCAGCCGCAGTGTTTCCTGCGGGTCGTGCGGGTCGCCCGGGAAGGTACCGATGATGCTGCGCACCCCCTCGCCGGCGTAGTGCACGGCGAGGGCCCGGCCGATACCGCTGGCGGCTCCGGTAATTATTGCGACGCGGGGTTCAGGCACGCTGGGTTTTCAGCTCGTTTTCCGGTGCGATAGCGAGGGGAGCTTCTGCCATGGGTTTGGCGGCGATCATGAGCACACCCGAGATGAGGGTGCCCAGGGCGCCGACCCAGAGCGCGGCGGTTCCCGTGTTGGCTCCGGCGGCGACGGCGGTGAATAGCGCGCCGCCGAGGACGATGCCGGGCTGGCTCATCGCGCCGATGAACGCGGTGCCGGTGGCGCGGCAGCTCACCGGGTAGCACTCGGCCATGAAGTACTGAATAGCTGCGTACGGGCCCACCAGAAAGAAAAGGCCAGCACCAAAGCTCGCAACGATGGTCACGGGGCTGTTCGCGAGGGGACTCAACATGATGGTGAAGGCGACCGATGCGAGGATCCAGCCGCTGATGATGGTGCGCTTGCGGCCGATCTTGTCGCCGAGCCACCCGTGGAACACGTAGCCGAAGTAGGCCAGGGCGTTGATGATGATGAGCATCCAGAAGGCGTCGGAGAGTTCAATACCCTTGGCGTTCTTAAGAACGGAGCTTCCCAGAATGCTGAAGATCATGATGCCCATGAAGTTGAAGATCCAGGCGAGCGAGAACACGATCGTGTTACGGCGCAGCTTCGGCTCCCAGATGAGCTTGAGTGGTGCGGTCGAGGAGTGCTCGACGCCGTACGACCCGGCGAGCAGGTGGGCTTCTTCGGTGCGCCCGGCCTTCTCGAGTCGGGTGAGTTCACTGTGCAGCTCGAACTGAGGAGTTTCTTTGAGCTTGCGTGCGATGGCCCATACGATGAGCGCTGCGGGGATGGTGGCCATCAAATACAGTGCACGCCAGCCGAAGGTCGGAAGAAAAGCCAGGGCGAGCGCACTGGCGAGCAGAAAGCCGAGCGGCCAGCCGCCCTGAATAAAGGAGTAGCTCAGGCCCGGGCGCTTGCGCTTCTTCTCGTCTTCGGTGACCTGGTAGACCTCGTTCATGTAGGTCGCGTTGACGGCCTGCTCGGAGAAGCCCAGACCGCCAAATGATCGAACGATCACGAGCAACCCACTGCTGAGGAAGGCCATTCCGGTGGGGATGATGGCGGTGAGGCCGGAGACGATGGCCGTGCCACCGACGGTGACCATCATGCCCTTGCGTCGTCCGAGGCGGTCGATGACCGGACCGACGCCGAAGCAGACGATCGCGGTGCCCACGGCGATCCAGGTGTTGATCGCGTAGGCTTCCGGCGCGGTCCAGCCGAAGGATTCCTGCATGGCGGGCAGAAGCGTGCCGAACAGTCCGTAGTCGAAGACGGCAACGGTCCAGGCCAACAGCGCCAGAATCGTGGCGGTGCGGGTCTGCTTCACGGTGAAGGCGGGAAAGCGACGTTTCTCGTTGACGGTCGCCGCCGTGAGATCGAGGGTGGGAGATTTCAGTTTCATACGGAGGGAACCTTTCGGGGGGAACGGGCGAGGAACGAATCTGCAATCTGGTCGAAGGTGTTCCAGCTGACGCCTTCGTGGGAGTTGAAATGCTCGATGAGGCGCTCGAGCATGAGGAGCACTTGCGGGCGTCCGGAGACGTCGGGGTGGATCGTCATCGTGAAGACGGCCTGATCCATTTCGCGGTAGACCCAGTCGAACTGGTCTTTCCACATCTGTTCGATATCGCGTGGGTTCACGAAACCGTGCGAGTTGGGGGCGGCCTTGATGAACATCATGGGGGGCAGGTCATCGAGGTACCAGTTGGCGGGAATCTCGACCAGGTCAGTCTCGGTGCCGCGCACGAGCGGCTCCATCCAGGTTTGGGCGTTCTGGGCGTAGTCGATCTTTTTCCAGCTGTCACCGACGCGCACGTAGTACGGCTCGAAGTCCTTGTGCATGAGCGAGTGGTCGTACTTGATGCCCCGTTCGAGAAGAATTTCGTTCGTCACCGACGAGAATTCCCACCAAGGGGCGACATACCCAGTGGGGCGGCGTCCGGAGACGTTTTCGATCAGTTCGATGGATCGGTCCAGGATCGTGGTCTCCTGTTCGCGGGTCATCGCGATCGGGTTCTCGTGGGAGTAGCCGTGCACGCCCATCTCGTGGCCCGCGGCAACGATCATGCGGGTGAGCTCGGGAAAGGTCTCGATGGAGTGCCCTGGAACGAACCAGGTAGCGGGCAAGTCGTACTTGTCGAACAGGCGAATAAGACGCGGCCCACCGACCTCGCCGCTGAACATGCCGCGGGAGATGTCGCACGGGGAATCTTCGCCGCCGTAGGAACCGAGCATGCCTGCGACAGCGTCGACGTCTACTCCAAATGCAATCTGGATATCTTTTTTCATATCTGTGCCTTTCGTTGCACTAACAAATTTGGGCGGACTCGGTGATGGCTGCCCCGTACAGGGCAAACGCGGCGGCGATCTCGTCATGGTTGCGATCGAGCTGCAGCAGAAGGCTGAGCAAAATCAGCGATTGTGAGGGCCGCAGCAGGCCAGTGGGGATGGCACCGGCCGCGACGAGGTCTCGTCCTCCGCCGGCGCCATAGACCGGGATGACCGGGCCGGCACTCACCCGGGTGCTCGTCACCACGACGGTGCCGGCCGCGGCGGCGGCGGCGACGGCGACGCACAGGGCGGGGTTGCCGTTGCCGCTTCCCGTCGCTTGCAACACGATTCCGCTGGCCCCGGCAGCCACGGATGCCTGCAGCAAGATCCCGTCCGCCCCCGGATAGGCAGACACCACGTCGACGCGTCTGGCCTGGCGGGGAGGGAGGGGCGGGAGCGGGAGCGGGGGCATCCGCTGGTCCTGGCGGGTGATTACGACGTCACCGGTGGCGGTCAGGGAACCGGCCGAGCCAAAGTCGGGGTTGGTGAAGGCATGGAGTGCGAAGGTCTGTGCTTTGCGCACGCCGCGGGCGGGGAATATCTCGCCGGCGAAAACGATCAACACGCCGAGGCCTGCTGCCGCGGGTGATCCAGCGACCGCGATGGCATCGGCGAGGTTGCCGGGACCGTCGGGGTCGGCGGCGTCGGCGGATTTCTGCGCCCCGGTGAAGACGACCGGGCTTACGTGGTCGTGGGTGAGGTCGGCCAGGTAGGCGGTCTCTTCCATCGTGTCAGTGCCGTGCGTGACGACGACCCCCCGCACCGATGGGTCGGCGAGGGCAATCTTGATCTGCGCGCAGATCGCGATCATGTCAACGAGAGTGAGCAGGTAGGACCCCTCACAGGCGACGTCGACGACCCGCACGGGGTAGGCCGGGGCTGTGGCCAGACCGCCGAGAACTTCTGCACCGGCGTCGGCGGCAACCGCGGCGCCGCCTTCCGCAGAGCGGGCGCGCGACGAGATGGTTCCACCGGTCGCCAGCAACACCACGTGGGTGCCGGCACGATCTGTCATTATTTTCTCCGGAGGTCGGTACCCAAACGATTGGGTTTCTTGATGCAAGAGTAAATACCCAATGTTTCGGCCGACTGCACGCGTCATTGCGGGTACGTAACGTTCACTACCCAATCGTTTGGGTAGTGAGGTGGTAAAACTATAGAATGAGATCCACAAGCAAGTCAAGCTTCGCATCCGGCTTTCTCGGATAACGGAAACTGGAGACAGCGAAATGACAGGCATCAGACCGGGGTCCGTCACCCTGAAAGATCTGGCCGCCGAACTCGGCCTACACCCGTCGACCGTGTCACGGATCCTGCACGGGAAAGCTGACACGGCACGCGGCGCCGCCGCGCCGGTCACGGCCCAACGTGTGCGTGACCTCGCCAAGAAGGTGGGCTACTCCCCCGACCCCCAGGCTACGAGTCTGCGCACGCGGCGCACGCATCTTCTCGGAGTTATCGTTCCGCGTCTTTCCGACCTCGTGCTTGCGGTTATGTACGAAGGAATCGACGAGGCAGCCGACGACGCCAACTACTCCACATTCGTCATGAACTCTCGCGACGATACATTGATACAGCGGCGCAAGATGGAAATCATGCTGTCGCGGCGAGTAGACGGCCTCATCATCGGTGACGCGCACCTTGACGGCAATATTCTCGACGAGCTCACCGAACGCAAGGTGCCTTTCGTGCTCATGAACCGCGCCATTGCCGGTTTTGCGTCAGCAACCTGCGATGACACCCTTGGCGGAGCTCTGGTGGCGCAGCACCTGTGGGACCAGGGCCACCGCGATGTTTCCATCATCGCTGGTGAACCCTACGCCAGTACTGCAGTCGATCGCACGCACGGCTTCGTCTCCCGGTTTCGCTCGCTCGGCGGAACGATCCCCGAGGGCGCCATCGTGTGGTCGCGCTTCGACACAACGGGCGGGCACACCGCAGCGGATAGCATTCTGCGAGGCACACATCCTCGCCCCAGTGCGATCTTCGCGGTCAACGACTTCGCGGCCATCGGCGCCATGGGCGCGGCAAATTCTCACGGATTGCACGTGGGCCGCGATCTGGCAATTGTCGGATTCAATGACACGTCGCTGGCCGCGCAACTGCCCATCGCGCTATCGTCGGTGCGATCACCGATGCTCGACATCGGCCGGGTCGCCGTGAAGTTGCTCCTCGGCGTGCTGAACGGAGACGCCGTGGAGTCGGTTCGACTCGCTCCTGTTTTGTGCGTGCGAGACAGCAGTGATTTCACATGGGTGGCGGGATAAAAGGCGGATACTGCCCGAAAACGGTGAGGGTGGCCAGACAGGTGCATCCGGGCGGGGCTGGGGCGGTGGGTGGCAAGATGCCGTCGCATCCGCTTCGCTGGCAAACATTGGTGAAGCCGACAACGCCCTCGACGTTCATGTATTCGGCGATCTTCGGGCGACGCAGGTTGGCGTCGACGAGCAGAACGCGAGCTTCCGCGTCAGACAGGGCGATGTCCAGGTTGGCGCTCGTCGTGCTCTTGCCTTCACCGCCGAGGGAAAATGACGACAAAGGAGCGATCGGCGCGGCCCCGATCAGCTTCTCTTGAACACAGTGAGGGCCCCCGGTCCTTGGATGGTCGCCACTTCAACGTTGACGCTCCTTGGCACATCATCTTGAAATACCTAGGAGCAGTGACCGACTCTTTTTCTCCTCGTTGATCGCCGCCCCGGTGTCCGGAATGTAACGTTAGCGACGGTAGGCACTCACATCGGTGGCCTTGACCGAAAGCCAGACCGTCAAGCCCACCTGCAGGCCGAGGTCGGCAACCGCGGCGGGGGTGAGTTCTGCGATGATCTCGGGGTCGCCGCTCGTGCGCAGGCGCACCCCGCCGGTGCCCGGCTCAATGCCGGTGACCCGGGCCGACCAGACGTTGCGGGGGCTCGCGTGACGGGGCTGTACCGTGTGCACGACAACGGATGCCGGGCGAAAGACGGCCGCGGCGGCTTCTGCGCCGGGGGTTGCAGAGGCGGGAGTTGTGGGCGACAGGGCTGCGGCATCCGCTGGGCGCACCCAGAACGTGCGTCCGTCTGGGGCGACGACCCCGCCGTTCTGCGCGGTGCCCACCACGAGATTGACGCCGGCGAGCGCCGCAACGAAGGGGTTTTGCGGGGCCGCGAGTACCGCTGCGGTCGTGCCTTCGTCGATGAGCGCGCCGTGGTGCAGCACGGCGACGCGGTGGGCGAGCACGACGGCGTCGACGATGTCGTGGGTGACGATGATGGCGCTCGTGCCCGTTTCGCTAAGCTGCTCGCGGATGAGTTGCCGGATGAACGGTGCTGTTTCCGCGTCGAGGGCAGCCATCGGCTCGTCGAGCAGGAGCACTCGCGGGCCGGCCGCGAGGGCTCGGGCGAGGGCGACGCGCTGCTGCTGCCCGCCGGAGAGGGCGCCCGGCAAGCTGCTGCCGAGGCCGGCCAGCCCGACCCGATCGAGCCAGCGGTCGGCCTGCACCCGAGCCTCGGCGGTCTTCAGTCGCGCTCCGCCGACCCGGAACGCGAAGGCCACGTTGACCCGGGCGCTCAGGTGCGGAAAGAGCAAGGGCTCTTGTCCGAGCAGGCCGATAGCGCGATTTTCGGGGGCCACGAGCCGGCCGGACGCGGTGAGGGTCACACCATCGAGGGTGACGGTTCCGGTGTCGGGGGTGGCGAGTCCGGCGAGCAGATCGAGCACCGTCGATTTGCCCGAGCCGTTCGGGCCGAGCAGGGCCAGCACCTCGCCGGGCGCGAGCGTGAGTTGCACATCGAGGGTGAACGAGCCTCGGGTGAGCTGCAGGTTCGCGGCGAGAAGTGCGGTGGCGGCGTCCTGGCAGAGGGCGGCGGTCACGACAGTACGCTCGCTCGGCGGGTTCCGACCAGCACGAGAATGATCACGGCGACCGCGATCAGCAGCAGCGACAGGGCGACGGCCTGGTCGGTCGTGACGCCCGAGCCGTTGAAGGCGGTGTAGATGGCGAGCGGCATGGTGCGGGTGACTCCGGCCTGGTTGCCGGCGAATAGGGCGGTCGCGCCAAATTCGCCGAGGGCGCGGGCGAAGCTCAAAACGGTGCCGGCCAGTAGTCCGGGGCCGACAAGCGGCAGCGTAATGCGGGCGAAGACGGTGCCGCGATGGGCGCCGAGGGTCGCGGCGACCCTCTCGTAGCGGGTGCCGGCGGTGCGCAGCGCGCCCTCGACGGCGATCACGAGAAACGGCAGGGCCACGAAGGTCTGCGCGAGGACGACGGCCGCGGTCGTGAACGGAATGCGCAGCCCGACCAGTTCGAGGGTGCTGCCGAGCACGCCGCCGCGTCCGAGCAGGGAGAGCAGCGCGATGCCGCCGACCAGTGGCGGCAGCACGAGCGGCACGGTCACGAGTGCGCGCAGCAGACCGGCTACCCGCGGCCGCGACCGGGCGATAACGACGGCGAGCGGCACGCCGAACAGCAGGCAGAGCAGCGTCGAAACGGATGCCGTCGCGAGCGAGAGCCCCAGCGGCTGCAGGGCTTCCGGCGAGAGGAGCAGGGAGGGGAGGCGGGGCCAGTCGACCTTGAACAGCAGGCCGGCGAGCGGCAGCACGAGCAGGGCGAGGCCGATGCTCGCGGGCAGGTAGAGCAGGCGCGGAATCATGCGCGACCGTGCCCGGTGCTCGGGCCAGAGGGCGTGACGTGTCTGAGCATTGCTTTCCGGTCCCGGGCCCGGAAAGCGGGCCCATGTTCGATCATGGGCCCGGTTGCATAAGGTGGGCCCAGGCGGGCGATCCCGTATCCGCGAACGGTTGCCGTTTCGTCGCAGCCTGCGATGTGCCGCGGGAGGTTTCTCCCGTTCCGGGCCCGGGCCCGGTCGGTGGGCCCATGTTCTATCCTGGGCCCGGTTTCCGGGCCCAGGCCCGGTCGGCATGAAACGCTCACGGGGCGAGAAATCCGTGAGCGGCGAGCACGGACTGCCCCGCCGGCGAGAGCACGAGGTCAACGAAAGCTTGGGCCGCCTCGGCGTGCGCGCTGCCCGCCACGACCGCGATCGGATAGTGCCCGATGACCGCGTCGGCTCCGGCCGGGGTCCGGCCGTCGATGCGGCCGGGGTTGGCGGCGACATCCGTCGCGTAGACGAGGCCGGCATCCGCTTCGCCGCCGGCGATTTTGGTAACGACGGCCGTCACATTCTGTTCCTCGCTGGCGGGTGTGAGAGTGACACCGGCGTTGGCGAGCAGGGCAGCGGATGCCGCACCGCACGGCACCTGCGCCGCGCACAGCACGGTGATCACGCCGGGGCGGGCCAGATCTCCGAGGGTGTCGATCTGCAGCGGGTTGCCCGGTGTGACCGCGATGCGCAGGGTGTTGCCGGCGAACACGGTGGCCGGGCCGACGAGCCCGTCGTCGGTCAGCGGCTGCAGGTTCTTCTGGTCGGCGCTCGCGAACACGTCGGCCGGGGCGCCGGCGGCGATCTGGGTGGCGAGGGTGGAAGATCCGTCGTAGGTGAGCTGCACATCGACGGCCGGATTCTGCTGCTCGAGCAGTGTCGCGAGTTCGTCGAAGGCGCCGGTGAGCGACGCGGCGGCATAAACACTCAGAGTTTGGGACTCGAGATCAGTGCCCGCGGCAGCCGAGTCGGTTGCCCCGGTATCTGTGGCGGTCGAGAGTGCACAACCGGTGAGGGCCAGGGCGAGCACGGCCAGAACGGCGAGGGCCTGGGGGAGGCGGGTCACGGCATCCGTCCCGGAGTTTCGACGATCACATTGGTGGCCTTGATCACGGCAACGCTGAGCGACCCTACCTCGAGCCCGAGTTCGCGCACGGCCTCGCTCGACATGAGCGAGACGACGCGGTGCGGGCCACACTGCAGCTCGACCTGAGCCATGACCGTGTCCATGGTGATGGCCGTGACGATGCCGACGAAGCGGTTGCGGGCGCTGCGGCCCACGCTCGACGGGTCTGCCGGGGTGCTCGCCTGGTCGACGGCGAAGGCGGCGAGCGCCGCTCCGTCAACCGCGAGGCGACCGGATGCATCGGCATCCGCCACGAGACGGCCACCGTCGACCCAGCGGCGCACGGTGTCGTCACTAACGCCGAGCAGCTCGGCGGCCTCACTGATCCGATATTGCGTCATGAATTGCACGATAGCACCGTATCTGCGGTTTTGACCCGCTGTCTGGGTCCCTGTCTTCGCGATCGGCCGTGGCTAATTCAGGAAGCCACCGAGTGAGCCCGACCACCGGGGCATAACTCCTGCAAATTGATCGCGGCGGTCGGCCAATCCCCCGTAAATACGGGCATCGCACTGCCGGGAGCGAGAAATTGCAGGAGTTAGGCGCCGGCGACCCGGGGCGGATGGGGTTCGTGACATCACGCTGGACGGATGGGAAGGCAGAGGAGAGCGCGCGGGATGGGTGGCCGAGGGGCCGCGCAACGCCTAGCGTTAAGCCATGGCCATTCCTCCCCTCGTTGAGCCCGTTGACCGCCTCAGCGCATCCGAATCCGTGCGGACCGCTCGCCAGCGCCGCCTCCCCCAGCTCAACGAACTCGGCCAGCGCCGCCTCGCCAACGCTCGGGTTCTCGTGCTCGGCGCCGGCGGGCTCGGCTCCCCCGCGCTGCTCTACCTCGCGGCAGCGGGCGTCGGCACCATCGGTATCGTCGATGGCGACGACGTGGAACCGAGCAACCTCCAGCGCCAGATCGTTCACGGTCAAGCGGATGTCGGTCGCCCCAAGGTAGACAGCGCCGCCGAGCGTATCGCCGAGATCGCCCCGGAGACCACCGTCGTTCGGCACGCCGAGCGTCTGGTCGCGAATAACGCCGCCGAGATCCTGGGCGGCTACGACGTGGTCATCGACGGCACCGACAACTTTCCGACCCGGTTCCTCGTGAACGACACCTGCGCGCGGCTCGGACTGCCGCTGGTGTGGGCATCCGTTTTGCGATTCGATGCCCAGCTTTCGGTGTTCTGGGCCACGCCGCCGGCGAGCTCAGGCGTCACCGGAGTGCACCTGCGCGATCTGTTTCCGACACCGCCGGCCGACGGTGAAGTGCCCAACTGCGCCGATGCCGGCGTGCTCGGCGCTCTCTGCGGCCAGGTCGGATCGCTCATGGCGACCGAAACCATCAAGCTCATCACCGGAATCGGCTCCCCGCTGATCGGCCGGGTGCTCGTGATCGATGCCCTGTCCGGCCGATTCAGCGAGATTCCACTGGTCGGAACCGGCATCGCCGCCGAGCCGACCGCTGCCGAGGTCGCGGCCGAGCTCGCGGCCGAAACCGCCCGCGTCGCCGCAGAGAATACCGCCGAGGTTTCGGGTGCCGAACTCGTGGAACGTCTCGAGGCCCAACGCGCCGGAAACGACAACTTTCTCGTGCTGGACGTGCGCGAGCCGAACGAGAATGCCGAGAGTTCCATTCCGACGGCCCGACTACTGCCGCTCGGCGAGCTCCTCACCGACGGGGTACTCTCCGACACCGGCCGGGCCGCCCTCCCGGTGGAGACCCCGCTGATCGTGCACTGCCACGCCGGGGGGCGAGCCGCCCGCGCTGCTGCCGCGCTGCGCGAGGCCGGATTCACCGACGTCTCCGTGCTCACCGGCGGGATCGTGGCCTGGGACGACCTCGTCACGGCGGGACGCGCGCCCGGCATCGGCAGCCGCTGGCCGTCCCTCGAGCCGACTCCGACCGGGCGCCACGCGTCGGCTCCGGATAACAGGGCAGCGCCCGCCAGCCCGACAGCCACAACTAGCCGATGACCGAGACGAATCTGCCCGGCGCGACGGCCGTGCCAAACGAATTCTTGGTTCGACCTGCGCAGGCTGACGGCGCGCACGCCGCTCATCACGACCACACGCATTCCGACAGAGCGGATGCCTGCGCGCCGGCCGCATCCGCTCGCACCGTCGCCGAACAACTGGCGGTGATTCTGGCCGACCTGAAGCCGCTGGTGCCGGTGCGCGTGTCGCTCGACGCCGCGCGCGGCCTGGTGCTCGCCGAGGACGTGCTGTCAGCGACCGATACTCCTCCGTTCGACAACTCCGCGATGGACGGCTACGCCGTTATCCGCGCCGATCTGCTCGGCGCCTCGGCGCAGAACCCGATCAACCTGCCCGTCGTCGCCGACCTGGCCGCCGGCACCGCCGAGAACCCACACCTGATGCGCGGGCAAGTCGCGCGCATTATGACGGGCGCGCCGATTCCCGACGGAGCGGATGCCGTCGTTCCGATCGAAGACACCGACCAGGGCACCGACCGGGTCACCATCGTGCGCGCCCCCACGGCCGCAGCGCACGTGCGCCGCGCCGGCGAAGACGCCCACGCCGGGGACCGCGTGCTGGGCGCGGGAAGCGTGCTCTGGCCGACCCGGGTCGCCGCAGCGGCGAGCGCCGGAACCAGCTCTGTGCTGGTGCACCCGGCGCCGCGCGTCGCGGTCATCTCCACCGGCAGCGAACTCGTCACCCCCGGCAGCCCGACCCGGCGCGGTCAGATTCCCGACTCCAACTCCTTTCTGCTGGCGGCGGCCGTCACCGAAGCCGGCGGCGTTGCCATTCGGGTGGGCGCCGTGCCCGACGACGACGACACGTTGCGCGCGTTGCTCACCGACCTGGCCGGAACGGTCGACGTGATCGTGCTCTCCGGCGGCGTCAGTGTCGGAGCGTACGACGTGGTCAAAGCCGTACTACAACCCCTCGGCACCGTGCACTTCGGACCGGTGAAGATGCAACCCGGCAAGCCCCAGGGGTTCGGACGCTGGCCCGCTACCGAAAACGTGCCCGGACCGCTCATCTTCGCCCTGCCCGGCAACCCGGTCAGCGCCTACGTGTCGTTCGAAGTGTTCGTGCGCCCCGCGCTGCGCCGCCTGCTCGGGCACCCGGAGCTGCACCGCCGCACCATCACGGCGACCGTCGCCGACGGCTGGAATTCCCCGCCCGGACGCGCCCAGTACATGCCCGTCATCGTCACGCACCGTACCGATTCTGGAACCGAGACCGGGACTGACACCGACACCGACGGAACCCGAGACGGAACCCACATCGAGGTGCGCCCGGCCTCCCGCGGCGGATCGGGTTCGCACCTCGTCGCCGGGCTGGCGCAGGCAACTGGTCTTGCCATCGTGTCCGAAGACACGACTCACGTTCGCGGCGGCGACCTCATCACTGTCATGCTGTCATCATGACGCACACCACCGATATTCCCGACGCGACAGTGCCCACCCAGCCGTTCACCCACCTCGACTCGGCCGGACAAGCCCGCATGGTCGACGTCACCAACAAAGTTCCGACCGTTCGCAGTGCCACCGCGGCGGGCTTCGTGCGCTGCGGTGCCACGGTGATCGCGGCGCTCCGCGACGGCACGGCTCCCAAGGGCGATGTGCTCGCCGTGGCCCGCATCGCCGGAATCCAGGGCGCCAAGAAGACCGCCGACCTGCTCCCCCTCGCCCACGTCATCGGCGTGCACGGCGCCGTCGTCGACCTGATCGTCGAGGATGACCGGGTGAGCATCACCGCGACCGTGCGCACCGCAGACCGCACCGGCGTCGAGATGGAGGCGTTCACCGCCGTCTCGGTCGCGGCTCTCGCCATCGTCGATATGGTCAAGGGCCTCGACAAGTCCGTCACGATCGAGAACGTGCGTCTGCTCTCCAAGAGTGGTGGCAAGTCCGGCGACTGGCTGCGCAGCCAAGGCTAAGCGGATGCTCCCTCCCGTGACCGCGCCCGATACGGGTAGCCGCTACGCCGGTTACCGTAGCGCGCACCCATATCGGGCGCGGTCGTGCCCAGGGCACGCCTCATGAGCCCACTTCCGGCACTCACCATCGACCTCATCGTGCTCGCGGGCGGGCGTGGCAGCCGCCTCGGCGGCGCGCTCAAACCCGCAGTCGAGGTGGCCGGGCGCACCCTGCTCTCCAGGGTGCTCGACGCCCGACCGGTCGCCCGGCACACCGTCGTTGTCGGCCCGCCCGCAGCGGTGCCCGCCGCCGACACGCCTCCGCTCGCCGCGCACCCCGCACCCTCGACAGGTGCACCTGCACCCGCACCCGATCCCAATCTCGTGTCGCCCACGGCCACGGCACTAACCCCCGCAGCCGCAACGCCCGCCGCCGCTACCGCCATGCCGTCCGCACTGATCTGGGCACTCGAAGACCCACCGTTCGGCGGCCCGGTAGCCGGAATCGCGGCCGGCCTCGCCGCGCTCGAGGCGCACGGCGCAGCACACGTCGAAGTACACTGCGAGGCACACGGCGCGACCAAGGTCGAAGCGAACGTTGACGCGCCCGCCACCTGGCTGCTCGTGCTCGCCTGCGATCTTCCGTGGGGAGCGGATGCTGCGCGCCTGCTGGTCGCCGCGGCATCCGCTCTGGAGGATATCGGTGAACAGGCCGACGGTGTGCACCTCACCGATTACACCGGCCACGCCCAGTGGCTCGCCGGAATCTACCGGGCGCCCGCCCTGCGCGCGGCCGTGGACCGCCTCGGCGATCGCGTCAACGGCGCCAGCATGCGGAACCTACTGTCGGGGCTGAAGCTCATAGGGCTGATGGACGAATCCGAAACCGGGGTCGACGTCGACACGTGGCAGGATGTTGAGAGCAGCACCGCGCGTTTGACCGGTGTACCCGACGCACGACCCGAGGAGTGACCAGAATGAGTTCAGCACCGCTGCCTCCCGAAGCGCTCGACGACTGGCTGACCGCCCTCGCCGACCGGCTCCAGCTCGATCCGGCCGACGTGCCGGTCGGCGACCTGCTCGACGTGGCCCGCGACGTGGCCCACAATGTGGCCCGGCCGGCTGCACCACTCAGCACCTTTCTGATCGGCCTCGCAGCCGCGAAGAATGGGGGTACCGGTGCCTCAATTGAGGCCGCCTGCGCCGCCGCGAGCGAACTCGCCCTCGACTGGACTCCCGAAAAACTGTGATGGCGACCCTGCGGTTCTTCGCCGGAGCGGCCGAAGCCGCCCAGACCGAAACGGCCACGCTCGATGCCGGCACGATCGGCGAGCTGCGCGCCGAACTCGGCGAACGCTACGGCAGCGAGTTCGTGCGCGTGCTCGGCCTCTGCTCGCTGCTGGTGAACGGCGCCCGCGCCGCCGATGACACCGTTGCGCTCGCGCCGACCGACACCGTTGACGTCCTCCCGCCCTTCGCCGGCGGCTAAGTACCAGGGGCTCCCCGCATAACTGCGGAGAATTTCGCCCAACGGCCCCGATCAGCCGCCGAAACAGCGATCTCCGCGATTCTGAACGGCACCCGCGAAGTAGCGCTGTCGGCGAGGCTACAAACCGACCCAGGAGTGCGTTCCGTCGACCTCGTATTGCTTCTTCCAGATCGGGACCTCTGCCTTGACGGCCTCGACGAGGGCTTCGCAGGCCGCAAAGGCGTCGCCGCGGTGGGCGCTCGCGACCGCAGCCACGAGGGCGAGGTCGCCGACCTCAAGGTGTCCGATGCGATGACTGACCGCCAATACGACCAGCGGATGCTGCGTCAACACCCGCTCGGCAATCTCACCGATAATGCGCCCCGCGTCGGGATGCGCGCTATAGTCCAGGCCCGTGACGCGCCCGAGCGCATCGGGATCGTGGTCCCGCACCTGTCCGATGAACGTCACCACGGCACCGTGGGAAACGCCCGAAACGGCCGAAACGTGCTCGGTGACGTCGAGCAGCGACTCGGTTACACGGGCGAAGCCGAGCGATGCGCGGCCCACACCCGAAGAACCCGCGGCCGAGAAATCCGCGTCCGATGCACGTGCCCCCATCAGTGGTCGCCGCCGTCGAGCTGGTCGATGATGTGCCGCACGAGCGGCGCGAGTATGGCCACACCGTCCCGCACCGCGCCAACTGAACCCGGCAGGTTCACCACCAGGGCTCCGTTGTTGCCGACCGAATCGGCGATGCCGGAGATGCCGCGGGACAGCACCGCGGTGGGAATCGTCGCGACGCTGATCGCGCGCATCCGCTCGGAAATGCCCGGAAGAATCGTGTGCAGCACCGTCGCCGTGCCCTCGGGCGTCAGGTCGCGCGCCGATACGCCGGTGCCACCGGTCGTCACGACCAGGCGGGAGCCGTCAGCGAGCGCCGCCGAAATAGAGCCAGCCACACTTTCAATTCCGTCGGGGACGACCCGGGGCGGCCCGCACGGAATGCCGACCTCGCCGAGCGCATCGACGACGGCCGGGCCGGACCTGTCTTCGCGTTCGCCGCGCGAACAGCGATCAGACACGGTGATCACGACGGCCCCGAGTTCGGCCCCAAGTTTGAGCTGAGTTTTCACCGTTCTAGAGTACCGCGGCCCGCCCGGGGAGAATCGGATGCCGGCGACCCCAGACCCGGTCACGTTGGTCGATGGCGATCTCGGCAAGCTCGATCAACGGAGGGGACGGACCACGGACCGCCTCCAGCCGCGCCACAGCGAGAAGCGGATGCCGGCGACCCCCGACTCAATCACCTTGGTCGACGGCAAACTCGATCACCGGAGGGGTGCGACCTCGGACGCGATCGCACCGGGCCGCCGGCATCCGCTTCGCTCCGAATCATTTTTCACGGCGTTTGTGCGACGCGTCGGCACCGGCAAGCGAACAAGCTGGCTACTAAGCGGGCCTGCTGCCCGACCAACCAGCCGAGGAAACCATGTCAACCGTCTCACCACCACGCGTCACGTCCACGCTGAAGCCGGACCTCTCGAACTGGGATCCGGAAAACGAAGAGACCTGGGATTCACACCTCGCCTGGCGCACCCTGTGGATCACCACGTTCAGCATGACCCTCGGTTTCGCGGCCTGGTACCTGGTCAGCGCGATCGCTCCGCGGCTGAACGACATCGGCTTCGACCTGAGCACCAGCCAGCTGTACTGGCTCGTCGCGCTACCCGGCCTGGCCGGTGGCCTGCTGCGCCTCGTCTTCATGTTCCTGCCGCCGATTCTCGGCACGCGCATCCTCGTCGCCCTCTCCAGCGCGCTGCTGCTGTTGCCGATGATCGGCTGGACCCTGGTCGCCCGCGACGTGTCGACGCCGTACTGGGTGCTGCTCGCGCTCTCCTTCGCAGCCGGTATCGGCGGCGGCAGCTTCTCCGGTTTCATGGCTTCGACCAGCTATTTCTTTCCCAAGCGCCTCGCCGGAACGACCCTCGGCCTGCAGGCGGGGCTCGGCAACTTCGGCATCGGACTGATCCAGCTGCTCACCCCCTGGGTCGTCGGCTTCGGCCTGCTCGGCACCGCGGTGCTGACCCCGGAGAGTGATTCGAACGGCGAACTGGTCTGGCTGCACAACGGCGGCCTCGTGCTCATCCCCTGGGTGCTGCTCGCGGTCGCCCTCGCTCTCATTTTTCTACGTAAAGTGCCGATCAAAGCTAACTTTCGGCAGCAGATGGACATCTTCACGGTCAAGCACACCTGGATCATGACGCTCATCTACCTCATGAGTTTCGGCGCGTTCAGCGGCCTGGCGGCCCAAATGGGCCTCATCATCCTCAACGTCTACGGCGACTTCCCCGATGCACCCAACCCGCTCGCCTTCGCCTTCATCGGCCCGGTACTCGGCGCCCTCGTGCGTGCAGCGTGTGGCCCGCTCTGCGACCGGTTCGGCGGCGCCATCTTCACCTTCATCGGCGGCGCCGGCATGGCCGTCGGCACCCTGGTCACGGTGTTCTTCCTCACCCCGACCAGCGTCGACGAGTTCAAGGGCTTTCTCACCGGCATGATCATCATCTTCTTCTTCTCCGGCCTCGCCAACGCCGGAACGTTCAAGCAGATGCCGATGATCTTCCCCAAGCGCCAGGCCGGCGGCGCGATCGGCTGGACCGCCGCGATCGCCGCCTTCGGCCCATTCATCGTCGGAATGGCCCTCACGGCCATGAGCCCGACCACTTTTTTC
This sequence comes from Cryobacterium sp. M91, assembly GCF_002929615.1. Taxonomy (NCBI): domain Bacteria; kingdom Bacillati; phylum Actinomycetota; class Actinomycetes; order Micrococcales; family Microbacteriaceae; genus Cryobacterium; species Cryobacterium sp. M91. Next base: position 21,689 of record NZ_PJJT01000074.1, on the reverse strand, counting down.
ATCGGCTGCACGGTATTCTGCGTGCTCTGCACGGGCCTCGCCTGGTTCTACTACGCGCGTCCCGGCGCGCCCAACCCGAGCTGACGCTCGACTCCCACCCGGAGCCCCCTCCTCCTCCAGCGGGGGGCTTCGGGTCTTTCCCGGCCCAGGGCCATACTGAAACGATGACCACACACGATGACGCTCACTCGGTCGACGATGCAGCAATCGGCGGTAACCCGATCGGTGGCGACCCAGCCTGCTGGCTCGAACAGGTCTGCCCGGACTGCGGTGCATTCGTTCCGGGCGAGCTGCCCGCCACCTGCTGGCGCTGCGACACCCTGGTCGCGCCGAGCTGAAACCTGGCATCCTCTTTTAAACGGATGCCGTCCCGCCGCCCCGCGGGCAGCCACCGTTGGGCGATGGCGGTCTCGAGCGATCGCGCGGGGGATGCGCCGCTGCGCGGGAGGCGCAACACCCACGCACTGGCGCAACTCCAGCGCGACGCGTGGCGCTGGAGTTTTGGCCAGTCCCGAACTCCCGCGCACTGGCGCAAGTCCCGCGTAGCGCACGCGGCCGGCACAGCCGCACCTCGACCAAACCGCCAAACCCTCGTACAGTCAGAGCACACCCCCGAGGAAGGACCACACATGGCCGACCAGCAGAATTTTGTGATTGTAGGGGCGTCCCTCGCGGGGGCGAGCGCTGCCCGAGCCTTGCGCGAAGAAGGCTTCGACGGACAGATTGACCTGATCGGAGCCGAGGAACACCGTCCGTACATTCGCCCGCCGCTGTCGAAGGACTACCTGGCCGGCACGGCCGAACGCGACTCCGTCTTTGTGCAGAGTGCGAGCTGGTACCCCGACCATGAGGTGCAGCTGCATTCCGGCACCCGGGCGGTGAGCCTCGACCTCAGCGCGCACCTCCTCGACAACGACGACGGCGCGCAGCTGAGCTACGACCGGCTGCTCCTGACCACGGGCTCCCGGCCGCGACGCCTGACTGTGCCGGGTGCAAACCTCGGCGGAGTGCACTACCTGCGCACCCTCGACCACTCCGACCTGCTGCACTCCGTTCTGGCTGACGGCGGCAAGCGACTCGTAGTCGTGGGATCCGGTTGGATCGGCATGGAGGTCGCCGCAACCGCCCGCACCCTCGGCAACGAGGTCACTATCCTGGAACGTGGCGCCGTCCCGCTTGCTGCGGCGCTTGGCGACGAGCTCGGCGACCTGTTCGCGAGCCTGCACGAGCGCAACGGCGTGGTCATCCGTCGCTCCGTGACCGTCGAAAGCCTGGTCGGAACGGATGGCCGGGTCACCGGAGTGCTCCTGGCCGGCGGCGAAACCGTGCCGGCCGACCTCGTTCTGGTGGGCATCGGTGCGGTTCCGAACGTCGAACTCGCCGAAAAGGCCGGGCTCGCAGTCGACAATGGAATTCTGGTCTCCGCGAGCCTGGAAACCAGCGATCCCCACGTGTTCGCGGCGGGCGATGTGGCCAACGCGGAGCATCCGCTCATCAAACAGCGGCTGCGCAGCGAGCACTGGGCGAATGCCCTGAACGGCGGTCCGGCCGCGGCCCGAGCGATGCTCGGCCAGAGCGTTTCGTTCGATGCCATTCCCTACTTCTATACCGACCAGTTCGACCTCGGCATGGAGTATTCCGGATTCGGCATATTGACCGACGGCGCCGAGCTGGTCTACCGCGGCAACCGGGATTCCCGCGAGTTCATCGTGTTCTGGCAGCAGACCGGCCGTGTCGTCGCGGGCATGAACGTCAACGTCTGGGACGTCAATGACACCGTTCAGGCTCTGATTCGTCGGGGCGAGCCGGTCGATCCCGCTCGCCTCGCCGACGAATCCATCCCCCTCGACCAGGTCTAGGCTTCGCTGCTCGAGGCCACCAGTCGGTCGAGACGCGAGGAACGAGCGGTCGAGACCCACGCATGATCGCGATCGCTCGCTCCTCGATCAACGAGCAGCGCGAGTGGGCTAGGCCCGCGTGTCGGCCAGCTCGCTCGGCGCCGACTCCGCGGCGGCGTCGTCCGTGAACGGCTGCGCGGTGCGCGGTGCGTTGTAGAGCGTCTCGTCTAGGATTCCCTGGCGCTTGGCCACAATCGTGGGCACGAGCGCCTGACCTGCGACGTTGACAGCGGTGCGACCCATGTCGATGATCGGGTCGATGGCCAGCAGCAGGCCCACCCCGGCCAGCGGCAGTCCCAGCGTGGACAGGGTCAGCGTCAGCATGACGACGGCGCCCGTGGTACCGGCGGTCGCTGCGCTCCCCAGCACGGAGACGAGCACGATCAGCAGATACTGGGTGAGGTCCAGCTGAATGCCGAAGAACTGGGCCACGAAAATGGCAGCGACGGCCGGATAGATCGCCGCGCAGCCATCCATTTTGGTCGTGGCTCCGAGCGGAACGGCGAAGGATGCGTAGGCGCGGGGTACACCGAGGCTGCGCTCGGTCACGCGCTGGGTCAACGGCAGGGTGCCGATGGAGGAGCGCGACACGAACCCGAGCTGCACCGCCGGCCACACGCCGGAGAAGTACTGCCTCACGGACAGCCCGTGCGATTTGATCAGCACCGGGTAGACGACGAACAATACGAGTACCAGGCCGATGTAGATGGTGACCGCGAACTTTCCGAGCGACCCCATGGTGTCCCAGCCGTAGACCGCGACGGCATTACCGATCAGGCCGATCGTGCCGAGCGGCGCGATTCGAATGATCCACCAGAGCACTTTCTGAATAACCGCCAGAGCGGATGCGTTCAGGTTGAGGAAGGGTTCGGCCAGCTTGCCCACCTTCAACGCCGCGATTCCCACCACGATGGCGATGACCAAAATCTGCAATACGTTGAAGCTGATGTTGGTGGTCGCGGTGCCGTCAACGACGCTGGTGCTCGCGCCCAGACCAAGGAAGTTCTTCGGGAACAACCCGGTCAAAAAGGCCCACCAATCGCCGGTTCGGCCGGAGTACTCGCCGGCCTCGGCTATGCCGGTTCCGGCACCCGGTTTGATCAGAACGCCCAGGCCGATACCGATCACAACGGCGATCAACGCGGTAATGGCGAACCAGAGCAGGGTGTTCCAAGCCAGCTTCGCCGCGTTGGATACCTGGCGCAGATTGGCGATGGAGCTGACCACGGCTGTAAAGATGAGTGGTACGACGGCCGCCTGCAGCAGCGAGACGTAGCTCGATCCGATGATTTTCAGCGTGGCGCCGAGACCGGTCGGGCTCTCTTCGGTGCTACCGGTGTATTTGGCGAGCAGCCCAAGGCCCAGGCCAATAATGAGTGCGGCGATGATCTGAACGCCGAAGGAGCGTACCCATTTGGGGATTCTGCTGGTGCTGACGCGATCTGCTGAAGTCACTAGTACGACACTTTCTGTTGCCATTCGTGGTACCGCGCACGCTCGACTGCCCCGTTCCCCGGGCCGGCCAGTACTCGTCGAGGCGAGTGTTCGCGTGTGAGCGGCTCTAGCTGCAAGCCCAAATGGCGGCGCACTATTCCGCTTCGGCACATTGTGGCGATACGTCGGTTACTCCGCGAGCACTCGAGCGTGGTTCACGTGCGGGTCCTTGGCTCCGTAGACCAGGGTTGTGACACCCTCGGCGACGAGCGCGCGCAACGCCGCGACCGCCACCTGGGTCGCGGCCACAGAGTAGAGTTCGGCGCGATAACGCAGCGCGAACTCATCCATTCGCTCCGGGTCGTGCTTCCACCAGGTGCGCAGCTTCGGCGACGGCGCCACGTCTTTCAGCCACTCATCGAGCTCGGCGCGTTCCTTAGAAACACCGCGCGGCCAGAGTCGATCAACCAGCACCCGGCATCCGTCATCAGCGGATGCCTCGTCATAGGCCCTCTTGATGCGCACCATGAAAGCAGCCTACTTCCGTGAGCGTTCCAGCGGGCGCTCGCTCTTCTCCCACCCGCGACGCGGCGGGCGCGCCCCGGCACCGCGGGGGTCATCGCGCGAACGGTAAACCACGTAAGGGCGAACGAGGTAGCCGAGCGGCGCCGAGAACACGTGCACCAGACGGGTGAACGGCCAGAGCAGAAACAGCGTCGTCGCGGTGAGCACGTGCAGTTGAAAAAAGAACGGCACGTCGCTCATGAGCGAGGGATCGGGCTGAAAGCCATACAGCGAGCGGATCCACGGCGAAATCGACCCACGATAGTCGTAGCCGCCGCCAAAGATTTGGTACAGCACCGTCGCCGTGGTGCCACACAAGATCGTGCTGGCCAGGAACACGTACATGACCTTGTCCATGACCGTCGTGACGAGCAGCACCCGCTTAGTCAGGCGTCGCCGGTAGATCAAAATGGCGAGGCCAGCCACCGTGAGTATGGCCGCGAATGTTCCCAGCCAGGTCGCCCCGAGATGATAGATATGCTCGGTCACCCCGAAGAACTCGAGCCACGGCTTCGGGATGAACAGGCCGACGACGTGCCCGCCGATCACCATGAGCATGCCGTAGTGGAACATCGGCGAGCCCCAGCGCAACAGTCGGTTCTCGTAGGTCTGGCTCGATCGCGACGTCCAGCCGAACTGGTCGTAGCGGTAGCGCAGCAGGTGCCCGACCACGAACACGCCGGAGGCGGCGTAGGGAAAGGCGACCCAGAGCAGGTAATCCCAGGCGGTCATACTGTCATTACCCATTTCTATCTGGCCTCATTCGCGTGCGCGGAAAACGGCTTCAAATTGCCGAGGTAGGTCATGCCGACCGTCTCGCTCGGCGGTCCCTCGTTGACGAGGTCCAGGTAGCGTTCGCGGGTTTCGTCGTCAATCTCGGGCAACGACAGCGACACGGCGCGCGCCAGGTGCGCGTACGGGCTGTCGAATTTCTCCAGCGCCGTACGCAGCACCTCGATGCCGTCGCGGTGCGCTGAGAGCAACTCCTGCGCGATCGGTGAGTCCGACAGCGCCGAGAACTCCAGCACCATCGGCAGGTAATCCGGCAGTTCGTCGGCGTCAACCTGCCAGCCGGCCGCCCGATACGCCTCGAGAAAACGCACCAGCGCCATGCCGCGCCGACGGGTATCGCCGGCCGCGTAGTAGGTGAGGTACGGGCAGCATTTGCGCTTCAGATCGAAGATCGCGGTGAAATGGGTGGCGAGCTCCTGCTCGCTCCAGCCGTCGATCGCCGTGAAGAACGCGTCGAACGCCTCCCGCAGCGGGTCGGGCAGTTGAATAACGCCTGAACGCACCAGCGAAAACTGCCGCTGCCGCTGGGGCGTGGGGTAATCCAGCAGAATCGACGCCGCCATGTGCGCGATAACGCCGTGCTCGGGCGTGAGCGGCACTGCGGCCATGAACCGCGGGGCCACCTTCGGCGCCCGAAAGCCAAAATTCACCCGCGCAGCGAGTGCCGCAGGAAGGCGGGTGGCGGCGCTCATGCCGCGCTCCCGGCATCCGCTTTGGGCGGGAACATGCCCTTCGGCACCCCGCCACCATTCCAGTTGAGCAGGTTGACCCGGCCAGGGGTCACCGGGCGGGTCTTGATGAGCGGCGAGTCGCCGACCATCTGGTTGTAGTTGTCAACGGTCGCGTTCAGCGGCATGCCGGGGGTATTGCCGTACGGGCCCGCGGGGCTGGAGTCGCCGCCATTGTGCGGGCCGGCGTGCTCGCGCGGGCCGCCCATCCCGGGGCCGCCGTCATTGGAGAGTGAGCAGCCGAGCTCGTCGAGCTCCCGCGCGGTCTCGACGTGCGCCTTCGGAATGACGTAACGGTCTTCATACTTGGCGATCGCGAGCAGCCGGTACATGGCCGTGATGGTCTCGCCGGTCATGCCGACAGCGTTCGGGATGCGCTCGTCTGGCTCGTTACCGAGGTTGATGCCCCGCATATAGGCGCGCATCGCGGCGAGTTTGCGCAGCGACAGCTCGACCGGAACGACATCGCCGGCCGAGAACAGCCCGGCGAGGTATTCCACCGGGATGCGCAGCTTGTCGATCGCGGCGAACAGGGTGCGCGCGTCTTCGCCGTCGCTGCCGGAGTTGCTCACGACGTCGACCACCGGGGAGAGCGGCGGGATGTACCAGACCATGGGCATGGTGCGGTATTCCGGGTGCAGCGGCAGGGCAATCTCGTACTCGGAGATGAGCTTGTAGATGGGGCTGTTCTGGGCGGCTTCGATCCAGTCGTCGGCCATGCCGTCCGCCTTGGCGGCGGCGATGACCTCTGGATCGAACGGGTCGAGAAAGCAGGCACGCTGGGCGTCAAGCAGGTCGTGTTCGTTTTCGATCGAGGCTGCTGCAAGTACGGCATCGGCGTCGTAGAGCATGAGGCCAAGGTAACGCAGACGTCCGACACACGTTTCGGAGCAGATGGTGGGCTTGCCCTGCTCGATCAGCGGGTAGCAGAGCGTGCACTTTTCGGCCTTGCCCGTTTTGTGGTTGAAGTACACCTTTTTATAGGGGCAGGCGGAGACGCACATGCGCCAGCCACGGCATCCGTCTTCGTCCACAAGCACGATGCCGTCTTCTTCACGCTTGTACATGGCGCCAGAGGGGCAGGCGGCCACGCAGGCGGGGTTCAGGCAGTGCTCGCAGATGCGCGGCAGGTAGAACATGAAGGTCTCTTCGAACTCCATCTTCACCTTCTCGCTCATCGTTGCGAGAATCGGGTCCGAGCTCGCGGTCTCCTGCGAGCCGCCGAGGTCGTCGTCCCAGTTGCCCGACCATTTGATGTCGATGTCCTGGCCGGTCAGTAGCGACTTCGGGCGGGCGACCGGGCTTTGGGTGCCGGCCGGAGCGGTGGTGAGCATGTCGTAGTCGTAGGTCCACGGCTCGTAGTAGTCGTCGATCTGCGGCAGGTTGGGGTTGTTGAAGATCTGCGAAAGTTTCTTCAGCCGTCCGCCGGCCTTGAGCCGCAGCCGGCCGCGCTTACCCAGCACCCAGCCGCCCTTCCACTTGTCCTGGTTTTCGTACTCGCGCGGGTAGCCGAGACCTGGCCGCGTCTCAACGTTGTTGAACCAGGCGTATTCCACGCCGGTGCGGTTGGTCCACACCTGCTTGCAGGTGACCGAGCAGGTGTGACACCCGATGCACTTGTCGAGGTTCATGATCATCGACATCTGGGCCATGACACGCATTAGTAATCCACTTTCTGGCTGCGGCGACGAATCACGGTGACCTCGTCGCGTTGGTTCCCGGTCGGGCCGAGGTAGTTGAAGGCGAAGGACAGCTGGGCATAGCCGCCGATCAGATGGCTGGGTTTCAGCAAAATGCGGGTGAGCGAGTTGTTGGTGCCGCCGCGCATACCGCTGGTTTCGGCGACCGGCACGTTGATGGTGCGGTCCTTCGCGTGATACATGTACACCGTGCCCTCCGGCATGCGGTGCGACACGACCGCGCGGGCCACGACGACGCCGTTGCGGTTGTAGGACTCGATCCACTCGTTGTCGATCACGCCGATCTTGTCGGCGTCTTGCGGGCTCATCCAGATGGTCGGACCGCCGCGGGAGAGCGAGAGCATGAGCAGGTTGTCTTGGTATTCGGAGTGGATCGACCACTTTGAGTGCGGCGTCAGGTAGCGCACGGCTACCTCGGCGTGACCGGTCGGGGTCTTACTCGTGGCGCCGACGATCGAGTCGTCGAACAGGCGGTACATGTCCAGCGGCGGCCGAAAGATCGGCAGTTGCTCGCCCAGTTCAATCATCCAGTCGTGGTCGAGGTAGAAGTGTTGACGACCGGTGAGAGTGTGCCAGGGCTTCAAGTGCTCGACGTTGATGGTGAAGGCGCTGTAGCGGCGACCACCGTGCTCTGAACCGGACCATTCCGGGGAGGTGAGCACCGGGATCGGCGCACCCTGGACATCCGGATAGGAAAAACGTCGACCCTCGTTGTCGCTGGCCAGCTGGGCGAGCTTGACACCGGTGCGTTCCTCGAGCTGCCGAAAACCCTGCGTGCCGAGGCGGCCGTTGGTCGTGCCCGAGAGCGCGAGCACCATTTCGCAAGCGTGAATAGCGGTCGACAGGCGCGGGCGGCCGGCGGCGGGGCCACTGGGAACGAGCCCGTTTTTCTTGCCGAGGTAGGCGACCTCGACGTCGGGGTTGAATTTCACTCCCTTGGTGACCATGCCGAGCTTTTCGGTGAGCGGCCCGAGCGCGCCAAGCTGCGCGGCGAACGCCGGGTAGTCGCGTTCCACCACGACGAGCTTCGGCATGGTGACGCCGGGGATGAGCGGCTGATCGTTCAACACGGTGCCGTGCGGGGTGGCCATGCCGTCGGGGGTGTCGTGTTGCAGAGGCGCTGCGACCAGGTCATTGCGCACGCCGAGGTGCGTGACGGACATTTCGGAGATCTTGGCGGCGAGCACGTGAAAGATGTCGAAGTCGGTCTTGGCCTGCCACGGCGGCGCGATCGCGGGGTTGAACGAGTGAATAAACGGATGCATATCCGTCGTCGAGAGATCGTTCTTCTCATACCAGGTGGCCGGCGGCAAGACCACGTCACTGTAGATCGTGGTCGACGTCATGCGGAAATCGCTCGTGACCAGCAGGTCGAGCTTGCCTTCCGGCGCGCTCTCATGCCATTTCATGGTCTGCGGGCGGCGCGCCGGCATCGATTCCACGGCACGCACCGCGGACGGTGCCCCGAGCAGGTGCTTGAGAAAATACTCATTGCCCTTGCCCGAGGAGCCGAGCACGTTGGCCCGCCACACCACGAGCACCCGCGGAAAGTTCTCGGGCGCGTCCGGGTCTTCGCAGGAGAACACGAGCGAGCCGTCCTTCAACGAATCGACGACGTACTCGGCCGGTTCTTGGCCAGCGGCGGCCGCGTCGTCGACCAGGTCGAGCGAGTTGCGGTTGAAGGTGGGGTAGCTGGGCATCCAGCCGCGCTTGGCCGATTCGACCATGGTGTCCGCGGTGGTGCGTCCCTTGAATATCCCGGCGCCGAGCGGGCTCGCGAGAGTGTCGGCGCTCAGGCCGTCGTAGCGCCACTGGTCGGTGGCGAGGTAGAAGAAGCCGGTGCCGATCATCTGGCGCGGCGGGCGCACCCAGTCCAGTCCGAAAGCGTACTGGCCGTATCCCGTGAGCGGACGCACCTTTTCCTGGCCGACATAGTGGGCCCAGCCGCCGCCATTCACGCCCTGGCAGCCGGTCATGGTGGTGAGCGCGAGAAAGGCACGGTAGATGGTGTCGGAGTGGAACCAGTGGTTGGTGCCGGCGCCCATCAGAATCATCGACCGGCCCTCGGAGTCCTCGGCGTTCTGCGCGAATTCGCGGCCGATGCGCGCCGCGGCCTGCCACGGCACCGAGGTGATCTCCTCCTGCCAGGCTGGAGTTCCTGGGCTGGAGGCGTCGTCGTAGCCGGTGGGCCAAACGCCTGGCAGGCCGTCGCGGCCGACGCCGTACTGAGCGAGCAGCAGGTCGAACACGGTCGTCACGAGCACACCGGCGACCTCGCGCACGGGCACGCCGCGGCGCACGATGCCGGCGGCGCCTGCGTGCTGCTGGGCCTCCTGCTGCCCGGCGGGGCTGTCAACATCGGGCGTTCCGTCGAAGCGGGGCAGGTCGATCGCGACAGAGCGACCGTCGTAGTCGGGGGCATCCGCTATGGAAAGGAGTGGGTCTCGACCCTCGAGGTCGAGGTTCCATTTACCCTTGTCGGCCTCGCTGAACCGGTGCCCGATCGACCCGTTCGGCACGAAGGCCTCACCGTTCTCGTCGAGCATGACCGTCTTGAAGGCTGCACTTGAAACGGATGCGTCGGTGCCAGGCAGCGCGTCGGCCGTCAGAAACTTGCCGGGAACCCAGGCATCCTGGCGCGGAGTGAGCGCGATCAGGTACGCCGAGTCGCTGAACTTCTTCAGGTACCGGGCGAAGCGCGGGGTGCGGCGGTCGACCAGGAATTCCTTGAGCACGACGTGGCCCATGGCCAGGGCGAGGGCACCGTCGGTTCCGGGGTGCACGGCGAGCCACTCGTCGGCGAACTTGGAGTTGTCGGCGTAGTCGGGCGAGACTGTGATGACCTTCTGGCCGCGGTAGCGGGCCTCGACCATGAAGTGCGCGTCGGGGGTGCGGGTGACGGGAACGTTGGAGCCCCACATGATGAGGTAGCTGGAGTTCCACCAGTCGGCCGATTCGGGCACGTCGGTCTGGTCGCCGAACACCTGCGGGCTGGCGACGGGGAGGTCGGCGTACCAGTCGTAGAACGAGAGCATGGTGCCGCCGAGCAGTGAGATGAAGCGGTTGCCGACGCCCTGCGACACGATCGACATGGCCGGAATCGGACTGAAGCCGACCACCCGGTCGGGCCCGTACTGCTTGATGGTGTGCACGTGGGCGGCGGCGACGATCTCGGCGGCTTCGTCCCAGGTGGCGCGAACCAAGCCACCCTGGCCGCGGGCGCTTTTATACTGGCGGGCAGTTTCGGGGTTGCCGGTGATCTCAGCCCAGGCCAGCACGGGGTCACCGAGGCGGGCCTTCGCTTCGCGGAAAAGGTTCAGCAGTACGCCGCGAACGTAGGGGTACCGCACCCGGGTGGGCGAGTAGGTGTACCAGCTGAACGCGGCGCCGCGGGGGCAGCCTCGGGGCTCGTATTCGGGTGAATCGGGGCCAACACTCGGATAGTCGGTCTGCTGGGTTTCCCAGGTGATAATGCCGTCCTTGACGTACACCTTCCAGGAGCAGCTGCCGGTGCAGTTCACGCCGTGGGTGCTGCGCACCTCTTTGTCGTGGGTCCAGCGGTCACGGTAGAACGCGTCGGCGGTGCGGCCGCCGGTCTTGAACACGCTGCGCAGGTCCTCGCTGGTTTCTGAGCTGCGCAGAAAGCGACCGAGTTTGAGCAGCGAATCGGCGACCGGGCCGTCGGTACCGGGCTTGCTGGTGGTACTGGTTGTGCGTGTTTTCACGGCTGCCCCTTGCCTGCCGGGGAATGCCGAAGCGCTATTCCCCCTCAGAACGAGCTAAGCCGCTGCCTTCGAGGTCAACAACCGCAAAGTGCCGGTAATAATGTTTTACCTCGGTTCGCGAGAGCGCAAAAAGTGCCCGTTTGAGGTGTCCAATCGGGCACTTTTTGCGCTCTCGCGTTCAGCGGGAAGGGGAGCGACGTCGATCACGCAGAGGTGCGGGGCGTCGATGAGGTTCAGGCCGACTGCGCGAAGGGGGCCGTCGGCCTGCTCCAGCACTCCTTGAATCAACCGGTAGTGCACGCCGCAGACCTCGGGGTGATCCTTGATCATCTCCGAGTACGGGCAGTCGTGCAGGTTGACCTGTTCACCGTTGGCGGCGACGCTCGCGTCGAAGCCGGCCTGATCCAGGTGGTCGTCGAGGGCATCGAGCTGACGCCGGGCTGCGGGGCCGGTGCAGCCGGCCAAGGCGGGCTGGCCTGCAGGAAGCAGCAGCAGCCGTCTCAACTGCTCGGCACGCTCCTGCGCGGCCTCGATCTTGCGGGCGCGAATCGAACCGAGTTCGGTACTGACCCCGCCGGCGGCGCTATAGAGCATCTTCGGGCGACCCTTGCTGTCGCGCGGCTCGGGCGCACAGGTGACGAAACCGTCATTGATCAGGCGATCGAGGTGTTCGCGGGCGGTGTTGGGGTGCAGGCCAGCGGCTTCGGCGAGGTCGTTCACGGTCATCGTTCCGCGACTTTGCAGCTGGTAGAGCAGGTTCATGCGGCTCAGACTGGCGAGCGTTTTGTAACTCGGAGGTTGGGCGGCCATGACTCCATTATGACCTCCCACGCGTGAATCAGCTGCAGTGGGTGGCAGCAGAAACAGTCACTTTCTCTCCCTCCCGCCGCAGATTCTCCGGCTGAGCTGCTGGGAAGCAAATCATTCAACGCAAAGTAATAGTCTTAATGAACGAAATACGCAGGAAGTGGGACCACATGGCGGCAAAAGCCCGCACGCGACCGAAAGCAGTAGTCGAGTCCGCTGGTGGTGAACCCGCCGAAACCCTCCGTGACTACTACGAACGGATGTCGCTGGTGCGGGCCTTCGAGCTGCGCTCCAGTGAGATGTACGCTCGCGCCAAAATCGGCGGCTACTGCCACCTGAACCTCGGCGAAGAGGCCACCGTGGTCGGTCTGATGGCCGCCATAGAGTCCCGCGACTACCTGTTCACCGGCTACCGCGACCACGGCTACGCCCTGATGCGCGGCCTCGCGCCCGAGCGTGTGATGGCCGAGCTGTTCGGCAAGGTCACCGGCGTCTCCGGCGGACGCGGCGGCTCGATGCACCTGTTCGACGACGAGGCGCGCCTGCTCGGCGGCTACGGCATCGTCGGCGGGCAGATTCCCCCGGCCACCGGCGCCGCGCTCGCCCTGAAATATCAAGAAGCGGCCGGCCCCGACGCTGCCGCCGTGATGTGTCTGCTTGGCGACGGCACCACCAACATCGGTGCGTTCCACGAATCGCTCAACCTCGCCGGGCTTTGGAAGCTTCCGATCGTCTACGTGATCGTCAACAACGGCCTCGGCATGGGAACGACGGTGGAGAAGGCATCAGCTGAACCCGATCTGTACAAGCGCGGCGCGTCGTACCGCATGCCCGGTATCCGGGTCGACGGGGATGACGTTCTCGCCGTGCGCGATGCCGCCCGGGACGCCCTCAAGCAGGCCCGAGAGTCGCGCCAGCCGGTGCTGCTCGAGGTCATGTGCTACCGGTTGCGCGGCCACTCCGTGGTCGACCCGGCCCGCTACCGCTCGCCCGAAGACACCACGATCGCCCAACAGTCCGACCCGGTGCCGAGCTTTCGCACCGAGCTGATCGCCTCCGGCGTGCTCAGCGAAGCGGATGCCGCCGCCATCGACGAGGCCGCCGACGTGCGCGTTTCCGAGGCGGTCGTGTTCGCCGACGAGAGCCCCGAGCCCGTCGTCGCCGACCTGTTCAAGTATGTATACGCAACCCCGGTGGCGAATGCGCCATCCGCTTTGCCCGGAGAACCCGTTATGGACGCACTGTGATGACTACCGAAGTAGCAACAACCCGCACGATCACCTACCGCCAGGCACTCAATGAGACCCTGCGCGCCGAGCTCGAACGCGACGAGAAGGTCTTTCTGGTAGGCGAAGAGATCGGGGTGTTCGAGGGGTCCTACAAGATCACCGCCGGACTGCTCGAAGACTTCGGACCCGACCGAGTGCTCGACGCCCCCATCGCCGAGGAGGGGTTCGTGGGCGCAGCCCTCGGCGCCGCGATGCTCGGCATGCGTCCCGTGGTCGAAATCATGACCATCAACTTCAGCCTCATCGCGATCGACCAGATCGTGAACCACGCCGCCAAAATGCGCTCGATGTTCGCCGGCCAGGTCTCCATTCCGCTGGTCATTCGCATGCCCGGAGGTGGTGGCCAGCAGCTCGCCGCGACCCATTCGCAGAACCTCGAGGTCTGGTACGCGCACATTCCCGGGCTCAAGGTTGTCGCCCCGTCGACCCCGGCCGACGCGAAAGCGCTGCTGACCGCGGCGATTCGCGATGACGACCCGGTGATCTTTCTGGAGAACCTCTCGCTGTACAGCGCCAAGGGCGAGGTTCCCGACGGCGAACAGGTCGCCGAGATCGGCAAGGCCGCCGTCGTCAAGACCGGCACCGACCTCACCATCGTGAGCTACTCGCGCGGCACCACGACCGCCCTCGAGGTGGCCCATCAGCTCGAAGCCGAGGGCCTGTCAATCGAGGTCGTCGACCTGCGCAGCCTGCGCCCGCTGGACCGCGACACCATCTGCGCCTCGGTGAAGAAGACCGGCCATGCCGTCGTCTTCGAAGACGACTGGCTCAGCTACGGCATCGGCGCTGAGATCTCGGCGACCATCGGCGAGGGTGTGTTCGACTTTCTCGACGCCCCTGTGCGCCGCGTCGCCGCCGCCGAGGTTCCGTTGCCCTACGCAAAGGCCCTCGAGAAGGCCGCGCTGCCCAATGCCGCCGACCTCGCCAAGGTCGTGCGCGAAGTACTCAATATCTCAACTACCGCGAACGACAAGTAGGAGCCGGCCATGCCCGACGTCATCATGCCCCGCCTCTCCGACACCATGGAGGAGGGGGAGCTCAGCCGCTGGATGAAGCAGGTCGGCGACGAGATTCACAAGGGCGACGTGCTCGCCGAGATCGAAACCGACAAAGCCACGATGGACCTTGAGGCCTTCGACAACGGCGTCCTCGAGCAGCTGCTCGTAGTCGCCGGCACCCTGGTGCCGATCGGCGCCCCGGTCGCCCGCATCGGTGACGGCAGCAATATCGTCACGGATGGCGCGACACCCGCTGCGCCGGTTGCGACGGCTGCTCCAGTTGCGACCACTGCCCCGGTTGCGACCACTGCCCCGGCAGCGGATGCCGCAGCTCCGGCTGCACTGCCCGCCGCATCAGCCCCGGCCCCCGTCGCGGTGGCTCCGACCGCTCCCACCGCACCCACCGCACCGGAGGCTCCGGCCGCGACGCCGACGCCGACCGGCGAGCTCCGTACCTCGCCGCTGGCCCGCAAGATCGGCCGCGAGCATGGAATCGACCTGCACACGATCGCGGGCACCGGGCCGCAGGGCCGTATCACCCGCACCGACGTTGACACGGCGATCCTGGCTCAGGCATCCGCCGCATCCGTTCCGGAGCCGGTAGCCGCTGCGGCAGCCCCGACCGCCGTTTCGGCCGACTCGGTCACCGTGCCGGTCAGCCGCATTCGCGCCGTTACGGCCCGCCGGCTCACCGAGAGCCAGGCCGTGCCGCACTTCTTCCTGACGAGCGTCGTTAACGTGGAACGTCTCGTCGCGTTCCGCACCGACGTCAACGCTTCGCTCGAGACGGTCGGCAGCAAGGTCAGCCTGAACGACCTGTTCGTGCGCGCCTGCGCCGTAGTGCTGCGCGCGCACCCCGAGGTGAATGCATCCTGGGGCGATGGAGTCATTCTGCGGCACAACCACGTGAACGTCGGCGTGGCCGTCGCGACCGACGACGGACTGCTCGTTCCAGTGGTGGCCGACGCCGACCAGAAGTCGCTCGCCGCCATCGCCACCGAGACGCGCGCCCTGGCCGGGCTCGCCCGTACGGGCAGCCTGTCCCTGGCGCAGATGTCTGGTGGAACCTTCACCATCAGCAACCTCGGCATGTTCGGCATCGACTCGTTCACCGCCGTACTCAACCCGCCGGAGGCCGGAATTCTGGCGATCGGCGCGGCCACCGAGGTCCCCCAGGTGCGCGATGGCCAACTCGTCAGCGTGCCCATGGTCAAGATCACCCTGACCGTCGACCACCGAGTGCTCGACGGTGCCGTCGCGGCCGCGTTCCTGCGCGACCTGACCCAGCTGCTCGAGGAGCCGCTGCGCATCGTTCTCTAGCCCGAATGGTCCGGGCTGGAGGTCGCTTCCCTTGGTCGATGGGGAACTCGGCAAGATCTTTGCGGCGCGCGGAAGTTGCGCAGCTGCGCGGGAGGCTAAACCCCCGCGCACTGACGCAGGTCCCGCGCAGCGCAGCCCAGCCCCACGGATGCTCACTCCCTCAACTCCCAGCGCCGCCAGAACTCCCGCGCATTAGCGTAACTCCCGCGCCAGCCGAGCAATCGGCCGACGCCGCGGGCGCGGCCCTGGCTCCGGCGTCACGGCCTTCTCGACTGGCGCTACGGCCGGGCAGGCGTTCGCCGCCGGCGCTGCTCGGGCGCCGGCGGTACCTCTTTCGCGGCGACGACGTCGGCCATCGCGAGAGTCACCAGTCCGCGCTTGGTTTCCACCGAAACGGATGCCGCGCTGCGGCTGCGCAAAAACCCGAGCGCGTCCGTATAGCCACCGGGGATTCGCGTGCGCACGACGACCCGGGTGCCGAGCGGGGCATCCGCTAGAAAAGCGAAGGGATCGCTCATCGCATCAGGCTGTACTTTTCGACCCGCGCCGACTCCCCGGCGATCAGAATGATGTCGCCATCTTCGATCACCGTGTCGAGCGAGGTGTAGCTCCAGCCCACGCCAGGCCGATGAAACGCCGTCACGGTCACACCGTAGCGGGCGCGCACCTTCGCCTCGCCGAGCGGAACCCCGATCAGCGCGCGCGGCGGCGCCGTTTTCACGAGCGCGAAGTTCTCACCGATCTCGATGTAGTCCTGCATGGCACCGCGCACGAGGTGCGCGACCCGCTGGCCCATGTCTTTTTCGGGGTAGATAACGTGATTGACGCCGAGTTGGGTAAGAATTTCCCCGTGCGGGTCACTGACAGCCTTGGCCCAGATGTTCGCAATGCCGAGCTTGAGCAGCAGGGACGCGGTCAGAATGTTCGCCTGAATGTCACCGCCGATAGCCACCACCACGCTCGAGAAGTCGGGCACCGAGAGCTCGCGCAGCGTTGCCTCCTTGGTCGAGTCGGCGCGCACCACGTGCGTGAGCAGCCGGTTGTGCGCCTGCACGATCTCTTCGTCACCGTCGATGCCGAGTACCTCGGTGCCGCTCTTCATGAGTTCGAGGGCCAGGGAGCTGCCGAACCGGCCGAGGCCAATGACGACGACCGATTCGGCTTCGGCCAGGCGGGCCGGGTCACGATGCCCGAACAGCGAATATTTAGCCAATGATCGGCCTTTCCTTGGGGAGTTCATAGGTGGTGTGCCGTTCGCGCAGGGCGATAGCAGAGCCGATGGTGATCGGACCGAGACGGCCGACGAACATGAGCAGGATAAGAATGATCTGCCCCTCCCAGGGCAGCCCGGCAGTGATTCCGGTGGACAATCCCACGGTCGCGAAGGCGCTGATCGCCTCGAACAACAACGCGTCCATTGAGATATCCGTCATGAGCATGAGGGCCACGGTCGCGGCGATGATCACGCCGACCGCGAGCAGGGCGATCGTGATCGCCTCCCGGTGCACCGCCCGGGAGAGCCGCTTGCCAAAAACGTTGACGGCAACCTCGCCGCGCAGCTCCGTCCAGACGATGAAGAACAAGACGGCGAAGGTCGTGATCTTGATGCCACCGGCGGTTCCGGCCGGGCCACCACCGATCAGCATGAGCACGTCCATTCCGAGCAGGCTCGCCGAATCCATCTGGCCAATGTCGATGCTGTTGAAACCCGCGGTGCGGGTCTGCACGGACTGAAAGAAACCGGTCAGCAACTTGCCGGGCCAATCGAGCGGCCCGAGCGTATTCGGATTCGACCATTCAACGGCGGTGATATATACCGTTCCCAGACTGAGCAATGCGATCGTGCCGGCCACGACGACGCGGGTGTTCATGGTCCAGGTGCGAATCGACCAGGCACTCTTTGACCGAGGATGCCGCAGCTGCCGCCGCAACTGAACGATCACCGGAAACCCCAACCCACCCAGGATGACGGCGGCGCTGATCGGCAGGCAGATCCAGGCATCCGTTGAAAAACCCATCAGGTTGTCGCTGAACAGGGCAAAGCCGGCGTTATTGAAGCTCGACACGGAGTGGAACACTCCCAACCAGACGGCTCGGCCGACAGGTTCGCCGTAGCCGACCATGAAGCGCACGGCCAGCATGATCGCGACGGTCAGCTCGATGACCAGCGAGATGCGCACAACACCGAGCACGAGTCCCTTGACGTCTTCGAGACCGACACTCTTGGTTTCGGCGGCGGCCGTGATGCGCGAGCGCAGCGAGAGTTTACGGGCGATCGCCAAACCGACCACCGAGGCGAACGACATAATACCGAAACCGCCGATCTGGATCAGCCCAAGAATCACGATCTGGCCGAACGGCGTCCAGTAGACCGCCGTATCGACGACGGTCAGACCGGTGACGCAGACGGCGCTCGTGGCGGTGAACAGCGCCTCCATGAAGGACGCCCCGCCCGGCCCGACCCGCGCGTTCGGCAGCATGAGCAGCGCGGTGCCAACCAGGATGGTCAGGGCAAAACCGGTGACGACGACTTGCGCCGGGTGCAGGCGGTAGCGCTTCGATGTGTTGCCGCGTTCGCGGACGGCCCGTGAGTGCACAGAGCCAACTCTACGCTGGGAGTCCGCGCTGGCTCGGACGGGCAGGACTGTGGGGCGTCAGGCTCCCCGGGCCTGAAGCGTGGGCGGACCCGGCTCCCCGGGCCCACTTTGTGAACCCGGGCCCCGTTTCTAAACTGGGCCCGCATTCCGCGCCCGGGCCCCGTACAGGAACGTGCCGGCCTCGATTGTGCGGCAGCTATTTGTAGTCGGTTTGACGGGCTTCGTCTAGCCCCCAACTTCGGTCCGCGACTCCGACAACAAGTGCGCAATACTCAATCTGGGGGATCGACAATGACGATAAGTGATGAGGTAGAACCGGCGCAAATACGTGTGCTGCGACCGCGGGAGCGCATCATTTCGCACGCGATCATCGCGGCGCTCGCCCTGTTCATCCCGCTCTTTCTCGTGTTGTACTGGCTGTCCATTCCTCGCCAGACCTGGCCGTTTGTGCTCGAAATCCAATGCGGGTTCACCGCCCTTGGTGTGATCTTCGGGCTCGGAGTCAGCAAAATGGCCCTGCGCGTCACCCCCGACCGACTATCGGTTCGGAGTCTGCTCGGTCGCGAAACGCACGTCGCCACCGCCGATATCGGCAGCGTGGTGCTGGTCGAGCTCTATCAGAGCGGGACGGCCGATTGCCTGCCGCACCTGTATTTGCTTGATGCTGCCGGTGATGTGCTCGTGCACCTGAGTGGCCAAATCTGGTCGCGGTCCACGATTGAGAGCGCGATCGACCAGCTCGGTGTCGCTGTGCTGCGCCCACCCGACCCGCTGACCGTGGCCGAACTCGGCCAGCTGCGGCCTCAGCTGGTGCGCCGCCTGGCGCGACACGCAGCCCGACTGAACGACTGAACGACTGAACGGCTGAACGGCTGAACGGCTGAACGGCTGAACGACTGAACGGCTAGTGCCCGCGCCCCGACACCACATCGGCCACCCGCGCGAGCGGTGACGTCGTGCGGCGGCCGGTCAGCTCGGTGCGGTCGGCGAGCGAGTAAGCCCGATAGAGCGCCGTGACCGCGAGCCAGCGCAGCGGTTCCGGCTCCCACTGGCGCACCCGATGGTTCACCCACGGCAGTTCGGTGAGCGAACTGCTCCGGCCGAGAATGAGGTCGGTCAGGGTACGGCCGGCCAGGTTCGTGGTCGCCACCCCGGTGCCCACATAGCCGCCGGCCCAGGCCAGTCCGGTCTGCGGGTCGAGACCGACGGTCGCGGCCCAATCCCTGGGTACACCGAGCACGCCCGACCACGCATGATCGATGCCCGCGTCCTTCGTCGCCGGGAAGAAGCGCACCAGAATCGCGCGGAGGGCGTCGATGGTGGATTGCGGGGTCTGGCCGTCGGTATCCGTTTTCGAACCGAATCGGTAGGGAACCCCGCGCCCGCCGATGGCGATGCGGTCGTCGCTCGTGCGCTGCGCGTACATGTAGGCGTGCGCCATATCCCCCAGGGTTTCCCGACCCGACCAGCCAATCTTTTCCCAAACGGATGCGTCGAGCGGCTCGGTCGCGATCAGCGACGAATTCATGGGAAGCCAGGTGCGATGCAGCCCCTTGAGCGTGGCCGTGAAGCCCTCGGTCGCACGCACAACGAACGCGGCGTCGACGGTACCGTGTTCGGTCACCGCCTGGTTTGCCGCGATTTCGCTCACCGGGGTGTTCTCGTAGAGCTCAACGCCGAGCGAAACGACCTTGCGGGCCAGTCCGGCCACGAGCTCCGCCGGATTGATGCGGGCGCAGTGCGGATGCCACATACCCCCGGTCATTCCCGCCACGTTGATGCGGTTTTGTGCCTGGGCCCGCGAGAGCACCTCGACGTCGGTGTGCGCCCAGGTCTGTTCGGCCCGGGCGGCAGCTTCGAGGCGGTGCTGCTGCGGGGCATCGTAGGCGACGGTGAATTCGCCGCCCTTGACGATGCCGGCGTCGATGCTCTCCGCTGCGGCCACGCGGATGACCTCGTCGACCGTGTCGTTCATCGCGGCCTGAAAGTTTTCAACCGCCGGGCGGCCGTGGTGCTTCAGGTACTGGTCGCGGCCACCGGTGATCGAGTTGGTGAGCCAGCCGCCGTTGCGTCCGGAGGCGCCGAACCCGGCGAAGCGGGCTTCGAGCACCACAATGCGTAGCTGCGGCGCCGCCTTCTTAAGGTAGTACGCGGTCCACAGTCCGGTATAGCCGGCGCCGACAATGACGACGTCGGCGCGGGTCGACCCGGGCAGGGTCGGCCGCGGCGCTGGCTGGCCGAGCTGGTTCCACCAGAACGAGACGTCGCCATTGCGCACCGGGGTCACTCGAGTCACGATTGCGCCGCCTTCTTTCGGTCTCGTTCAAGCCGCAGCCGGGCGGCGAGTGCGCGCTCGCCATCGAGCTTCGCGGCGACCGGAGCCCACAGCACAATTGCAACTCCGGCACCGATCAATAGCCCGCCGATGGTGTCGGTCAGCCAGTGCACACCGAGGTAGGTACGGCTGAGCAGCATGACGATCGTGTACGCGGCACCGGCCAGGGCCACCCACAACCGCGGAAAGATGATGGCGAGACACACCGCCATGGTCGCCGCATTGGCGACGTGGCCAGACGGAAAGGAGCCAAAATCGGACGTGACCAGCATGTCTTCTGGCCGGGCCCGGCCAAAGACCTGCTTCAGGACTTGCACAGCGCCGGCACTGACCACGGTCGCCACGAGATAATAGCCGGCCGCCCACGGACGTTTGATGAACACGACGACCACGGTGATGACGATCGGCACGATCAGCACGCCGAACAGACCGCCACCGAGGGCGTTCATGAACAGCGACGGAACCTCCCAGATCGGAGCGCGGTGTTCGATCACCTCGCCCATCCACTCGGTGTCGACCTCGAGGGCGAGTCCGTTGGCACGCACGACGACGACCAGGCCAAGCAGGGCGGCCAATGCGACGGCCGCTATCCCGCTGATCACAGGCCAGCGGCGGGAGATGCGGCGCGCTGCGGGGTCGGCGGCACGCTCCGGAGACTTCGGGTTCGTCATCCCGCCATCGTAGAACAGCCGCTCCGGATTGGGCCATCGGCGGGCCGGACCCGCGCCATCCGCTCCCCTGAATGTGTGCCCCCGCACCTGCACCGGACCCGGGCCCGGAACGTGGGCCCAGGTTAGATCATGGACCCACGACCGTAAGGTGCGCCCGCAGAGCCTGGTCCCGGCAACCTGGTCACGTCAACCTGGTCCGCACCCGCTCAGACTCAACAATTCGCACCGCGGCGCGGTCCCTGATCCGCGTTGCTGGGTTCAGTTGGCTTCGGCGTCCTGCTGCCGCTTGAGTTCGAGCATGAGCGGGCTCTTACTGGGCAGCGGAATCAGCGTCTGCGTCGGGTCGATGCTCGCGGGTGGTTGCAGCCAGAACTCCCCCGGCTCGCCAATCACCCGCCAGCCTTCCTGATGAAGTCGGCGGTGGCAGGGGCCGCAGAGCAACAGCCCCAGGTCGATGTCGGTCGCGCCGGTGGCGCGCACCCACTGGTCGGCGTGGTGCGCCTCCGTTCGGGAGGGTGGCATGTCGCAGCCCGGAAACATGCAGCCGCCGTCACGTACGCCCATGGCCACGCGCTGCGCCTCACTGAAAGTTCGCATGGTGCGGCCCAATTTCAGCGAATGCCCCGCCTCGTCTACCAACAGCCGCAGCTGGCCGGTGTTGCAGAGAAACCGTTGCACCGTTTCGAGGGAGATCGGGGCGGGGTTGCCCTCAAGGAATCCATGCCCCACCCGCCCGCGCTGCCGGGTCTGCTCGCTCAGGCCGCTCCGCCCTGCCTGCTCGCTCTGCCCGGTCTGCCCGCTCTGCCCGCTCTGCCCGCTCTGCCCGCTCTG
>NZ_PJJT01000033.1:0-4596 GCF_002929615.1 Cryobacterium sp. M91 | reverse complement strand
GGCGGCCACCCTTCGCCGCAGCAGACGGCATCAACTGCTCAATCAACGACCACTGCGAATCAGTAAGGAAAACGGTGCGAGTCACATCTTAATGCTCTCACAACCAACCCACTGGGTTAAGAGACACGCCCTAGACCGGCCGGGGGACTAGCCCCGCCCAACACTTCAGAACGTTCACCGAAGGAAGCCAACAAGTCGCTGGATCTCGGCCTCCGTGTTGTAATAGTGCACCGAGGCCCGCACCACCATATCGCCCCTTATCGTGTCCCCTGTGGGGGCGCAGTCGACCTGAGCGGAGAATAAGGGTGCCACCGAGACATTGATCCGGTGATCTGCCAAGTTGGCCTTGATATTTCTGGCGTCGTTTCCTTTCACCGAAAAGGTTACGATGCCGCACCTGATGATCCCGCGGTCGTGGACTGTGACCGAGGGCACCGCCGCCAGTTCGAACCGCAGCTGATCCGCGAGTCTGACGACACGCTCTTGTACAGCCTCCTGTCCCAAGGACAGGGCGTAATCGGCGGCCCGTCCGAGGCCCAGCCTTCCCGCAATACTGGCTTCCCAGCTCTCAAACCGCCGGGCATCGCCGCGGACTTCAAGCCCTCCGACACCAGCAGGAACTGCGGAATGCCCGTCTAGCATGACGGGCTCCAGCCGTCCTAAGACCGCGCTGCGCACATAAACAAACGCCGTACCGCGCGGTCCGCGCAAAAACTTTCGCCCCGTTCCCACCAGCACGTCGCAGCCCAATAACTGCACATCCAACGGCATCTGGCCCACCGACTGGCATGCATCGAGCACAAACATCACCCCGGCAGCACGGCAGCGCTTGCCTACCTCCACCGCCGGATTCACCAAGCCGTTGGCCATTGGCACATGTGTAAGCGCGACCATGGCAACATTTCCACGCTCGAGTTCTCTTTGTAGGTGCTCCACGTCAACCTGCCCGTCAGCATCGTCATCAAGCATCACAATCTCCAGGTTGTTGCGGCACGCAATCTGCCGCAACGCAATCACATTGCCGGCGTACTCGCTACGACCGATCAACAGCCGCGTCCGGGGAACAAATGGGAAACTGTACACCGCCATCGCCCAGGCGCGACTGCCACTCTCAGCGAGGGCGATCTCGTTCGGCGCAGCCCCGATTAGTCGCGCCACGGAAGAGTACACGCCCTCCAGCCGATCAGAAGCCTCCTCTGCTGCCTCATAACCACCGATCTCCTCTTCTCGGCGCAAATAACCCATCACCGTGTCGAACACAGGGCGGGACACCAGCGAACTTCCCGCATTATTCAGATGGGTCACGCTCAGGACACCACGAGTCTCCCTGCGCACCGCTTCGACATCAATTGACATAACCCCATCCTGCTGCACCTACATCAGAAAGCGATCCCCAACCATCCCGCCACTCCATCCAAATCCATCTGCAGATCGGTCCCGATCGCGCTGAGTGTGGCTTCTCGCGTATTGTCTGGGCTCGGACGTAGGGATTGTGAGCGATGCTTTCCCCCTGCAGCAACGCGGGTACAAGCACTATGAATCCGACGTCTGGCTTTGCCCCGAGAACACCACTGCCCGAGGGAGTCCTTGAACGGATGGAGAAAGCATGCAACCAGTCCCGCATCCTTCCGACAATTCGCGCGCGATTAAAACTGCAGGAGCGGGTGGTGTCCCGTTGACAGTGTCAGTGCCGGCCGACGTAGCACGGACTGGAGTCATCGTGCTCCATGAGGTCCGTCTGGGGCCTCTCTGCACCAGTTGCCGATCTCGTCGTTCGCCTGGCCGATTGCGGTTACATTACTGCCGCGCCGCACCTCTACCACCGCATCGAAGACCCCGTCGTCACCGATAGGAAGTTCAAACAAGCCCGCCGGTACCACGACACCCTCACGACGGAAGGGCTCACCTGTGACATCGAGAGCGCGCAGGCCTGGATTCGCGCCCAGGGAGCACAGAAAGTAGCGATAATGGGTTTCTCTATGGGAGGGACCCTCGCAGTGTGGGCGGCAGCAACAACGCACATCGATGCCGCAGTCACCTTCTACGGCATCAGCTTAGCTTCGCCACGCTGGCCGGGCATCCTCAGGCGCAACGTCAAAGCAGTGCAAAAAAATTGTTACCGAACGTCACACGACCTCGCGCCGGATACTCGACGAATTCACAAACCAGCCCGCTGATCACCCCAGCGGAGTAAGTGGACTACCCCGCGACGAAACTCCCGCTGGTCTCATTTGCCTTGACAATTCCCGCGAACATGATTGGCTCGTATTACGTGACAATTTCCGGAACAGTAGTCCTACCGTGAAAGAAGGAGGTGGCTCGTGAGCCACTACGCCGTTATCAACCCCGCCACAGGCGAGACCATCAAGACGTACCCGCAGATTTCGGATGATGAACTCGAGCAGGTCATCGCATCGGCTGATCAGGCACACCGAGGCTGGTCACGCAACTCTTCAACCGACGAACGGGCCGCTCTCCTGCGCAGGGTTGGCGATTTGCATGAGGAGCGCCGCGACGAGCTGGCGGCCATCATCGTGCGCGAGATGGGAAAGCCCGTCGACCAAGCGCTCGGCGAGATCGACTACGCCGCCGACATCTACCGGTACTACGCCGACAACGCGCAGGAGTTTCTGAAGGACGAACCAATCACCCTTCTCAGCGGCGAGGGTTCCGCCTTCGTGCGCTCCAACTCTCTCGGTGTGCTGATTGGGGTCATGCCATGGAACTTTCCGTACTACCAGGTTGCGCGCTTCGCCGCACCGAACCTCATGAACGGCAACACGATCATCCTCAAGCATGCGTCGCAGTGCCCGGAGTCGGCCGCCGCGATTGAGCAAATCTTCCACGACGCGGGCTTCCCGACTGGCGCCTACACCAATGTGTATGCGGACAGCGAGCAGGTAGCCACGATCATCGCCGACCCGCGGGTACAGGGCGTCTCCCTCACCGGTTCGGAGGGCGCCGGCGCGGCCGTTGCCGAGGTCGCCGGTCGCCACCTGAAGAAAGTCGTCCTGGAACTGGGTGGGTCAGACCCGTTCATCCTGCTCAGCACCGACGACATGGATGCCACAGTAGCTGCCGCCGTCGAAGGTCGACTCCGCCGCAATAGCGGGCAGGCTTGCGACGCGGCTAAGCGATTCATCGTGATCGATGAGCTTTATAACGAGTTCACGGAGAAGTTCACCGCCGCCATCCTGGCGAGCTCTCCCAGCGACCCGACCGTCGAGGGTGCAGACTACGGCCCGCTCTCTTCCCTCGGCGCGGCCGAGCATCTTCAGGAGCAGGTAGAGCGCGCCGTCGCACAGGGAGCAACCCTGGCGGCCACCGGCAAACGCTCTGGCGCCTTCTAC
Organism: Cryobacterium sp. M91; assembly: GCF_002929615.1. Lineage (NCBI taxonomy): Bacteria > Bacillati > Actinomycetota > Actinomycetes > Micrococcales > Microbacteriaceae > Cryobacterium > Cryobacterium sp. M91. The sequence goes on along the minus strand of NZ_PJJT01000033.1, from coordinate 1,246 downwards.
CCGTNAACGCTCTGGCGCCTTCTACCCGTCTGCCGTGCTCACCGATATCACGCCAGACAACGACGCATACCACGAGGAGCTCTTCGGCCCCGTAGCATCCGTCTACCGGGCAGCCTCAGAAGATGACGCCGTCACCCTTGCGAACGCCACTCCGTTCGGGCTCGGCTCCTACCTGTTTACGACCGATCCCGAGCAGGCACTGCGGGTCGCCGACCGCATCGAGGCTGGCATGGTCTACGTCAACCTCGTCGGCGCAGACAGCGCAGAGCTGCCATTCGGCGGGGTGAAAAGAAGCGGCTTCGGGCGTGAACTTGGACGCTTCGGTGCCAGCGAGTTCGTGAACAAGAAACTCATCCGCATCGGCTAACCCATCGCAGACCTCCGCGGCCGACGCGGAGATTGCCGTTCAGTCGCCGGTGCTGCGGCGTGTGAACATCGCGCGTGTAGCCTCGCGGATGTCCTACCGCTCTCGCAGCGCCTGGCGCAGGTCGTACTCGCGCTGTTCCTTAGCAACCGCGAGTTGAACAAGTTGGACCCACGGCAAAGTCAAGTGGTCAGGGCAACGCGGGGGTTTTTGCCTCGAGGATGAGCTGGTTGCGGCGTTGTGCGGGGGTCTCGAGGTTGAGGGTGGGGCGTGGGCGGCGTTCAGCTTCGCGGCGACGCGTTGGAGGTCGTTGGGGGTGTGGGTCGAGAGGTCGGAGCCCTTCTCGAACCAGAACCGCAGGAGACGGTTGGTGTTCTCGTTGCTGCCGCGCTGCCAGGGTGAGTGCGGGTCGCAAAGGAGAGCGTCAGGTCGAGGGCAGTCTGAATCTGCGCGTACTCGGCCAGCTCCGTTCCGCGGTCCCAGGTGACGGAGCGACGCAGATGCTCGGGGAGCTTACCCATCTCGCGGATCACCGCCGCAGCGACCGTGTCAGCGCTGTGATCGCCGGGCAGGTGGAGCAGGATCACGAACCGGGTCGAGCGTTCAACCAAAGCCGCGATCGCCGATCCCGACGCCGAACCGACGATCAGGTCACCCTCCTTACGTTGTTGTGGTGGGTGATTTCGGGACTGTCGTAGTGTGTCGATCATCCTCGGGTGGCGGGTATGGCTGAGATCGCCTTGCCGCTTAAACGGCTCACTGGGAATGGCCGCCCGCTGCCCGCAGATGATTCGACCGCTGATTGAGAATTGCGACATTGATCGCTGGGTAAGGACGTGCCGGCGTGGTTATCGACAGGGAAACTGCTATCAACGAGACGGA
>NZ_PJJT01000062.1:0-25630 GCF_002929615.1 Cryobacterium sp. M91 | reverse complement strand
CCACCGGGCGTTCGTTGATTCGTAACCGTACTGACCGAACCGGGGAATTTCCAGGCAGTGCACTCCGTTGAGTTGCCCGCTCAGGGTTCGGCTTGCGGGCGCTCGCCCAGCGCGGTCGCGAGGCTAATCGCAGCCTTTGGCAGACGGTCCGCCGGCGTTTGGGCTGTTTAGGAGTTTGGGTCGCCGAGGCGCTCCATCCATGTCTCGGGGATATCTAAGTCAGTGAACCCGAACTTGGAATACAATCCGTGCGCATCGTTGGTCGATAGAGCGATTCGTCTCAGACCCATCGGCTCGAACTCTGCTACGATACCCGCAATGAGCACCACCCCGATGCCGCGGCCCCGTACCGTGGGGTCGACAATGACGTCGCACAGCCATGCAAAAGTCACTCCATCCGTGATGACCCGCGCGTAGGCGACCTGCCTGTTCGATGCAGTGTCGTAGACGCCGAAGTTGCGTGAGCCATCGATGGCTGCGTCCTGCCTCGATCGCGACCGCCCGGGCGCCCAATAGGACTGCTCACTTATCCAGCGATGCACCTGGTCACGGTCTATGTCGGCAACGTCGGCAGAGAACCGATAATTTAAATCCATCCCCTATCTAATCGGTCTTGGACGGACCGCGCTGAGACCATTCGCCGAGCACCACGAATCATGCCCAACCCCGGTGAGCTATCGAGCGGTCAAAGCGACCCCGGCGCCAGATCGTACGTAACCCATTTCGTCAAAGTGGCGGTCGAATCGTAGAGACGACGAGCGCGAGTATTGTCCTCAGCGGTGATCCAGCGAATGACTGAACTGCCTTCGCGATCGGCCAGCGCAGAGACCTCGCTCAGTAGCGCCCGCCCGACGCCGATACCGCGCGTGTTTGGGGACGTAAATAGATCGTCGAGGTAGAAACCCACGCTGCCAGTGGACGGACGGGCAAATCGTCGATAGTGCGCGAGCCCAACGAGGCGATCGTCCGAGATGGCAACGAAGGCATTGACTTCATGCGTATCGTCAGTGACCCAAAACCAGACACGTTCAACAACGTTGTCATCGGGAGAGAGCGCGTAGAAGGCTCGATACCCCCGATATAGCTCAGCCCACTCGTCGGAGTCTGCGGCCTGGACCGCGCGAACCAAGACCTTATCGTTTGTACTCATCAGCCCACCCTAACGGCTCTCGTTTCGTTCGATTCGTGACCGTCGAAACGGCCCGTAAGACGTTCCCGTATCGGGACGACTGTGGAGGTTCATGCCCTGGAACGGCCTTCAGTCCCAGGGCGGCGGGACCGAGGCGCCGCCGCGCAGCGCCACACGGAGGTTCAGATCGTCGCCGGCCTGGAGCTGGCGGCTGGTCAGCGGGTTGAGGAAGCCGAGGTCGTCGAGCGTGATGCCGAAGCGGTCGGCGATGTCGTTGAGCGTGTCGCCGGCGACCGCGCGGTAGGAGATGGGGGAACCATCGGCTGTGGCGGTGGCACCGCCAGCGCCGAACCGAGCGCCGGTATCGACGGCGAGCAGCCCGGGGCGGGTGTCCGGCACATCCCAAGTGATCGTGCCGACCGCCCGGGGAGTGAGCACGCAGCCATCAGGATCAGTCGTGCTCGGGGCGCTCGCGGTGATGACGGCGGTCAGATAGTAACTTGGGTCGCCCCGGGAGGAGTCACTGTCGCCCAGGCTCAGCCCGCGCTGATCGGCGTCCGTGGAGAGGTTGCCGAACGAGAAGTTGTACATGTCGGCCAGGCAGGTCGTGGTCTCCGACCAGGGACTGAGGAAGAGTTGCACGCCTCCGGGAACGTCCGAGTGGAAGTCCTCCAGTGCGACGTCGAACCCGCCGCCTCCCGCCGTGACCACGACGGTTCCGGAGACGGTGTCGTCCCCCGAGGCAGACGTGAGCTCGGCCGTGCCGATGACACCGTCGGGGATGACGACGTCGGCCGCCTCGTCGGTCGGGGCTGGCACATCCGTTTGGATCGCGGTGTCGACCGGTGGAGTCTCGGTTGTCGGAGGCGAGCAGGCCACCAGTCCGAGCACCAGAGCGATGCTCCCCAGAACGAATGTCGTCAGTCGTGGCATCAGGTCCCCTCCCCGCCGAGCCCAGTATGGCAGTCGGCCGCATCGCCAGTCCAGCCGCGGCCTCGACCAACGAAGTGGCTCGACGCACCGAACGCAATGAACCGTTCCGTTAGCGGTTCGGCTTACGGGCATCTCAGCGCAGACGTCGGCGATTCGGTCCCGCTGAGCGTCCGTCTTGCGGACGCACGCAATTCGACTTTCGTGCGCGAAGGTCGGGACAATGGCTTCATGCGCCTCTATCTCTCGTCATACCAGCTGGGCGACCATCCAGAGGCGTTCACGGGCCTGGTTCGTGCGCGTGGACGTGGGTGGGTCATCATGAACGCTTTCGACGGGGCTGAGCCCGAGATCCGGCGCCTAGAGACTGAACGTCAGGTTACGAATCTCGCGGACGTTGGGCTCGAAGCACGTGAGCTCGACCTTCGGGCGCACGACGCCGAGAGCCTTTCTGCGAAGTTTGGGCAGCCGGACTTCCTCTGGGTTCGGGGCGGCAACGTCTTCACGCTCCGGATGGCTCTGGCGCGATCGGGGGCCGACTCGATCATCGCGGATCGTCTCAGAGCTGACGAACTGGTCTACGCCGCCTTCAGTGCGGGGGTGTGCGTCCTGGCCCCGAGCCTGCTGGGCCTCGAAGAGTGCGACTCAACGGAGGACGCCTTGTCCATGTATGGAGCGGTCGAGTTTGACGGCCTCAGCATCCTAGATCGGCCCTTCGTGCCTCACCTTGAATCTCCGGAGCACCCGGAGAACGAGGCCCTAACCCGCGTGGCTGCTGCTTACGCTCAGGTGGGCAGGCCGTATTGGGCTCTTCGCGACGGCCAGGCGCTGGTGGTCGACGGCAGCAGCGTTGTGCTGATCTAAGCGATTCGCGTGCCGGATGACTCCGATGCCCCGATGAAGGTTCCCAAGTGACACGGCATGGGACTGCTGACGGTTTGGTTGCCGGGGTTGCAGCAGTGTGTCGAAGATCATGAATCGTCATGGGTGGGAGTTCCGCAATACGGAGCGCGCGCTCGAACCAGGAGCCGTTTTGCTTGGTGGGTGTGATCAGATGCTGACCGAAGCGACCTGGCAAAACCGGGTTGTCTTGGCCATTTCCTATTACAGCCGCATCGAACGCTTCCCGCAGAAACGGGAACGGTACCTGTCCGGTCGGCGGTACTCATCAAGCCCTTGACGTATCGGCGGTCTTTCGGTTGACTGATGTCATGTCAAGCAACGGCGCTCGGGTATCCGCGCGGCCGGTGGCGTTCTGCCTTCATGCCCTGGGCGCGAGCTCTGTCGAGTTCGCTCACCTTCGGGATGCCCTGGCTGGTGAGATCGAGGTAGTCGCCATCGATCTACCCGGGTTCGGTGACACGGCGTGGGTCGACGGGGCCTCGGTGGAGGAGACGGTCGAGTTCGTCATCCGCCGGATCCGTGCGCATGATTCTGCGCGATGGATGCTCGTCGGCCACAGCATGGGCGGAAAAATTGCCTCGATCATCGCCGCGCGAACTCTGTCTGGTCGGGCGCCCCTTTTCGGCCTCGCCGGCGTCGTGTTGCTGGCCGCATCTCCCGTGACGCCCGAGCCGATGGCAGAGGACCACCGGGAGTTGATGATCGGCTGGGCGTCAGAAAGCCACTCGGCTTCCGACGGCCACTTGAGCGACGAATCGGCGCGCGAGTTCGTCGACGCCAACATCGCCGAGCCACTCGCCGCGGCGGACATGGCAAGTGCGGTGTCGGGCGTGCGGCGCACGGACCCGCTAGCTTGGCGCGCCTGGTTGGAGAGGGGCAGTCGCGAAGACTGGTCTTCAGAAGTCGGAAAGCTGGCTGTGCCAGCTCTCATCATCTCGGGCGCCCAGGATGTGGAGCTGGGAGACCCCGCGCAGCGCCGCCTCAACGGGGCGACCTACCTGGCGGCGAAGTTCGTGACGATCGAGCATGCCGCCCATCTTCTGCCGATCGAGCGTCCTCAGGAGGTCGCCGCCGCGATCCTGACCTTCTGGCGTGACCATGCAGGGACGTCTCCGGGGGTTCCCCCGAGCACCGGCCGAGTCATCGCGTCGGAACGGACGAGCGAGCGAACCCGCGGCATCCTGTCCCGGCGGGCGCTGGCGGATGACCCTGGTTACCAACCCTTGGTCTTGTCGAGCCAGCAACTAGCGACACTGCGCGACATCGCCGAGCGACTTGTCCCGCAAGGCGATGACGCGATCGACCTCGCCGCTCGTGTCGACCAGCAGCTCGGTCGCGGAGGCGGCGACGGTTGGCGGAACGCGGCGTTGCCCGCCGACGTGGACGCCTATCGCCTCGGCCTCGACGCGCTGGTCGGATTTGGCATTCACACCCCCGAGCGACAGGGCGAGATGATCGCGCAGCTGATCGACGGCAGCTTCGTCGCCGAGGGCTCAACGCTGAACTCGAAGCAGCTGCAGCTCTGGTTCGAAGACGCCCGCGTGGATCTGGCTCGTCAGTGGATGGCGCACCCGGCGACCTTCTCACGCGTCAAGTACGACGGCTTCGGCAACGGCGGCGACGGCGTCCGCAAGCAGGGGTTCACCCTTCTCGAAGTCGGCCGCCGAGAAGCCTGGGAACCGAGCGGCGGCGGCACCGAATGAACCTGAGCGGCATGCGCGTGTTCGACCACGCCGACGAGGTCGACGTGATCGTGGTCGGGTCAGGGGCTGGCGGGGCTCCTCTGACCGCGTCCTTAGCGTCGGCCGGATTGAGAGTCGTGGTGCTGGAAGCCGGCCCGAACGTCGAACCCGGCGACCACACGCCTGACGAGACCGAGGCAGTCGACATCATCTGGATGGATGAGCGGCTCAGCGGAGGCGAAACACCGACCGCTTTCGGGCCCAACAACAGCGGCCGCGGTGTCGGCGGTTCGACGTTGCATTGGGGTGCCTTTACGCCGCGCCCCGACGCGCGTGACATGTCGTTCCGACGCGAGACGGGTCAGGGTCTCGACTGGCCGATCTCCCCATCCGAGCTCATGCCCTATGTCGCCCGCGTCGAGCAGTACCTCGGTATTTCCGGGCCGTCCAACTATCCCTGGGACCCTGATCGGCGCTACGCCCTGCCGCCGGTTGCGCGCAACGCCTCGTCGGAGATGATGATGCGTGGATGCGAGGCGCTCGGCATCCACGCGACCGATGCGCCCGCCGCTGTCATCAGCCAGGACTGGCAGCAGGAGGGATTCGGACTGCGCCAGGCTTGCGTCAACTGCGGCGCCTGCCACCAAGGATGCCGCAACGGCGCGAAAGTGTCGATGGATACCAGTTACCTCCCGGCGGCTTTGTCACGCGGGGCCGAGATCCGCGCTGATTCGACAGTGCACACCGTCGAAACGGACAAATCCGGCGCCGTCACCGCCGTGATTTATCGACGTGGTGGCGTCGACCACCGCCAACGCTGCGCGATGTTGGTGCTCAGCGCCGGCGGGATCGAGACTCCGCGGCTGCTGCTGCACAACGCACTCGCAAACAGCACCGGCCAGGTCGGCCGAAATTTCATGGCCCATGGTGGCGTGCAGGTCTGGGGACGATTCGACCAGTTGATGCGGTCGTATCGCGGCTATCCGTCGTCGATCATCTCGGAAGACATGGTGCGCCCGCCTGACGCCACTTTCGTGGGCGGCTACCTGATGCAGAGCCTCGGGATGATGCCGTTGACCTTCGCGACGACGCTGATCCGGGGCAGCTCACTGTGGGGTCCGGAACTTACCGAGGCACTCGAGCAGTACCCGTATATGGCCGGCCTGGGGATCAACGCGGAATGCCTGCCCTCCGACTCAAATCGGCTCACCCTGTCCGACGAGGTCGACGAGCTCGGCGTGCCCAAGGCGCACGTAAGCTTCACTGCGGGCGAGAACGAGAAGGCGATCGAGGCTCACGCGGTCACGACGATGACCAACATCGTGTCAGCGGCGGGTGGCAGCGACATCCTGGTTCTGCCGCGATCTGCTCACACCCTCGGGACCTGCCGGCTGGGCGAGACGGCCGACGTCGGCGTAGTTGACGCTGACGGTCGGAGCTTCGATATCCCTAATCTCTGGATCAGCGACACCTCGGTGTTCCCGAGCTCGCTGACCGCGAACCCGGGCCTCACGATGATGGCACTTTCGCTCCGCACCGCGGATGCCATCCTCAGTGCAGCGTGGTAAATCACCGCATGCTCGCCATGAAAGCCCGCACCGACGGCTATGTCGATCTGCGGGATTATGCCGCGATCGGGGACGGCAGGACGGTCGCGCTCATCGCCCGGGACGGCAGCGTCGACTGGTTACCCATTCCCGATATGGACTCCACCCCAGTCTTCGCCCGGTTGCTGGATGCCGAAGACGGCGGTCAGATCGAACTCGCGCCGACCGAGCCGTATACCGTGCGACGCAGCTACCTCAGCGGGACGAACGTGCTTCGGACGACATTCACCACGGAGTCCGGGGTCGCACGCGTCACGGACGCGCTAGTCACGGGCCTCGCCGGACGCCTGCCATGGGTTGAGTTAGCGCGTCGCGTCGAGGGGATCCGGGGCGCCGTGAAGTTCCACTGGAAGGTCGCGCCGGGCACCCGTTTCAGCTCGTCGTCGCCGTGGGTCGAAGACGGCCCCCTCGGCAAGATCCTGCGAATCGACACGGTCAACCTCACCGTGCAAGGCATCCAGCACGGGCCACGCGGCGGCGGCGATCGCACGATAGCGGGCGGATTCACGACATCGAAGGGGTCGCGACACCTCCTTGTCGTCCCGGGAACATCGGATAGCCCGCTTCCCATTCCGGTTGGAAAACATACGGATGCCGCCATCGACCGCTCCATCAGCACGTGGCGCGCCTGGTCGAAGGAGTTCAGCTACGACGGCCCCTGGGCTCTCCACGTGCACCGCAGCGCGCTCGCACTGAAGCTCCTTATGTACGCCTCGACCGGTTCAATCGCTGCGGCGCCGACGACCTCGCTGCCCGAGAGCCTGCGCGGGGGCAAGAATTGGGACTACCGCTACGCGTGGGTGCGTGATCTCGCCTATACCGTCCACTCGTTGGTGCGGTTCGGTCTGCGAGAGGAGACGCATTCGGCGGTGGACTGGCTACTCCGGACGCTCAAGAATCACGGTCCCGAACTGCAGATCCTCTACACACTCAGCGGTGAGCTCCCGGGGGACGTCACCACGCACCAGGTACCCGGATGGCGAGGGATCGGCCCGGTGGTCTCGGGAAATCGGGCGACCGATCAGGTGCAGCTCAGCGTCTACGGCGACCTCTTTGACGTGATTCGCATCTACGTCACCGCCGGCAACGTGCTGGACGGAGAAACGGGCCTGCTGCTGGAATCCCTCGCCGAACACACCGCTGGAGCCTGGCGACAGGAAGACGCGGGGATGTGGGAGCTCGAGGAGCAGCACCACAACACCTCCTCCAAGATGGGCTGCTGGCAAGCGCTAGATGCTGCGGCCCAGCTGTGCGAGGCCGGCCACATGCCCGGCGATGCGAAGCGATGGCGAGCCGAATGTGACGAGATCCGAACTTGGATCGATGGGCACTGTTGGTCCGAGGCGCTCCAAGCCTACGTCGCCCACGCCGGGGACGAGAGCCTGGACGCCTCGGTACTGCTGCACGCTACGAGCGGCTTCGACCGCGGGCCCCGCATGTCGTCGACCATCGACGCCATCCGGAACGAGTTGGGCAGTGGTCCGCTGCTCTATCGCTACAGTGGAGCCGATCAGGAGGAGGGAGCCTTCGTCGCCTGCTCCTTCTGGATGGCGAGTGCATTGGCTTGCGTAGGTCGCCACAACGAGGCCACGGTGCTCATGGACGAACTCGTCCAGCTCTCGAACGACGTGGGTCTTTTCGCCGAGATGATCGAGCCGAGCGATCACTCGTTCCTCGGCAATCTGCCCCAGGGCCTCAGCCACATCGGACTCATTAACGCAGCCATCACCATCGAAGAGCTCTCGGGTGCCGACGGTGCATCCCGCTCGGCAAGGAGACAGAAATGACAGAGCCCACCGCAACACCCGCCCCCGCGAAGCCAGACCAGTACACCTTCGGCGATCCGCGCACCCGCTACCCCGTCATCAGCCCACCCGTTCAGCAGCAAGACGAGCCCGGTATCCAGTCGCAGATGACGCCGGTGCCCGACCTCGGCGAGGCGACGTACCGCGGAACCGGCCGACTCACCGGCCGGCGTGCCTTGATCACGGGAGCAGACTCGGGCATCGGTGGCGCAGTGGCTATCGCCTTCGCCCGCGAGGGAGCCGATATCACGATGTCGTACCGCCCAGAAGAGGAGTCGGATGCGCGTCACATTGCCGACGTCATCAAGCGGGCCGGTCGGACCGCGACGTTGGTGCCGGGCGATCTCACTGACCCGGCCTACTGCCGAGCGCTCGTCGACACGGCGGTGAGCGCCATGGGCGGACTCGACGCGGTCGTCAACGTCGCCGGCAAGCAGGTGTGGCAACCCACGCTCGCGGAGATCAGCGATGAGCAGTTCGAGCAGACCTATGCGACGAACGTCTTTGCACTCTTCTGGATCGTTAAGGCGGCCGTGCCTCACCTCGAACCCGGTTCGACGATCATCAACACCGCGTCGCTCGAGGCTTACACCCCCTCACCGGATCGATTGGACTACGCGAGTACCAAAGGCGCAATCAACAATCTCTCTAAGGGGCTGGCCCAGCAGCTTATCCCGCACGGCATCCGAGTCAATGTCGTCGCACCGGGGCCGACCTGGACCGCGTTGCAGGTCACGCGCGGCGTGGACCCGGAGACGCTTCCCGAGTTCGGATCCAGCGAGACGTCGATGGGACGAGCCGCGCAACCGGCCGAGCTGGCACCGGCATACGTGTTTCTCGCCTCCGCGGAATCCAGCTTCGTCGTCGGGGAGACCCTCAACGTGAACGGTGGGATGAACACGCCCTAAGAGCAGCCGCCGGCCAAATGGCCGAAGCTTGTTCCGTTGTACGGCGACCGGTTTTTCCGGCTGATCCCACCGGACCTTCCGCACCCGTGTTTTCGGTGTATCAGACCGACGTGATTATCTACGGCGATGATCTGCTCGACTACGTCCAGCACGAATTCGGCAGCCAGAATATGGCTTCCTCCCGGCTCAACGCGCATAGTCTCGAGCCTTGGACACTTTTCGCCTTCGACATGGACCTGGAGTAGTCGACGATGAGATTCGTACGTCCCGCTAACCGTTCAGTTACCGGGAACCTTGAGACCTTAGGCACCGCCCAGCTCGCCCATCGCAGTCCGAATCGTGTAGTGAGGTGTCTCGTAACCTCAGTGTGTCGCAACACATGGGTTGCGAGATATCCATTGTCGTTGAACGCCTCTTCCCCCAAATCAACCGAATACTCAAGATCAACCAGCTTGAGACCATCACCGACGACGTCATCGAAGCCGCCGCCAGCATCCTCGTTATCGGGAATTAGCGACACAGTGCGATCACAGAACGCCGCCAAAGAGCGCCGAAGTCCACAGCGTAGATGTGCGCCGCGTTTGCTCACATGAGGCGGCGTCTTCGCCGCACGGAAACGTTCGTTGGCAACAAGCAGTTTCTGAAGTCGATGTGTGAGCAAGACCAATTCAGTGGGCAAGGGGCGTGCTGGCGATTGAGAGGATACTGCCGGCGACGATGCCGAGAATAAGTACGGATGCTGCTCCCGTGACGGCGGAGCCAGCTGCCCAGCGGCGTCGCACACGTGCTGCGGCAGCGGCCGGTGACGCAGTCGACGGGGAAAGCGGAAGTGCAACAATGCGGGAGAACATTGGTGCCAGCCAGCGCAGGTAATAGAACAGGCTCGCCACGCTATTGATCACGGCGATGACCGCGAGCCAGGCTAGGCCTCCGTCCCAGGCGGCGGCGAGCGTGGTGAGTTTGCCGATGAACACGATGGTTGGGGGTGTTCCGACGAGGCCGAGCAGGCTCACGATGAGGGCGCCGGCGAGCCAGGGGTGGGTCCTGGCAGCCCCGCGATAGTCGGTGAGGGTGCGGCGAGTGGGAAGTGCGGCTACCACCGCGAAGGCGGTGAGGTTGGTGGCGGCGTAGCCTGCGAGATAGAGGAGCAGCGATGGCAGGGCGAGGTCCGTGCGCCCGGCGACCGCGACCGGCAACATGAGGTAGCCGACCTGACTGACGGTCGACCACCCGAGCAGCCGGCGAACGTCGTCTTGCCAGAATGCGGCGAGGTTTCCCAGCGTCATGCTTGCGGCGGCGAGAAATCCGACCAACAGTGGCCAGTCGATGCTTGCCGGGATGATGTCGAGCAGCCGGTAGGCCGCAACGAGAGCGCCGACCTTCGGAACGGTGGTGAGGAAGGCTGCGACAGCCTTTCCGGCCGCCTGCGTCGCGTCCGGAATCCAGAAGTGTCCCGGCACACCGCCAGCCTTGAACATCAGGCCCCCGAGCACCCCGACGACCCCGACGGCCACGGCGGCAGCCGAAGCATCGACCAGAGCGGCCCCCAGCTGGCGATAGGAGGTCCCTCCGCCGACTCCGAACAGCACGCTGACGCCCAGCATCATCATGATTCCGAGCAAGGCTCCGAGCAGATACGTTTTCATCGCCGCCTCGGCGGCACCAGGAGAACGACTCATTCCGATCAGGGCATATAGCGGGATCGAGGTGAGTAGGTATCCGGTTACGAGGATGAGGAGGTCGCTCGCGCCGCACAGGAGCATGGCGCCGAGGGCGGCGAGCAGCAGCAGGGCGTAGGTCTCGCTTTCCCGGCGCGCACCACTGAGCTCCTCGATTCCGAGCACGATAACGAAAATCGTTGCTAGGGCAATGATGATTCGACCGAAACCGGAGCCGATGTCCACGGCGAAGCTCGCTTCGAAGATCGTCGTCGACGGCTGCATCATCCCGACTGCCGCCGCGACCACACTCGCCATCAGCGCCAAGATGGCGATCCACCGGGTCGCGACTTGGCGGTTCCGGGGGAGGAACGACCCGGCGAGGAGCGCGACGATCGCCCCGGCGAGAACGAAAACTTCTGGAAAAAGAGAGAGAGTGTCCAGTGCTACGTTCACGAGCAGCTACCGGCTGACCAGGTTGACGACGACGGATGCTGCGGGTTCGATGATGTCGAGTAGGAATCGCGGGAACACCCCGATGACTACCGAGAGAACCAGCAGCGAGCCGATGGAGAGTGTCTCGTTTGAGTTCAGGTCGTTAAACCCGGTGGATAACCCGCGCGTTTTGCCGGTGAGCAGGCGCTGTGACGCGAGGAGAAACAGTGCCGCGGTGATGAGGATGCCGGGGAGTGCGAGCAGGCTCAGCGGTACGGTTCCAATACTGCCGGCGAAAATCTGGAATTCGGCGATGAATCCGCTGAAGCCGGGCAGTCCGAGGGACGCGAATGCGGCGACGGCGAAGAATGCCGCGTACCGGGGTGCCGGTGCCGCAAGCCCGCCGAAAGCGTTGAGATCGTAGCTCTGCCGTCGTTCGTACAGCACGCCGGCGAGGAGGAAAAGCGCGCTGGTGATCAGTCCGTGGCTGACCATCTGCACGACAGCACCGGTGACGGCGAGCTGTTGCGCCTGGGCGGAGCTGTCGCTGACGACGCCAGCGGCACCGACGGCCAGAACGATGTAGCCCATGTGGTTGACCGACGTGTAGGCAATCATCCGTTTAACTTCGGTCTGGGCCAGGGCAACGAGGGCGCCATAGAGCACCGACACGATGCCGACGACGACGATAATCCAGGCCCAGGATCGCCACGCGTCGGGAAGCAGGGGCATGGCGATGCGCACGAAACCGTAGGTGCCCATTTTCAGCAGCACGCCGGCCAGCACGGCAGAGCCGATGGCGGGGGCATCGGTGTGAGCCGGGGGTAGCCAGGTGTGGAACGGAAACGTGGGTGTCTTTATCGCGAGGCCAATGAGGATGGCGGCCAGTACGAAACCCCCCGCAACGGGGTTTTTCTGGAAGGGGGGAGACTGGGCGAGCTCGACCATATCGAAGGTGTGCGGGTCGGCGCCGAGGTACAAGCCGATGAAACCGAGCAGCAGGGCCAGGGACCCAAGGAACGTGTACAGGAAGAACTTCAGCGCCGAGCGCGCGGCGTTACCATGGCCCCAACCGGCGATGACGAAGTACATGCCGACGAGTGACAGGTCGAAGAAGACGAAGAACAAGATCAGGTCCTGCGCGGCGAACACGCCGAGGCAGGCTGATTGGAGAAACAGGAAGAGAGCGGCCTGCGGCCTGGGTCGGTCGTTCTCCCTGAGGGCATAGAGCGCGCAGGCGGCGAAGATCACGGCGGTGAGAGTGAGCAACGGCAGGGACAGGCCGTCCACTCCGAGGTGGTAACTACTGCCCACACTCGGCATCCACTGCAGCTGTTCCTCGTATGCGAGGTCACCCGGTTCCCGGCTGTCAAAGCCGATCCACATTCCCACCAGTAGCGCCAGATCGGCAAGCGCGATCCCCAGCCAGACCCACCGGGCGACCCGGTCCGGAACCTGGGGCACGACAACGAGGATCACCGCGGCCAGTACCGGCAGGAAGACGACAAGACTGAGCATGGGCTACCTCACAACGGGAAGAACAAGGAGAAGGATGACGGCGACAGCGAGAACGACGGTGATTTGCGCGTAATACTGATGCAGGAGGCCCGTTTGCGGACGCCGGGCGATCATGCCGAACCGGCGCGCGGTACCGGCGATAGCCGTAACTGCCGCATCCACACCGTCGGTGTCTGCCCGGGCAGCAGCGGAAGCGGTGACGATACTGCCGCGCGCCGCCGCAGTCACTGCCGCATCGAGCCCGTGGTCATCGAACCAGCCGAGTCGACGGGCGCCGCGCAGCGCTGTACGCGCCGCTGTGTGGATTCCGCGATCAAGCACCGCGTCATCGAAATGGGCGAGTCGTTGGCTCACAAGAAGCACCGGGTCAACGACCACGACCCGGGTCGCCCGCTCGAGCCCTAACCAGTTCGCGGCCCAGGAAGGCTGAGGCGTCCGCTTCCAGGCCACCCGACCGAGCACGAGCAGTGCCAGCACGGCCGAGCCGACTAGCTCGAGTGGGCCGGGCCGCGGATCTGATTCTGCTCCGAGCACACCCCGTACCCAGTCGCCGACCGGCGGCAGGGCGAGCACCCCCAAGAGTGCCGCGCCCGCCGCCAGGACGGTAAGCGGCACCCGTTCCCAGGCGCCAATGTGCCGCGTGCCGCTCTGCTCGGTGTCGTACTCGTCGCGGGCATTTGTCAGCGGGTGGCTCCAGACGATGATGAGTGCCTTGCCCGTATATGCCGCGGCGAGTGCGGCGGCGGCCAAACCAACAACATAAAGGGCCGGGCTGGTTTCCAAGGCACCAGCCAGGAGCTGATCCTTCGTCGCCCACAGGGCCAGAGGGGCTATTCCGGCCAGGGACAGGCCGCCGACGGCGAACGTCACCCCGACCAGCGGCCAGCGGCGAGCGGCGCCCCGGAGTGCTGGCAGTTGCTTGGTGCCAAGCGCCGCGAGCCAGGCGCCGGCTGCGAGGAACAGGAGCGCTTTCGTTGAAGCGTGAGCGATGAGGTGGGTCGTCCCGCCCGCCACCGACCCGACGCCGGCAGCCAGCACCACGAAACCGAGCTGCGCTGCAGTGGATGCCGCCAGGAGCTGTTTCAGGTCCTGTTGGGCGACGGCGACCGCGCCCAGCAGCAGAGCGGTCAGGGCCCCCACCCACGCTGTGGTCGTCGCAGCCCAACCGGTGACCTCCAGCAGCGGAGCGAGTCGCAGCAGGAGGTAGCCGCCCATCGCCACCATCGCCGCCGAATGCAGGAGGGCGCTGACCGGGCTTGGGCCTTCCATCGCCCGGGAGAGCCAGAAGCTGAAGGGCAGTTGGGCTGCCTTGCCGAATGCGGCCATCAGAATTCCCGCGGCGATGATGTGACGCCAGGGAGAGGGAGCCGCAGCCAGGTCAGCGAGTCCCAACCCGGCGCCGCCCGCCAAGGCGGCTCCGGCCGTAAGGTAGAGGCCGAGGTCGCCGAACCTGGTCGTGATGAACGCGGTCAGTCCGGCACCGACCCGGTTGTCCTCCCGCCAGCGGAAGCCAATCAGCGCGTAAGACATGGCGCCCATGATCTCCCAAGCGAACAACAGAGTGGGCAATGTCGTGGCGGTCGCCGTCACCGCAACGGCCGCCGCAAAGATGAGCATCAGCCCGTGGAAGCGCGCCGGCGATTCCGTTCCCTCAGCGGCTGCAAAGACCAGAACCATGAGGGTGATAACCGCGACCGTCGGCACAATCACTGCCGACAGCCCGTCGACGGCGAGTCCGAACCGGGCTCCGGCCACGAATGGGACTTCGACTGACGGGCGGACGGAAGCTACGACGAACGCCATCGCGACGGTGAGACCAGCGGTGCCAAGCGACACCGGAACGGCGGCCAGGTTTGCTCGCCGCCCCGTGACGCAGAGCGCGATTCCCGCAAGAGCGGGCAGACTGACCAGAAGCCACAGCGCCGTAACGCCCAATGCGCTTACTGCTGCGGCGCTCATCCGGCGAGGTCCGTTGCCGAGTCGGTCATGTCTGATCCCCGGGAACGATGCAGGAGAGTGGCAACGGCGAACCCCATCGCCATTTCCACGGTCATCGCCGCGATCACCACGAGCAGGAGCACCTGCCCGTCCGGGACCGGTGTCAAAAACCACCAGAAAGCGGCGACCGCGAGGATAACGCCGTTGAGCATGAGTTCCAGCCCCATCATCACCATGACGACGACTTGCTGGGAGAGAGCGCCGTAGAGCCCGACGCAGAACAGTGCCGCGGCAGCGATCAGGACGAGCTGCAGGGTCATCGCCCCAACCCTCCCTGCTGTGGGTCGTCAGGGGTGGGACGATCCAGATTGTCGCCCCACCGGTCGTAGCGGCCCCTAGGGCTTGCGAGCACGAGGGCAGCGACGATCGTGGCGAACAGAATCGGACTCACGGTAAGCATCACGAGCATCTTGGATCCCATGATTGCCTCGCCGAGGGATGCGGTCAGGTCGGCGGCCGGCGAACCGTTGCGTGCCGGCCAAGGTATGAGCAGTGCGCCACCGGCCAGCAGGAGGAAGGTGCCAACGGCGAGGATCGCCGACCATCGTTTGTTATGCACCATGCTCATTGGCATGAGAGCAGGGTTCATCCCCATGAACATGATCATGTAGATCGCCATGATGGCCATCTCCATCACCATCATGAGAATCGTGATGACGCCGATGTAATCGAGATCAAACATCAGCAACATCACGCCGACGGCGACGAAGGACACAGCCAGGACGAAGGTTGCCCGCGCCATGGAGTCGACGCGGAAGACGGCGATTCCCGAGGCGAGCGCGATGACCGCCAGTGCCGAGAAAACAATGATCCACAGCATCCTCAGCCCCTCACCGCGACGACGATGGAGACAACGAGCGTCTGCAGCAGTACCGCCGGCAGCACGATTATCCAGGCGACTTCAGCGAGGCGTTCGGGACGCACAGCTGGCATACGATGCCGCAGGGTGACGAACGCCGCAAGCAACAGCAGGGTTTTCACCAGCGTCCACAGCCAGCCGGGCAATAGCGGTCCGGCCCCACCGCCGAGAAAGAGGGCAACGGCGAAAGCCGCGCCTGTCGTGAGCAGGGTGTAGCGTCCGGCGAAAATCAGCAGGCGGTCCACGCCGGATACCTCGGTCAGGATCCCGCCAGCGATGTCTCCGCTCGCGGATGTCGCAAACGGTCCCCAGTTGGAAAAGGCGACGACACTCAGGCAGAAGACGACGAAGGCGATGGGCATCCAGACGATGAACCACAGATTCTGTTGCGCGGCAACTACATCGCTCACGCGCAGGCTATGCGCGGCGACGGCGGGGGTCACCAGTGCGAACATCAGTGGCAACTCATAGGAGACGGCCTGAGCGAGAAATCGGTAGCCGCCCACCAGCGAGTGGGCGCTGTTGGCACCCCAGCCGATCAGCCACATGAGTGCCCACACGAAGACGTCCATCGTGTTGAACCAGACGACCCCGACCGGTATATCGGCCAAAACCCACGGACCCACCGGGATCACCGCCGTCTTCAGCACCGCGATCACCACGAGGCCGGCGCAACCAATGCGCCAGAGCAGAACATCAGCCGTGACGGTCGTGCGACGTCGCTGCCGCATCAGACGGGCGATCTCGAACACCGGGATGGCCACTCCAGAACGGAAAGACCGGCCCTCGGCCCGGGCAACGAGGATCCCATTGAGCGCGGCTCCAGCCAGGGCAAGCAGGCCGAGCACGACCGGAGCAAGCAGCGCCCAGGCAGGATTCACCTCGACGATGTCACTCATGTTGCGTCACTCATGTGCGCGGCTTCGGAATCTAGGTGACGGGGCCGTCTCGATTGCCAGAGCGGCAATGATGAGCCGCGCGGTTGCGACATCCGCGCCGTTGAGCAGTCGCGGAATCTCGCTCAGCAGGTTGCGCTGCAACGCCAGGGCGTCCTGCAGCTCGTACCCTCCTTCAGCCGTGTCGTCTCGGGCAATGCGTCGCGCCTCGTCGAGCCAGCCGACAAGGCGGCCGCGCACCGTCTCGGATCCGCTCTGCCCCATCCCGTCATCCGCGTGGGCGAGTGCGTCGCCGACCGTGATACCTTTCAGCGTCCAGCGCAGAGTCCAGGAACGACCAACGCTCTGCGCCAGCTTGTCGAGGTCGGCTGCAGCGTCGACCAGTGCTGTGCCCGACGCCACGGCGTCGCGAATCCTTCGTGCGCGGTCTGCCGCGAACGACCATCCGGCCAGAGCGAGCACCTGCACCGCGGCATCAGAACGACGGATGACCGCCAGCCGTCGCTCGTCGTCCGCCGACCGGCGGCTCTCGCCTCCAACGGGGCCGTCACCGTGTGGTTGCGCAGCCGCGGGCAAAACCTCTGCTTCAGCGCTCACGATCACATCACCCTGGAGCACGCAGCGCACGACGAGCCCGGCTGGCCAGTGGGGGAGCGCCGGGCCGAGAGGCACATGAAGCACATCCATTTCGAGGCCGTCGCGATCGGGTGCGCCGTTCGCCAGAGGAATCCCTCCCGGCATGGGCATGTCCATGTCCATGTCCATATCCATATCCATGTTGTGCTCGGTCGGTTCGTCGGCGCTATCGTGCGCGGAAGCATCACGTGGTTCCGACGGCTGGCGCGAGCGGATGCGCGCATCGCTGTGCTGTCTGCCTTCATCGAGGAGCTCTTCCGCGGCCCGCTCCAGAGTCGCGGCAACATCGCTTGCGGTGATCACCGCTTTTCGCACCCGTGGACCGGGAAGCTGTGACCAGAGGCGGTCGCACACAGACGCGAGTTCCTCTCCCGGCGCCCCACAGACCAGCAGAACGTCGGCATCCGCTGGGGATGTTGCCGGCACCCAGCCCCGACGGGCTAGCTCCGCCTCCACGCGCATCCGGGTCTCACCCCAGCCGGGAACTTCGAGCACGAGCACGTGCACTCTGCGGGTGGCGTGTCTCGCCAGGCTGCTTCTTAAACCCACCGCAGCGCACCCTCTCGCCAGGCCCAGACGACACCGACCATGAGCACACCGAGAAAGACAAACATCTCCACGACGGCGCCGATTCCGTCTTGTGCCACGACCAAAGCCCATGGATACATGAAGAGCATCTCCACGTCAAAGGCGAGAAAGAGCAGGGTCAGTGGATACCACCTGGCGTGGTACCGGGACAGGGCATGTTCCTCCGGCGCCCAGCCGGAGAGAAACGGCAATCGTTCAAGTGGGTCTGGGGCCACGGCGGTACACCGCGCCAGACGGTACAGGCCGCCCACCGTCAGCAGCGCAACTGCGAGAAGAACGGCAATGCTGACGTAGGTGGACACGCGCCTCTCTCTCACCGCTCCTCGGCCTCATGGTCTTTTTAGATCGATGCGTTCTCCAACCTAGTCCGAGTGAGCCGACGTTAATGAATGGACATCGGGAATGTATATCCATTGATCGTTTCATAGACCATCTCGAAGAGGAGGTTTCAAATGAGGCAAAAGAACGGCTCTCCTGACGTATCCGTGGGTCCGTTGGGAGCGCCTTAACGGCCGCACGCCGCTCTCCGCCTAGGTTTCTAACTGTCAAAGGTAAGAAACTCGGGAAAGGAAGAAGCGGCGTGCGAACTCTAAGAATATGGCGAACCCTTCTCGGTGTCGAGAAGACGTTCGTCGACGACATTGATCTTGACCTGGTGAGCAGGATTCTGATCGCGTCGGTGCGTCCGATGGCGTCGAAGCGGAACCGGTGCGGCTCCTGCCAGAAGCGCAGCCCACGCTGCGACCATCGGTGATGGGAGACGACGCTGGCGTGGTTTGGATGTGGGCTCGATTCAAGCTCACCTCGAAGCTGACGCGCCCCGAGTGTCCTGCTGCATCCACGGCGTGACGGTCGCCGCCGTGCCGTGAGCCCGGCATCAAAGTGGCCACACCCTGTTCTTCGACGACCAGGTCGGTTGGCTGGCCACGCAAACATCGAAGACCGCCATCACCGTGCTGATTCGCATCGCGTGGCGCACCGTCGGCGCGATCATCACCCGGATCGGCATCGACGAGATCAGCTACAAGCGCGGCCACCAGTATTTGACCTGCGTCGTCGACCACGATTCCGGCCGACTCGTCTGGGCCGTACCGGGCCAGGACAAAGCCACCCTCGCGACATTTTTCGACGCGTTAGGGCCCGAGCGGTCGGCGCAGATCACGCATGTTTCTGCCGACGGTGCTACCTGGATCGCCAGTGTTGTCAAGGACAAGGTCCCCAACGCCATCCGCTGCGCCGACCCGTTCCACGTCGTGAAATGGGCCACCTATGCCCTCGACGAAGTCCGCCGAACCGCGTGGAACGATGCCCGCGAAGCCGCCCGCCACAACGATGCCCGCCGCACCCGCGGCCGGCCCGCCGCCGACGCTCCAGCCCGACCGGACAGCGCCCGAGCCGTCGGCATCAAAAACTGCCGATACGCCCTAGAACCCGGAAAACCTGACCGAGAAGCAACAAGCCAAGCTCACTTGGATCGTGCAGACAGATCCACGTCTGGCACGCGCTTACTACCTGAAGGAAGGCCTCCGCATGATCTTCAAACTGCCTCTCGACGAGGCGACCGAAGCCCTCGACAAATGGGTCAGCTGGGTCCGCCGCTGCCACATCCCTTCGTTCGTGAAACTGCAGAAGAACATCGTCAAGCACCGCACCGCGATCCTGGTATCCATCGAGCACGGACTCTCCAACGGACGCGTCGAATCCATGAACACCAAGATCCGCCTCATGACCCGCATCGCCTTCGGCTTCAAATCACCCGAGGCCCTCATCGCCCTCACGATGCTCAGCCTCGGCGGGCATAAACCAGTGCTTCCCGGCCGAATTTAACCCACGGAAGAGTCAGGAGAGCCAAAAAAACCACGGAAAAACTTTTTATCGCTCACTGCGGCTCCTTGACCGGGTGGACCCTTAGTCATATCTTTTAATTATGGCTCCATCCGTCAGTACCGCACTATGTCGGTGCTGCGTTGACGAGTTATTGAGAGTGAGCTTTCCTACTGACTCCAGGAAGAACAACCGTGCTGCCATCGCTCAGCGAAGACGCCCGGGTCGTCGGGTCGATAGACCGAGATTCTCGACTGCTTGTCCAAGGCGAGCTCTGGCAGCATCGACGAAAGACTCCCGATGCGCAGACCTCTCTTCTGGACACTTCCCTACAATTCTCACTCTCACAATTGATTGAAAGGATGTAATTTATGACGTCTACAGAACGTAACCAGCTCGTCCGGCTACAGGACACTAATAAGACCATCGCCGCGACGGAATCCGACATCCGGGGGCATCGAGTTCTCGACAAAGACGGCAACAATCTCGGGAAAGTGGACGTTCTGCTGATCGACGAGCGGGAAGAGAAAGTGCGATTCTTCGAAGTCGCTACAGGCGGTTTCCTGAGTATTGGTAAAAGTAAGTCCTTCATCCCAGTCGACGCGATCACCCATATCGATGATAAAGACGTCCACCTGAACCTACTGTCCGACACCGTGGCCGGATCTCCGCCCTATGATCCCGATCTCGTTGAAAACAGTGTCTTTTTTCTTGACACCTACGGTTACTACGGGTTTTTACCCTATTGGGGAATGGGTTATGTCTACCCGCCTTACCCGTACTACGCTGAGGGACACTAAGTATCGTTTGCATTCGCTCGTGCGTAATTCTTATGTAACAATTTAACCAGGAGAAGTCTTAAAAACGACTTGTTGACACCGGTGCGGACATGGTGAAAGTGCGCCCAATTATTGAGCTACCCATGCGTCGGGCGTTTGAATTGGCCGCGATAGTTGGTGGGGTGATCTACTCCCGTCACTGGGTGGTTGTTAGTAGCGCACGGTGGCCTGCGTGTGGCTGAACTTGCTCGTCGACCGGCGCCGACCGTGCGAGGTGGCGATAATCACTTCGGCAAAGTTTGTCGAATATGAACGCATGCTCGTGGCGACCTTGAACAAGGGGCCTCTCGCCCAGACGGCCTTAAGCGCGAGCGCCGAACTGCAATGCCACAAGATGCTCCGCCCAGAGATCTTCAACGTGGAGACTTCGATCGGACCTGAGCTTGAATGGATCAAGACCTTGGCCAAAATAGGCTCAGAACGCAATGTGGCGGATCTCTTTCCGACCGAATATCTTCAACGCGACCTTCGACACCGCCTCTGGGATCCCGTGGTCGTAGAGCGATCCTTTTGGAAGGCCTTTGGCAATCGTTACGAGGTGTTCGTAATGTTTGTTTCCCAGCCCGTCCACGACCCACAGAATTTTCGTGCCGGTGGCCACGGGAGTTATGGTCCCTGTTATCGTCGCGGCCCAACGGTTCTTCATCATCTCCCTTGGTACGTCGATGACAATGGAGCCTGAGGTCGCGGAGGCCACGCTGAAATCTGTCTTCTCGACGGCGGCGCTTAACAGGGGCAACGCCGCCTCTAGGGAGCTGAGGAAAGTCCAGTGGACCGTCCGGATGATTGTAGCCATAGGCCAAATTCTAGGGGCAGACGCATCGAGCATCAGAGCCCGCACCGTCGCAGTTGGACAGCTTATAGGTTCCCCTTTCTGTCACATTCAATAAATCGTCGGTGGTTTACGTGGCGCAGAATAAATTACGGGATGAGTGACATTTTAGAGACAGATGTGATCACGCGGCATCGTGTCACGTAATCGAACGTATAGATGGCACGGGTCAGTATGCTCGTCGGGTACATGCGCGTGTCGAAGGCCGACGCGTCGCAGAGCACCCATCTTCAACGAGACGCGCTCATGGCTGCCAGCGTAGAGCCCGTCAATCTCTACGAGGATCAGGCGTTAGGCAAGAAGGACGATCGTCCGCAGCTGGCGGCCTGCCTGAAAGCTCTCCGCGAGGGGGACACATACCTGGTCTGGAAGCTCGACCGTCTCGGCCGAGATCTACGCCACCTCATCAATACGGTGCATGACTTCACCGACCGCGGAATCGGCCTTAGAGTGCTCACGGCGAGGGCGCCGCGATCGACACTATGACTGCATCCGGGAAGCTCGTCTTCGGTATCTTCGCGGCTCTCGCGGAGTTCGAGCGGGCGGTCATCTGCGAACGTACCGTCGCTGGGCTGGCTGCAGCGCGAGCACGGGGGAGGACGGGCGGGCGTCTGTCCAAAGTGACGCCGGCCAAGGTCCGCCTAGCTATGGCTGCGATGGGGCAATGGAAAACCAAAGTGGACGACCTTTGCAAAGAACTGAGTGTCACCCGGCAGACGCTGAACCGCCATGTCTCCCCGGGGGGAGGTGCGACCTGACGGCGCGAAGCTTTCTCCAGATAGCGCAAATTGTGACCTATCTGAAAAAAGAGCAGACTGATAATGGCTAGCGCGACATTGCGCCGCGGGCTGAAGGGGTAGATGCAATGAAAGTAACCGCTGCTGTCGCTCTCGCCAAGGGCGAGCCACTTGTGATTCAGGAGCTCATTCTCGATGCGCCTCGCGCCACCGAGGTTCAGGTGCGTATGGTCGCTACGGGGGTCTGCCACACCGACGCCATCGTGCGCGATCAGCTGTATCCCACCCCGCTGCCCGCAGTGCTCGGCCATGAGGGTGCCGGGATCGTTGAGGCTATCGGGGAGGGCGTGACGAGCGTCGAAGTCGGCGACCACGTGCTTCTTAGCTTTTCCAGTTGTGGGGTGTGTTCTTCCTGCGTCTCTGGGCATCCCTCGTACTGCATCCATCTCTACGACCTTGACTTTAGTGGCGCCCGTCCCGATGGATCGACCGCGTTCACCACTGACGACGGCACACCCATTTCCTCTCACTTCTTTGGTCAGTCGTCGTTTGCTTCGATTAGTAACGTCGCCGAGCGCAGCGTCGTGAAGATTTCCAAGGATGCACCGTTGGAGCTTATGGGTCCGCTCGGTTGCGGCATTCAGACCGGCGCGGGCGCTGTGCTCAACGTTCTCCGGCCGGAAGCCGGCAGCAGCATCGCCATCTTCGGATCCGGAGCGGTGGGGATGTCCGGTCTTCTCGCCGCCGTCGTTGTTAACGCCACGACGATCATCGCCGTCGACATCGTCGACAGCCGGCTCGAG
This sequence comes from Cryobacterium sp. M91, assembly GCF_002929615.1. Classification (NCBI taxonomy): domain Bacteria; kingdom Bacillati; phylum Actinomycetota; class Actinomycetes; order Micrococcales; family Microbacteriaceae; genus Cryobacterium; species Cryobacterium sp. M91. The sequence continues at coordinate 3,043 of NZ_PJJT01000062.1, read as the reverse complement.
TTCGCCAAGACGCTGGGCGCCACCCACACCATTAACAGCAAGAACGAGGACGCCGTCGCGCGGATCCGTGAAATCACCGGTGGCGGGGTGAACTACGCGCTCGACACGACGGGCAACAAATTTGTCTTCGCCCAGATGACCAAATCCCTCGGTGTCCTTGGACATGGTGCCCTCGTCGGCGCGGCGGCACCAGGCACCGAATCACCGATTGACATCGGCAGTCTACTGCTGACCGGGCTGAAGATCAGCATGGTGATCGAGGGCGATTCCGTGCCGCAAACTTTCATACCCCAGCTGATCTCGCTTTACGAAGCTGGGGTGTTCCCGTTCGACAAGCTCGTCAAGAAGTATGACTTCGCTGACATCAACGAGGCCTTTGCTGATAGCGAGAGCGGCGTGACGCTCAAGCCAGTCGTTATCTTCTAGATCTGCGTGCGATGCCTGTCCTGCTCATTCGCGGCAGGCGACATAGGCTAGTGGCCGTTTCGCGCGGCGGCTTTGGGCCGCGCCGGTCACTTTCCTGCTTCGGCTATCAGACCTGAACGCCGTCCATCGTGAAGGCACCACCGATGAGTGGGCAGTTGGTGTCCACGGTGCGGAGTAACCCGTGCGCGGGAATCCTTTCGAGGGAGCCATCTGGGTTTTTAGCGTTCGCGTCAATGGGGGACTGAGCTAAGCGGGCGAGAGGGACCGCACTCGCGAGTGCAGTCCCTCCCGCCCGCTCGTCCATGTGGCTTTGTCGCGCCCGGGTTTGGTGAAGGCTCGGTTAGACCCGTCCATGTCGGTCCGATCCGCGAGACGATCGCAAGTGTCAGGAAAAGCTATGGCCTCCTCGACGCCATGTAGCGCTCAGACAACGCAGAGCGTCAGTGGATCCTTCACGCTGAAACCGTTCCGGAGCTCCGTCACGCCCCGAAACGGTTACTCGATCCGCAGACTCAAGTGAAGAGGCTCACGCCACCTGGACCAACCAACAGTCCCACGACGATGAGCACAATACCCCAGAGAATCTGGCGTCGAAATAGCGCGAAAATGCCTGCAATTACGAGGATTACCGCAATGATCCAGAGAATTGTTGCCATGGTGCTGCTCCATTTCATTCAGCGCCGACGGGCCATACGCCCACAGCGGTCTTCGATCTGTTGAAGCTAACGTATCCCCTGCTTGGTCTCTGACCACTGTGTTTATCCAGCGTGTCGTGGAGGTGAGACTCTGTCATCATCTGTTAGCGGCCATGCGAACCGACCAAGAGAATCCGAGCACGGTCACGTCCCGCTGAGGGGATGCAGCGGGTGTGTCTCGTTAACGGTGTTTCCGGCGTTTTTCATTAGTAGGTTTCTGCGTTCGGCCAGCGGTCGTGGAAGGTGATGGCGAAGGCGTTGAGAGCTGGCTTCCACCTCATCGTCCAACGAGCTCGGCCCTCACCGGTGGGATCGAGACTTCGCGTGACCAGATACAAGCATTTTAGAGCGGCCTGCTCGGTGGGGAAATGCCCTCGAGCACGCACCGCCCGCCGGTACCGGGCATTGAGTGACTCGATCGCATTCGTGGAGCAGATCACCTGGCGGATCTCGGGATCGTAGGACAGGAACGGGGTGAACTCTTCCCACNGACTCCCACAACCGGATGATCGCACCGTATTTCTTCCCCCAGACCTCGGTCAGATCATCCAATGCTGCCCGTGCGGCGTCGACGGTCGGAGCGGTGTAGATCGGTTTCACCGCTCGTTTCATCGCATCCCAATCCTTCTTCGAGGACAGCTTGAACGTGTTCCGAATGAGGTGAATGATGCACGTCTGCACCGTGTCAACGGCCACACGTTCCCGACGACGTCGGGCAGCCCCTTCAAACCGTCACAGACCAGGAAGAACGTGTCGGTCACACCACAATTTTTGATGTCCGTCAGGACAGACATCCAGAATTTAGCGCCCTCACCGCCAGTGCCGGCCCACAACCCGAGAACATCCTTCTCGCCGTCCAGGGTCACGCCGATGGCCGCGTAGATGGGCCGGTTGGCGACCTGCCCGTCCCGAATCTTCACGACGATCGCGTCGATGAAGATCGCCGCGTAGATGCCGTTCAAGGGGCGGGACTGCCACGTTTGCATCTCCTCGATCACCTTGTCCGTGATGCGAGAGATCGTCTCTTTCGAGACCTGCGCACCGTAGATCTGGTTGAAGTGCGCGCTGATCTCCCCGGTCGTGAGGCCGCGGGCATACAACGACAGCACAATCTCATCGACCCCGGTCAAACGGCGTTGTCGTTTCGGCACGATCACCGGAGTGAACGTGGCGTCCCGGTCACGAGGCACCTGGATGGTCACCGGCCCCGTCGAGGGGCTGATCACCGTTTTGGGCCGGGTCCCGTTGCGCACGTTGGATTCGTCACGCTCGTCCGGGGCACGGTTCTTCTCATGACCAAGATGCTCAGTCATTTCCTCGTTCAGAGCCGTCTCCAGGAACGTTTTCGTGAACTGGCCCAGCAGCCCATCAGGACCGTCCAGAGCCAGGCCCTGCTCCTTGGCCAGGCGCACCCATTCCCTCGCCGCCAACGCCTCACGGGTGGGCTCATTTTTCGTCTTCTTCGTCACAGCATCAAGTGTCGTCATCACGGCACCTTTCCCGCCAGACCCACGTCCAGCGCGTCAGGCCGGAAACACCGTTTAAGAGACAGTCCCTGTGGATGCTCCTATTGCTGTCAAGCGACTTTCGCACCGGATTGGGTTTGTCGAGTTTTATCGTCGAGCCATGCGCTGAAGGCGGTTTCCAGGTTGGTGTCAGCGCGTTGTCCTATCTCGAGTCGGCGTAGGCGTTGGTAGGGGACATCGAGTTGTTTGGCCTTCGGAAGATGCCAACCTTTATGAGTCAGTTTCTTTAGGCGGTCATTGAGTTCGTTTCTTCCTTCTCAGGTTCGTTGATCTAGGACGTCATCGGGAATGTGGGTGGCTGCGGGTACTGCCGAACGAAGCGCTCAGGGTGCTCGGTAGAAGCCGTTTGAGAACGCGGGAGCGAGCGTGCTGAATAGCCGGTGCGCGGCCGTGGTG
>NZ_PJJT01000081.1:0-116132 GCF_002929615.1 Cryobacterium sp. M91 | reverse complement strand
CTCAACCTCGAAACCCCCGCCTACCGCCTCAACCAGCTACTTCTCGAAGCAAAAACCCCCGCGTTGCCCTGACCACTTGACTTTGCCGATCCTTCGGCCGCGCAAACACTGAGCCCCGCCGTCATCGCCGCCTCATCTGGACTGCTCGCCGCGGTGCGCGGGCAGGTCGTCACCGGACGCTTCTTCGACGCCGGCCACGACGAGCGCGGCGACCGGGTGGCCGTGCTCGGGGAGCGGGCCGCCGAAACGCTCGGCGTCAACCGGGTCGACAGCCAGCCGTCGATCTTCATCGGCGAGGTGTCGTACACCGTCATCGGCATCATCGACGGCGTCGAACGTCGTGCCAACCTGCTCGACGCTGTCATCGTGCCGCTGAACACTGCCCGCGTGCAGTTCGGCCTGACCGCCCCGGCCGAACTGCACGTGCAAATTCAGGTCGGTGCCGGCACTCTGGTATCGCGACAGGCGCCGATCGCACTGGACCCGAGCGCTCCGGAGAATTTCACGGTGCAGGCGCCCGCCGCGGCGTCATCGCTGCAGGACAACATTCAGGCCGACATCAACATCGTCTTTCTCACCCTCGGCATTCTTGCGCTGCTCGCCGGCGGCCTCGGCATCGCTAACGTCACCCTGCTCTCGGTAATGGAGCGGGTCGGCGAGATCGGCCTGCGCCGGGCGCTCGGCGCGACCGGGCACGACATTGCCCGGCAGTTCATCGTAGAGTCGGCCGTGATCGGCCTGCTCGGCGGGTTGATCGGCTCGGCCCTCGGGGTCTTCGCGGTCGTCGCCGTCTCATTGCTGCAGGGCTGGACCCCGATTCTCGACCCGTTCGTCGCGATCGGGGCCGCCCTGCTCGGAACGGTCGTCGGCCTCGCCGCGGGCGCCTATCCCGCCGTGCGCGCCTCCAACATCGAGCCGATTACTGCCCTCCGCGGTGGCACCTGATCCGCGGCTACGACTCACCCGCCGCGCAGGCTGAGGGCCATAGGCGGCACCTCACAAATGATTCGAGTATGACACGAGATACCTAGTGCGGTCGTATCATACCTGTTATCATTTGGCTATGACAGTACGTGAGGAAGCTGAGTCAGCATTGGCCGAGATTGGGGACGGCTGGGACGCTGATTCGCTCGGGGGCACAAGGCTTGACTTCAAGCAGACCCCACCGAGCGGTGACCGACGGGCTCCCGAAAAATTCCTCAAGGACCTCGCCGAATCCGTCGTCTGTTTCGCCAATGCGCAGAATGGCGGCATTCTCATCATCGGCGTGAAGGATAAAGCAGCGACGCGATCTGAAGCAATAGTCGGAGTCGACACCACAAAATGGCTCATCAATGACATCGTCAACAACATGCACGCCCGCACAAGCCCGTCGATCACGGTTCACCCCCACACACTAATTGTGGACGGCAAGAGCATCCTGGTGCTGGGCGTCCCGGACGGGAGCGACGTCTACAGCACAACGGAGGGCTTCTACAAGATCCGCCTCAACGACCGCTGCGTCGCCCTCGAAGGCGAGCAGCTCCGTGGCCTCAGAGCCATTCGACAAGGGCGCGACTGGTCCGCCGAACCAGCAAGCATAGAGTGGAGTCAACTGTCCCGGGCAGCCATCGAGAGAGGCGCCCAGCTCCTCTCACTGAATGGCAATGACGAGTTAGCGTCAATCGCCCTCTCAGACTTCCCCGCCTTCGCCAAGGCGACCGAACTCGCGACTGCGAACGGGGGACCGAATCGTGCCGCAGTGCTGCTTTACGGAAATCCCGAGGCCCTGAAGACAATCTTTCAATGGGGAGTCAGCGTGCAATCGCGCCCCAGTTTGGGAGGCGACCCCCGAATTCTGATGCGACGAGACGACACGTCTTTGCCGTTAGTGCTACTGCTCGACCAACTCCTCACGACTGTTGGCTCACTTGCGCGCAGCCAGTTTATTCGTGTCGGCGCCGAACAAATCGAACTCGTCGACTACCCGAGAGACGCACTTCGCGAGGTTATTGCCAATGCCTTCGCGCACCGAGACTGGGAGGCCACTGGCGTCGTCGAGATCATCCACAGCCCCGAGGAGCTGGTCGTCACGAGCCCAGGCGGCCTCCTGCCATCCCTCCGCGTCGACCGCCTCTTGCATGATGCCGCGTCACCACGAAACCCCAAACTAGCCGGGCACATGGCCAGGCTTCGATTGGCAGAAATGAGCGGACTCGGTTTCGACCGGATTTTCCGATCCGTCGCCCTCCTGGGTAAAGAGCCACCCGCCCTCGAAGACGGGCCTCGGTTCCGAGTGGCGCTCATTGGCGGCGCCGGTGATGAGGCTTTCGCGCGATTTCTGAGAAGCTCCGCAATGCCAGACGCCCTCGCAACTGATGTCGACGTACTCACTGTCCTAACCGCGCTGAGGCACAACCGGTCAGTGAACGCTGACACAGTTTCGACAAGGCTCCAGCGAAACCCGAATGACACGCAGAGAATCCTAATCCGGATGCATACTGCCGAGCTCATCCAACCAACGAAGAGCACAACGCGACGGGCGCACCCGAACTACCTACTCTCATCGCGCACGATCGCTGGTCTGCGTTCGGCACTGACGTACCGCACAGATAGCATCGACGCCGACGATGAAAAACTCCTCCGCCACCTCAAACGTCACGATCGCATTTCGAACGAGGACGTCCGCAACTATCTTGACTGCGATGTCGTCACCGCACGGAATCGGCTGACACGCCTGAGGACTCGAAAGCTCATCGATTTTGCCCCAGATAGCCCTCGCCGCGGCCCAATGGTCGTCTACGTAGCCACGGGGCTCAACGCGACTACGGCGGCGAAGCCCACCACCGCTGCTCCAACCGCCGAGGACTCGACCCCCCGGCCAGGCGGCCCCGTGGGTGAACCCAACACCCTGTTCTGACAGGCAGAGAAGGACAAAGTTCGCGGCAGAGTGGCCCTCAAAATACCGTCCAGAATTCGGTAACCTTCGTCACGGTCAGGCCCCGACAGGGTGCTGTCACGCGCCCCAGACGATGCCGGCTCCGCACCCCGGCTTTAGAGTGAGTGGAACATGCCGAATACACCCCATCCGAGCTCCGAACATGCCGACCGGCTGAAGCGGCAAGCCTTCTGGGTCTGCGTCGGAGTTGCATCGCTCACCATTCTCGACCTGTCCAAGATAAATGTTGGCCTGCCCGCCATCGAACAGTCGCTCGGCGGCGGTACCACCGAACTCCAGCTGATCGTCGCTGGTTACGCCCTCGCTTTCGGGCTTGCGCTGGTACCGTCCGGTCGGCTGGGCGACATTCATTCCCGGCGACTCATGTTCATCGTGGGTCTCAGTTCATTTACGGTCGCGAGCATCCTGTGCGCGATCGCGCCCACGATCGAGTTCCTGATAGTAGCGCGCATCGTGCAGGGAATTGCTGCGGGAATCCAGATGCCGCAGGTACTCGGGCTGATCCAGCAGCTCTACCAGGGCGCGGCACGAGGGCACGCATTCGGCTTGTTTGGCGCGGTCATTGGAATTTCGACGGCCTTCGGGCCGACGCTGGGTGGCCTCCTGATCGCCGTGGGCGGCCCAGAGAACGGATGGCGTCTGTCGTTTTGGATGAACGTGCCGTTGAGCCTGCTGGCACTCTTTTTCGCGATGCGCGTGCTTCCGAAACGTCAGAGTCATGCGCGGGAGCAGACCGGACTGGACCTGGTCGGCATCCTCTTGCTCGGAATTGCCACCCTCGGCCTCATGCTCCCGTTCGTGCTGACGACCGGTTCGCCAACGGATGACCACAACCGCTGGTTCTGGCTCATTGTCTTCGGCCTGTCCGGTGCCGCATTCTTCTGGTGGGAACGGCGATACCAGCAGATCGGCAAGTCACCCGTTATAGATTTCTCGCTCTTTCGCACGGCGTCCTATCGCAACGGGATACTGATTTCGACGGCATATTTTGCGGCGATTCCACCGTACTTTCTGCTGGTCACCCTCTTTTTGCAGCAGGGCCTCGGGCTGGAACCCGTCTTCGCCGGAATGGTCAGCATCTCATTTGCTCTCGCCTCCGCCGTTACGTCGTGGATCGGCGGTCGCCTGGTCTTTCGCTGGGGCCGCCAGCTCGTCGCCGCCGGCCTGGTCACGGTCATGATCGGCTTTGTGCTCGTTCTGCTTGCGGGACTGTTCGCCTCGGTGAACCTCGCTCCGTGGCTCATCGCCGCAGCCATGACTATGACCGGCGCCGGCGGTGGCCTCGTCATTTCGCCGAATCAGACGCTCACCCTGAGCGACGTTCCGGTCACTCAGGGCGGTGTCGCCGGGTCGATGGCCCAGGTCGGTCAGCGAGTGGGAACCGCGATCGGAGTCGCGGCCATAATCTCGACCTTCTACGCGATGTTGTACGCGGAGGCGAGCCAGCCTGATCGCGTGCAGGTGTTTCGTGACGGCTTCTTCAGCGGCATCCTGGTCGCGTTGGCACTCATCGCCGTTGCCCTGGCCTTCGCCCTGGTCGATTTGTTCGGAGGCCGAACTGAAAAATCCACCGTACCGAACGCCTGAAGTCCTGCTCGTCGCTGGACGAAAATCTCTGTATCCGCCAAACGGCAAATCGGGGCGGGGTCTGCCATGCTGACGGTGACCCGCTGTTCGGCAGGCGTTCCGGTTCGTCTGCGGGCCCTTGAGTAAAGGAGTACAGCATGAGCGCGTGCGTGATTGTTGGGGTAGTGCCCGGCCAAGCGGATACCGTCGTCGTGCAGGCGGCCATATTCGCGGCGCGCTTCAACGCGGAGCTGGTGTGCGCATCCGTCGACGCCGGCCAGTACCGGGTCTACGACCTGGGCGACGGAACGATGACGAGTCTGCCATTCACTGCGGACTCGCCCGAACGTGCGGAGGCGAGATTCGACCCGGATCTCGCGGCGCACCTGGCCGTGCTTCTCGACGGATGCAGGCTCACCTGGAGCACCCGGGCCCTGGCCGGCAATCCGGCCGGGGCCCTCGGCGAGTTGGCGGACACGCTGAGTGCCGCGATGATCGTGGTCGGAACTAGGGAGGCGACCTTGCGGGCCAGCCTGCAGGAGTTCATCAACGGTTCGGTGGCGGCCCAGTTGGCGCACCGTCAGCATCGTCCGGTGGTGGTGATTCCCCTCGCCCCGGTTCCGTCTGATCAGCCCCTACCTTGGGACCCCGCCTAATCCCGGCAAGCGGTAAACGTGCCCCTCAAGCCCCGTTGAACCTTCCCCTAAAACCTCGTCAAACGTGCCCCGAAAAGCTCGTCAAACCTTCCCCTAAAGGCTCGACTCGGCCCGATCGACGACGTGCGGCGCGAACCTGCAGGCAGAGCCGGGAGCATCCGTTGTGACCGTCGCCGTCCGCGCGGATTTACCCACCCACCGGTTTTCCCGGGTCGGGCGGCTAAACTCACCGTCTACGGGGTGAGGACTAAGTTCCATGAAACAACCGGGCATGTTTCTCTGCCTCGTGACCGCCGCCGCCATCGCGGCCGGCAGCGTCACCACGAGTTCCGCCGCCGCCGCCGATTACCCGACCTGGGAGCAGGTGGAAGCCGCCAAGAGCAGCGTCGCCGCCACTCTCGCCGAGGTAGCCGCGATCGAACTCGCGCTCGACGAGTTGCAGACCCGCACCGCCACCCTCGCCGACGACGCCGTAGCGCTCGGCGCCGCCCATGAACAAACACAGGCGGATTACAGCGCAGCCGCAGCCCAGCAGACGGTGCTCTCCGTTCAAGCGGATGCCGCATCCGCTCGCTCTGTCGACAGCAGCACCCGACTGGGCGCGTTGGGGGCCCAGCTTTACCGAGCCGCAGGCACCGATTTGAGTCTGGGCGCCTTCTTCGACAGCACGCACTCCGACGACCTGCTGTTTCGGCTCGGCACGATGGAGCGACTCACGGAGCAGGCGGGGCGGCTCACCGCGGAGGCTGATGCCGAACGCAACTCGGCCGAGGCGCTCAGCGCGCAAGCCGAAGCGATGACCACGGAGCGCGACCGATTGCAGGCCGCAGCATTGGCTGGGCTGACGGCTGCGCGCGCGGCCCAGCAGGCAGCCGACGCGGAGGTTGTCGTAAAGCAGTCCGCAAGCGAGGTGCTCTATGCCCAGCTCGCGTCACTGAAGAACTCATCCGCCGACGTGGAGCGGCAGTATCGAAACGGCGTGGCCGCCCATCAGCAGTATCTCGAACAGCAGCGCCAGGCTGCGGCCATCGCGGCGGCTGAGGCGTCCGCGTCATCCGGATCACCCGCGTCGTCGCCCGTACCGCCCGCCGGAGCCGTGATCGATCGCAGCGGCGCGCAGGCGATCGCCGCCACCCAGGTCGCCGCCCGGGGCTGGGGCACCGCCGAATTCACCTGCCTGGTTCAGCTCTGGCAACGGGAGTCGGGCTGGCGGGTGAGCGCCTACAACGCGTCCAGCGGCGCCTACGGAATTCCCCAGTCGCTTCCTGGGAGCAAGATGCAGACCGCGGGCGACGACTGGCAAACGAACCCCGCCACCCAGATCACCTGGGGCCTAGGCTACATCGCTTCCCGCTACGGCACCCCCTGTGGCGCCTGGGCACACTCCGAGGAGTCCAACTGGTACTGAGCCCGGCTGCTGCTACGGCGTCCACCACGGCCGCAACGGCAGATCCCCGGCCGCGCCACCCTCGTGGGGCTTGGTCATCAGCACCTGGTGCAACTGGATCCCATTGCGCTCGAAGCCGAGCCTCGAACCCGCCATGTACAGCCCCCACACTTTCGCGGTGGGCAGCCCGACCTCCGCGACGGCCTCGTCCCAATGCTCGACCAGGTTGGCGCCCCAGTCGCGCAGAGTGAGCGCGTAGTGCTGGCGCAGGTTTTCCTCGTGCAGCACCTCGAGGCCTATATCCTGCGCTTCGCTAATGATCCGGCCCGAGCCGGTGAGCTCCCCATCGGGGAAGACATAACGATCGATGAACCCGCGAGTCGCCGGTTCGGTCTGATTCTCCGGCCGGGTGATGCAGTGATTGAGCAGCAAGCCGCCGGGGCGCAGCCTGTCCTGCAGAAAGCGGAAGTACGACGAATACTTGCGCACGCCGATGTGCTCAAGCAGCCCGATGGATGATATCGCATCAAAGCCGGTTTCCGTGACGTCGCGGTAGTCGCCGAAGCGAACCTCCGCCAGATCGCTCAGGCCGCCCTCGGCGACGGCCCGCTGCGCCCACGCGGTCTGCTCGATCGAGAGCGTGACTCCGGTGGCGCGCACACCGCGCCGGGCGGCGTAGCGCACCATGCCGCCCCAACCGCACCCGACGTCGAGTAGCCGGTCGCCCGGCCTCAGCCGCAGCTTCTCAAACACGAGTCGGTATTTGTTCTCCTGCGCCTCGTCCAGGGAGGCGTCGCCGCTCGGGTAGCAGGCGCAGGTGTAGGTCATCGACGACCCAAGCACCCACTCGTAGAACCTGTTCGAGACGTCGTAGTGGTGGTGGATCGCGTCGGCGTCACGAGTCTTGCTGTGTCGTAGCCCTCCCGCAACGCGGCGCCAGCGGGGTTCCGCCTCCTCCGGCGGCGGCTCGATCGGGCGCAGCTGCCTGATTCCAATAGAGCGGATGATGTCCACCATCAGCCGCGCCGGTGGCCGGGTGAAAACCAGACTCTCGGAAAGTGCCTTGAGCAGTTCGTACGGGTCCCCAGGGTGCACCCCGCGGAGGTCGAGGTCGCCGGCGATATAGGCGCGGGCCAGTCCGAGGTCGCCACGGCCCGTGGCGAGATAGTGGGTGCCGCGCGGCGTCAACAGGTCCAGCCCGAGCGGGGCGTCCGGGGGTCCGGCCGAACTCCCGTCGTAGGCGGTGAACCGCACCGGAAGGCGTCCGCCGGCCAGAATCTCCAGGACCTGCGCGATGGTGAACGTGCCGGCCGAAGCATCCGTTTTACGATCTTTGAACGTCGTCATTGTCGTTGCACCGCCTTGGCATAGAGGTCGAGGAGACGTGAATCGGGGTCGTAGCGTTTTTTCGCGGCCCGGTAGGCTTGCCCGCCGTAGAGTTCGTCGAAGTCTTCACGGGAATAGAACGAGTCGGAGTACAGCGACTTGTGCCCGTCAAGCTCGCCGACCCTGCGTTCGATGCGCCGGTTGGCCTCCCCCTCGATCGACCCGACCGGCACCGTCGACCAGAACCCGACGTTGACGTAGCTCTGCCGGGGTCGCATCGGGTAGAGCTGCCAGCGGTCATCGCCCCGCAAGCGCAGCGGGCACAGCCAGATCGGTGCAATCGGCACCGTGTCGAGGAACCAGTCCAGAAATTCCGCGCACCGCTCCAGAGGCACCTCAACGTCTTGCACCACTCGCTCGCGGGGCCGCCGGCCGTGCAGTTTCTCGAGGAGGTCGCCGATCTGAAACCGCCGTTCGAGCCTCATCAGGGTTCCGTAAAAGCTGCTGCGCCGGTAACGCCCGGGCCAGCACCGGCGAATAAACGGATGCTGCGCGCCGAACGCCTCGGAGCACCAGAACCAGTCGGTGTCCCAGCGCCAGAGGTAGTCGTGAATCGTGAGGCGGTCGGTTGTCACACCGCGCTCGTGTCGGATGGAGCGGTAGTAGATCTGTTGGCCGGTGTAGTCACTGACGGGGCCGGGCTCGCTGGTCTGCCGGCCCACGCAGAGGTAGCTTTCGTCGGCGCTGAACACGACACCGTCGAGATAATCGACGGCGACACCGTCGAGGCTGCCGGTCAGCAGGATGCCGTTGATCGCCGCGACCAGGTCGACGAGCGCGTGGAACCGCACGTGCGTGAGAGCGACGAAGGGCTGGACAGGTTCGAGTTCAATGCGCAGCCGTACCGCGTAGCCCAGAGTTCCGTAGGAGTTGGGGAAGGCATGGTACAGCTCGGGGTTCTCGCGACGCGATGCGGTGAGCACTTCTCCGGCGCCGGTGAGGATGTCCAGTTCCAGCACGGATTCGTGGGGCAGGCCGTTGCGGAACGATGTCGACTCGATGCCGAGGCCGGTGACCGCGCCGCCGAGGGTGATGGTCTTCAACTGCGGCACGACCAGCGGCGCCAACCCGTAGCGCAGCGTCTCGGCAACGAGGTTTTCGTAGGTGCACATGCCGGCCACGTCGGCCGTTCGCGCCTCCGTATCAACAGCAATGACGCCGGTCAGTCCGGACGGGTCGAGCCCTACGCCCCGGGCTTTGGTCCGGGTCCGAAACAGATTCGAGGTGGACTTGGCCAATCGAATCGGGGTCGCCACCGGGACGGCGCGATAGCTCTGCAGTAGGCGCTGCACGCCGGCGGCGTGAGCGCTCCGGGCGTCGAGCACAACAGCGGGCACGCCCTCACGTTAGTCCCCAGTGAAGCGATCACACCAGTGCTCGTTGCCACCGATATCGCCCGCGTTCTGGCAGGCTCAGGCCAGGACCACGACGATCGGCACGCCGGCCGGCACACCAGAGCGGCCAGCAATCTTCTTCGCCACGCCCGAGGAGTTTCGCGCAGCCGACGCGGCGCGAGCTGTGGCATCCGCTTCATCAACCGGCTCCGAACAGCTATGAGCGCATAGCATTCCCCGAGGTCGTGTGTGTGGTTAGAAGTCCCAGTCGTCGTCTTCGGTAACCACGGCCTTGCCGATCACGTACGACGAACCCGACCCGCTGAAGAAGTCGTGGTTCTCGTCGCCGTTGGGTGAGAGCGCGGAGAGAATCGCCGGGTTCACGTCGCAGACGTCCTTCGGGAAGATCGCCTCGTAGCCGAGGTTCATCAGCGCCTTATTGGCGTTGTAGTGCAGAAACTTCTTGACGTCTTCGGTCAGGCCGACCTCGTCATAGAGGTCCTGCGTGTACTGCACCTCGTTCTCGTACAGCTCGAACACGAGATTGAAGGTGTAATCCTTGATCTCGTCGCGACGCGCCTGCGTCTCTTTTTCGAGCCCCTTCTGAAACTTGTAGCCGATGTAGTAGCCGTGCACGGCTTCGTCACGAATGATCAAACGGATGAGGTCGGCCGTGTTGGTCAGGCGGGCGCGGCTGGAGAAATACATCGGCAGGTAGAAGCCCGAGTAGAACAGGAACGACTCGAGCAGCACCGAGGCGACCTTGCGCTTGAGCGGGTCGTCGCCCTGGTAGTAATCCATGACGATCGAGGCCTTGCGCTGCAGGTTCTCGTTCTCGGTCGACCAGCGAAAAGCTTCGTCGATCTCCTTGGTGGAGGCCAGCGTTGAGAAGATCGAGGAGTAGCTCTTGGCGTGCACCGACTCCATGAAGGCGATGTTCGTGTAGACGGCTTCTTCGTGCGGGGTGATCGCATCGGGGATGAGCGAGACAGCGCCCACTGTGCCTTGGATCGTGTCGAGCAGGGTCAGCCCCGCAAAGACGCGCATTGTGAGCTGCTGCTCCACCGGCGTCAGCTGGTTCCACGACTGGATGTCGTTGCTGAGCGGAACCTTCTCCGGCAGCCAGAAGTTATTGGTCAGGCGGTTCCAGACGTCGACGTCTTTATCGTCTTCGATCTTGTTCCAGTTGATCGCGTCAACGTGCGACACCAGCTTGAGCTTGTCAATCATGGGAGGTCCTCTTCGGATACTGCTTATTGGGTATTGCTTGGGTCGTTACTCGTCGGCGCCGGTATGCGAAACCCAGCCAACCGCTGGTCGAGCTTGCCCCGACCGCCACGGTATTTCGATGGCGGTCGGGGCAAGCTCGACCAGCGAATTTAATCCATCATTCGATGCGCCAGATTAAAGCGCGCACGAGACGCAACCCTCAATTTCCGTGCCTTCGAGGGCCATCTGGCGCAGACGGATGTAGTAGATCGTCTTGATGCCCTTTTTCCATGCGTAGATCTGCGCGCGGTTGATGTCGCGGGTCGTCGCGGTGTCCTTGAAGAACAGCGTCAGCGAGAGGCCCTGGTCAACGTGCTGGGTCGCCGCGGCGTAGACATCGATGACCTTCTCGTAGCCGATCTCATAGGCGTCTTGGTAGAACTCCAGGTTGTCGTTCGTCATGAACGGCGCCGGGTAGTAGACGCGGCCCAGCTTGCCTTCCTTGCGAATCTCGATCTTGGCCGCGATCGGGTGAATCGACGCGGTCGAGTTGTTGATGTACGAGATCGATCCGGTCGGCGGCACGGCCTGCAGGTTCTGGTTGTAAATACCGTGCTCGACAACGGATGCCTTCAGCTCGGCCCAGTCCGCCTGCGTCGGAATCGACACTCCGGCCTGGGTGAACAGCTCGGCGCCGCGGTCAGTCGTCGGCTCCCAGACCTGGTCGGTGTACTTGTCGAAGAACGCACCGGAGGCATAGGTGCTGTTTTCGAAGCCCTCGAAGGTGCGACCGCGCTCGATGGCGAGGGCGTTCGAGGCGCGCAGCGCGTGGAACAACACCGTGTAGAAGTAGATGTTGGTGAAGTCGATGCTCTCTTCACTGCCGTAGTAGATGCGCTCACGGGCGAGGTAGCCGTGCAGGTTCATCTGGCCGAGGCCGATGGCGTGCGAACGGTCGTTACCGTCTTCGATGGAGCGAACCGAGCTGATGTGGCTCTGCTCGGACACCGCGTTCAGGCCACGAATGGCGGCGTTGACGGTGCGCCCGAGGTTGCCGGAGTCCATCGCCAGGGCGATGTTCATCGACCCGAGGTTGCAGGAGATGTCCTTGCCGATCTCGTTGTACGAGAGGTCCTCGTTGTACGTGGTCGGGGTGTTCACCTGCAGAATCTCGGAGCAGAGGTTCGACATGTTGATGCGACCGTCGATCGGGTTGGCCTTGTTCACCGTGTCTTCAAACATGATGTACGGGTAGCCGGACTCGAACTGAATCTCGGCGAGGGTCTGGAAGAACTCGCGCGCCTTCATCTTCGACTTCTTGATGCGGGGGTTGTCGACCATCTCGTGGTATTTCTCGGTCACCGAGATATCGGCGAAGGGCACGCCGTAGACCTTTTCCACGTCGTAGGGCGAGAAGAGGTACATCCACTCGTCATTCTTGGCGAGCTCAAAGGTGATGTCAGGAATGACGACACCGAGCGAGAGCGTCTTGATGCGAATCTTCTCGTCGGCGTTCTCCCGCTTGGTGTCGAGAAAACGCATGATGTCGGGGTGGTGCGCCTGCAGGTAGACGGCTCCGGCTCCCTGCCGGGCACCGAGCTGGTTGGCGTAGCTGAAGGAGTCTTCGAGCAGCTTCATCACGGGAATGATGCCGCTGGACTGGTTCTCGATCTGCTTGATCGGGGCGCCGGCCTCACGGATATTGCTGAGTAGCAGCGCCACGCCGCCGCCGCGCTTTGACAGCTGCAGCGAGGAGTTGATGCCGCGGCTGATCGACTCCATGTTGTCTTCGATTCGCAGCAGGAAGCAGGAGACGAGCTCGCCGCGCTGGGCCTTGCCCGAGTTCAAAAAGGTCGGCGTCGCGGGCTGAAAACGGCCGGCGATGATTTCTTCGACCAGTTCGACGGCAAGCTTCTCATCACCGGATGCGAGACCCAGCGCCGTCATGACGACGCGGTCTTCGAAACGCTCGAGATAACGCTTGCCGTCGAAAGTCTTCAGCGTGTACGAGGTGTAGTACTTGAATGCGCCGAGGAAGCTCTGGAAGCGGAACTTCTTGGAGTAGGCGAGGTCGTTCAGGCTCGTGATGAACTCGAACGAGTACTGGTCGAGCACGGCCTGCTCGTAGTATTCCTTCTCGACCAGGTAGTCGAGGCGCTCGCGCAGCGAGTGGAAGAACACCGTGTTCTGGTTGACGTGCTGCAGAAAGAACTCGCGTGCGGCTTCCTGGTCCTTGTCGAACTGGATCTCCCCGTTCGGCCCGTACAGGTTGAGCATGGCGTTGAGCGAGTGGTAATCCATGCTCGGCGCATCCACTGGTGTGACTTTCACGGCTGTTGTTTCCAAAATTCTTCCAATCCGTCGTGAACGATGCGTACATCATCCGGTGTTCCAAATACTTCAAAGCGATACAGGTGCGGCACCTTGCACTTGGCGGCGATGATGTCGCCGGCCAGGCAATAGGCCGTACCGAAATTCATGTTGCCGGCGCCGATGACGCCGCGAATCAAGGACCGGTTGGTCTCGTTGTTCAAAAACTTGATGACCTGCTTGGGGACAGCCCCGCCGTCACGGCCCCCACCATAGGTGGGCACGCACAGCACGAACGGAGCCTGGACGACGAGCGGCTCGTCGCGGGCGTGGAGCGGAATGCGTGCGGCCGACCGGCCCAGTTTTTCGACAAACCGATGGGTGTTGCCCGAGGTGCTGGAAAAGTACACCATGTCAGTCATCCGTGCGAGTCAATCCTGAGTTTGTGGGTGTTGGCGCGAGGGTGCGATCTGAACTACGCGAGGCGAGCGGCGAGCGCGTTGATCTTGTCCGGGCGAAAGCCGCTCCAGTGCTCTTCGTCGGTAATGACGACGGGCGCCTGCAGGTAACCAAGGGCCTTGACCGCGTCGAGAGCGTTCTCGTCGACCGAGAGATCGCGCACCTCGTACTCGATGCCCTTGTTGTCGAGGGCACGGTAAGTGGCCGTGCACTGCACGCAGGAGGGCTTCGTGTAAACGGTGATTGCCATGATTATGGCCTCTCTTCTTGGCTGATTCAGTCTAATTCTGCTCGTGATACTTCGCAAGTATGTTCTATAAAAAACTTCGACTTCGAGCCGGAATTCGTCGGAAATCGCAGTGTAAAGTGAGCAAGTTTTCGCCTTGCAATACTGCCTGGCTAGAGTCTCAATACTACATCTAGTGATCAAAGAAGAACAGAGCCACTACATACGGTAATTACATTTATGTAGTTATCCACCGACATTCCACAAGCCGCACACCGCCGACCGGCCCCAGACCGCCCGAATTCCGCGGAACCCCGGACAGTTATCCACAGGGCCTTGCCCTGACTATATTTTGCCTGTGGAATGTCCGACGGCGTGTCGCGGCCGGTCCCCACACCGAGCGCGCACGGCACACAAAAGGCCGGAACGCTCACGCATTCCGGCCTTCGGGTGGGTAGTGCTAACGCAAGAACGGTCAGTGACCGCCCGACCGGCGCTTGTTGTACACGTCAAAAGCCACAGCGAGAAGCAGCACGAGGCCTTTGACTGCCTGCTGCCACTCGATGCCAATGCCGAGAATCGACATACCGTTGTTGAGCACACCAATGATCAGACCGCCAATGATGGCGCCGCCGACCGTACCGATGCCACCCTGCACGGCCGCACCACCGATGAACGCTGCCGAAATGGCCTCGAGTTCGAAGCCATCACCGGCCTTCGGGCCGGCGAGATTAAGCCTGGCGGTGAAGATGAGGCCCGCCAGGGCGGCGAGAATACCCATGTTCACGAACAGGTAGAAGTCGACCTTGCGGTTCTTGATGCCGGAGAGTTCGGCTGCGTGGCGGTTGCCGCCGATCGCGTAGATGTGGCGGCCGAACACCGTCCGGTTCATCACAACACCATAGATGAGCACGAGCACGGCGAGCACGATCAGGGTGACCGGGATGCCCTTATAGCTCGCGAGCGCGTAGGCGAAGAAGCCAACTGCCGCGGTGATCAGGATGAGCTTGGTCACGAACCACACCAGGGGCTCGACCTCTTGGCCGTACTTGGACCGTCCCAGGCGCGTGCGCACCTGCTGCACAATCAGAGCAATCACGGCGATCAGTCCGACTCCGAGGGTGAGCGGGTCGAGGTCGAACTCGCCGAACACGTCGGTGAGAAAGCCGTTGCCGAGCGCACGGTACTCGGCCGGGAAGGAGCCGATGTTCGTATTTCCGAGCACAACGAGCGCCAGGCCGCGAAAGATGAGCATGCCCGCCAGGGTCACGATGAACGCCGGGATTCCCACATAGGCAATCCAGAAGCCCTGCCACACGCCAACAAGAGCGCCGATGCCGAGCGACATAATGATGGCCAGCCACCACGGCAGGCCCCACTGCACGGCGAAGACACCGGAACATGCGCCGACGAAAGCGGCCACCGATCCCACCGACAGGTCGATGTGGCCCGCAACGATCACCATCACCATTCCAATGGCGAGAACGAGAATGTAGCCGTTCTGCACGATCAAGTTGGAGATATTTTGCGGGCGTAAAAGAATGCCGTCGGTCAGAACCGCAAACAGCACCACCACCAGAACGAGGGCAATGAAAATACCGTTCTTGCCCAGGTCGGCCAAAACGTGACTCAGCCAAGACGTGGCTTTGTTCTCACTCGGGTTGACCAGGCCTCCCGTGGCCGGCGTGGTCTCTTGATCACTCATTGGGGTTCTCCTTTTCCGCTAGCGCCGGCGCTAGCGGGCCTTTTCCATGGTCATGTGCTTAATGAGGGTCTCCGGCGTGGCGGTCTCAATCGGGAATTCCCCGGTGATGGCACCCTCAGCCAGGGTATAAATGCGATCGCAAATGCCGAGCAGTTCCGGCAGCTCCGAAGAGATGACAATAACGCCCTTACCGGCCGCGGCAAGTTTGTTGATGATTGTGTAAATTTCGTATTTGGCCCCCACGTCGATCCCGCGGGTGGGCTCGTCAAGAATCAAAACGTCGGGGTTGGAATAGATCCACTTCGACAGCACCACCTTCTGCTGGTTGCCACCAGAAAGTTTGCCGGTCTTGACGAGCACGTTCGGAGCCTTGATATTCATGCTCGCGCGGTATTCGTTGGCGACCTGATACTCCTCGTTGTCATTCACGAGGCCCTTGCGTACCAGCCGATGCAGCGCCGCCATAGAGACGTTGCGCTTAATGTCTTCGATCAGGTTCAGGCCGTAGGTCTTGCGGTCCTCAGTGGCGTAGGCGATGCCGTTGTCGATGGCTTCGGTCACGGTGCGGGTCTTGATCTCAGTGCCGTGCTTGAATACCTTGCCGGTGATGCGGCTCCCGTAGGAACGCCCAAACAGGCTCATTGCGAATTCCGTGCGGCCAGCCCCCATGAGGCCGGCGATTCCCACAATCTCACCGGCACGTACGCTGAGGTTGACGTGGTCAACGATCATGCGCGTCACGTCTTGCGGGTGAAAAGCGGTCCAGTCCTCAACCCGAAGGATCTCTTCCCCAATGTCGGGAGTGTGATCCGGGTAGCGGTGCTCGAGGTCACGACCGACCATGTCTTTGATGATGCGTTCTTCGGTGACGTCGAGCTTGGCGATGGTTTCAATGGCCCGGCCGTCACGGATGATCGTGACCGCGTCGGAGACTTTCTTGATCTCGTTGAGCTTGTGGCTGATGATGATCGACGTGATGCCCTGACCCTTGAGGTGCAGGATGAGATCGAGCAAATGGTCGGAGTCGTCATCGTTGAGGGCCGCCGTTGGCTCATCCAGGATCAGCAATTTCACCCGTTTCGAGAGCGCCTTAGCAATCTCGACGAGCTGCTGCTTGCCGACGCCGATGTCCATGATCCGCGTCG
The DNA here is from genome assembly GCF_002929615.1 of Cryobacterium sp. M91. Lineage (NCBI taxonomy): Bacteria > Bacillati > Actinomycetota > Actinomycetes > Micrococcales > Microbacteriaceae > Cryobacterium > Cryobacterium sp. M91. The sequence continues at coordinate 99,811 of NZ_PJJT01000081.1, read as the reverse complement.
TTGGATTTTCGCGCAGCCCCACCCGGGCAAGAAGCTTGGCAGCCTCAGAGTTGGTCTTGTTCCAGTCAATGAGACCGAAGGCGCCACGCTGTTCGTTGTTCAGAAAGATGTTCTCGGCAATAGAGAGGTACGGACTGAGCGCGAGCTCCTGGTGAATGATCACGATTCCCTTGGCCTCGGAATCGCTGATGCTCTTGAACTCAACGATTTCGTCTTCGAAGACGATGTCGCCGGTGTAGGTGCCGTGCGGGTAGACGCCGCTGAGCACCTTCATCAGGGTTGACTTTCCGGCACCGTTCTCGCCGCAGATGGCGTGGACCTCCCCGCGACTGACGTCGAGTGTCACGTCAGAGAGCGCCTTTACTCCGGGAAACGTCTTGGTGATGCCGCGCATCTCAAGGATGTTCGTAGTCACGTGAGCACCTTCTTTATTCCTCTATTGCATGGTCAGAACCCGGGCGATTTCGGCGACCGGTAAAAATGTGGGGGGCACAACGGCCGGTGGGGTAAAACTACCCCACCGACCGTTGGGCACGGGCTAAACAGGGGCAGCGAAACCTAGCCGTTGATTTCTGCTTCTGTCCAGTAGCCCGAATCAATCAGCACGGCCGGGATGTTGTCCTTGACCACGATCGTCGAGTCGAGCAGGAACGACGGAACGGTCTTCACACCGTTGTCGTAGTCCTCCGAGTTGTTGGTCTCGGGGGTCTCGCCATTCAGCAGGGCGACGGCCATGTTCACGGCGACGGATGCGAGCTCGCGCGTGTCCTTGAAGATGGTGCCGTACTGCTCACCCGAGTTGATCGCCTTGACCGAGTCGATCTCGGCGTCCTGGCCGGAGATGATGGGCCAGCCGTCGCCGACGGAGTAGCCAGAGCCCTCGAGGGCAGAGATGATGCCACGAGAGATGCCGTCGTATGGCGACAGGATGGCGTTGACCACGGTGCCGTCCGAGTACTGCGCGGTGAGGAGGTCCTCCATGCGAGCCTGTGCTTCTTCTCCGGCCCAGCGGAGGGTAGCGACCTGCTCAATGTCGGTCTGGTTGCTCTTGACCACGAGGACGCCGTCGTCGATCAGCGGCTGGAAGGCATCCATTGCACCGTTGAAGAAGAAGAACGCGTTGTTGTCATCGAGCGAACCGGCGAAGAGCTCAAGGTTGAACGGACCGGCAGGCGCGCCCTCGATGGGCGTTCCGTCGAGTTCGGCAAGTCCGAGTCCGTTCAGGACCGACCAGGCCTGCTGCTGTCCGACCTTGAAGTTGTCGAAGGAGGCGTAGTAGTCGACGTTTTCGGTATCGCGGATGAGTCGGTCATATGCGATGACGGGAATGTCCGCGTCAGCGGCGTCCTGCAACACGCTCGTGAGCGTCGTGCCGTCGATCGAGGCCACGATCAGGGCTTCGGCACCCTTGGTGATCATGTTCTCAATCTGCGAGACCTGCATGGGGATATCGTCCTCGGCGTACTGGAGGTCGACGGTGAAGCCCTGTTCCTCGAGCTGGCTCTTGACGGCGTTACCGTCGGCGATCCAACGCTCGGAGCTCTTGGTCGGCATGGCAACGCCGATCAGTCCCTTGTCGCCACCTCCGTCGGTGCCGGTGGATGTGGCGCCGGATGAGCAGGCTGCCATCGATACCGCGAGGGCACCCGCGGCCACGACTGCGAAGAATACGTTCTTTTTCACTGTGTTACCTTTCATTCTGTTTATCGTCATTGATGTGAAATTGCAGGATTGTGGAGCAGGTACAGGCCTTGTGCCAGTCGGTAGTAGGCCTGATTCCAACGCACTTCGCGGGTGAAATCGCGCAGGGTGGTGGTTTTATCGATCACGAGAAGCTCGGTGCGAGCGATCTCGGCGAAATCGTGGAGCACCTCGGTGCCGCCGGCAGACGACGTTACGGTGGTGCGGTCGGCTGCCATCACTGCAACGCCCCCTGCGGTGCTTGTCCGTAGACATTCTGGTAGCGGGCGAACAGGGAATCGATAGATTCCTGTGGGATCGGGACGAGTTCACCGCCCACGCGGGCAAGCTGAACCGTGCGGGCAACGTCCTCCACCATGACCGCGGCCTTCACAGCATCGCGAGCGTCCTTGCCGATCGTGAAGGGCCCGTGGTTCGCCATCAAGACGGCACGAGAACGGTGGCCGGTGAGAGTCTCCACGATGCCGCGGCCGATCGAATCGTCGCCGATAATGGCGAAAGGTCCGACCGGGATCGGGCCGCCGAATTCGTCGGCCATGGCCGTGATAACGCACGGGATGGCTTCATTGCGGGCGGCCCAGGCCGTGGCGTAGGTGGAGTGCGTGTGCACAACACCGCCGACATCAGGCATGTTCCGGTAGACGTAGGCGTGTGCTGCGGTGTCACTCGACGGCGAGCGGTCGGCGCCCGGCGTGCCGGGGATGACATTTGCGTCGAGGTCACAGAGAATCATGTTCTCCGGCGCCAGGTCGGCATAGTCGACCCCGCTGGGCTTGATAACGAACAGGTCGGCGCCCGGCACCCGGCCAGAGACATTGCCGCCGGTCCAGACCACGAGCCCGTTGCGAAACAGCTCCGCGTGCAGGCGGGTGATTTCAGCGCGAACGCGGGCGATCGCGACCTCGATCTGGGGGCCGTAGGTGCTCATGCGAACACCAGCCTGGCGCGGTCCGTGGCCGCGGCCGGACGGCCGCCGGCAGCGCGCACCATAACGGCCCGACTCGGATTGGCCACGCTCAACGCGCGCGTCCCGCCGTCGACCGAGGTCAGGGACTCGGTACAGGAGATCGCATCGGTTGTACTCACGGAATCGACTCCTATGTCAGGTCTGAGCGCGGACGATACCGCGAGTGGTTCGGGTGTGGTGACAGGGCAATCGCTTGACTCGATCTGCATGTTCCGACCGAATGTGATCGGTCACATTGCTGTGTGTTTATGTTAGCGGCATTGGGACACACTGTGTCAACAGCGACTTTGTCTCGTTTGAATAACGCTCGAAATCGCGCATACCGCCGATCGAAATCGCTACAAAGGATCGATCGACCCGCAGGCCGAACCTCAGAATGCCGGGCGCGCGGTCGAGCCGCGAACGATGAGCTCCGGCATGATGGCGCCCTGGTTTTCCGCAGTGGTGCCCGCGATGTTGGCCAGCAGCAGCGCGACGCAGCGCCGGCCGAGCTCGGCGAAGTCCTGGCGCACCGTCGTGAGCGGTGGCCAAAAGTGAGCCGCCTCCGGGATGTCGTCGAAGCCCACGATGCTCACGTCGCGGGGTACCTCGAGCCCGGCTTCCCGGATCGCGTGCATGAGGCCAAGGGCCATCTGGTCGTTGGACGAGAAGATTGCAGTGAAGTCCCGCACGTGCAGCAGCTCGCGCCCGGCGTGATAGCCGAATTGCGCAGTCCAGTCGCCGAGGATCGGCGCCGTGGTCGGAACTTCCCTGGCCCCCATCTCCTCCAGGAAGCCGTGCATGCGAGCCTCGGCCTCGATCCAGTCCTGCGGCCCGGCGAGATGATAGATGTCACGGTGTCCGAGGTCGATGAGGTGCCGAGTGGCCAGTCGTGCACCGGCGATCTGGTCCACGGTGAGGGCGTTGGCGTCCACGTTCCCGGAGGACTGCAGCGTCACGAACGGCACATCGATCGACAGTAGCTTGAGGGCATTGAACACCTGCACCTGCGGTGCGATCACCACGATCCCCTCCACGGATTGGGACATCAGGTGGTCGACGGCCGCCGCGATGGACCCGGGCTCCCCACGATTGAGGTTCGCCGTGTTCACAAAGTATCCGGCGTCCCGCGCCGCGTCCTGGATCGCGGCGATGCTGCTCGCCGGGCCGTATTCGGCGCTCGACGCGGACAGCACACCGATCGTGCGGGATCGTCCGCGCGAGAGTGCGCGGGCGGCCCGATTGGGCCGGTATTGCAGTTCTTCGATGACCGCGAGCACCCGGGCTTTGGTGGAATCGCGGATGCTGGCGTGATTGTTGAGCACGCGCGATACGGTCTGGTGGGAGACCCCGGCGAGGCGCGCGACGTCGCGGATGCTCGGCGCACGCTCTTTCGTTGGGTCGTCCGACACGGTCACCCCCGAAGTCATGTGCACGGTCACAAATTGGCCCGCGGTTACATTATGCAGGCACAGACCGCGATGTGACAGTCACGTTGTAACGGTCACATTGTGACGGTCACAATGTGACTGTCACATTCGCCCGGCCCGGCTCGTGTCGCAAAGCACGGCACACTGGAGTTATGCCCATTCTCAACAAAGACATGACCCTGTGCATCTCACTCGCGGCCCGCCCGAGCAACCTGGGCACCCGGTTTCACAACTATCTCTACGAAGAATTCGGCCTGAACTACATTTACAAGGCCTTCGCCCCGGTAGATCTGGCGAATGCGATCGCCGGCGTGCGCGGATTAGGCATCCGCGGTTGCGCCGTGTCGATGCCCTACAAAGAAGACGTCATCGCTCTCATCGATGAAATGGATGCCTCGGCGTCGGCCATCGACTCGGTCAACACGATCGTCAACAACGCGGGGCACCTCACGGCGTACAACACCGACTATTCCGCAGTGCAGCGTCTGCTCGCCGAGCACGCCGTGCCGCGGAACTATTCGGTCATTCTGCGCGGCAGCGGCGGCATGGCCAAGGCCGTCGCAGCGGCCCTGCACGATGCCGGGTTCGCCCAGGGCACGATCGTGGCACGCAACGAGGGCACCGGCCGGGCGCTGGCCGCACTCTACGGTTACGACTGGGCACCGGAAGTCGGCCCGCTCACCGCCGACCTCATCGTCAACGTCACGCCGGTAGGTATGACCGGAGGCGCGGCATCCGCTGAAACGTCATTTCTGCCCGAAACGATAGCGGGGGCACGCCTGGTCTTCGACGTTGTAGCCACCCCCGCCGAAACTCCGCTCATTCTGGCGGCCCAAGCGCTCGGCAAGCCGGTCATCACGGGAGCCGAGGTCGTCGCGCTGCAGGCCGAGGAGCAGTTCTTTCTCTACACCGGCATCCGCCCAACTCCCGATCAGGTGCACCGGGCCTCCGCTTTCTCCCACAAGCCCTGACCCTACTCTCTGCATCGGACGGGGCCCAGCTTAGAAACTGGGCCCACGTTCATACGCTGGGCCCGCACGCGCGATACCCCGCAAGTCTTTCCGGGCCCGGGCCCGGAAAGCGGGCCCATGATCGATCATGGGCCCGCTTTCCTAACCTGGGCCCGCAACAAACGCGTCGGTCCAGATCAGGCCCCGGGCAGCGCACCCTTCAGGTCGGCGATGAGGTCCTCGACGTCTTCGATTCCGACCGAGAGGCGAATGATATTGTCGGGCACCTCGAGCTCGGTCCCGCGCACCGAGGCGTGCGTCATTTCCGAGGGGTAGTTCACGAGCGACTCCACGCCGCCAAGCGATTCGGCCAACTGGAACAGGTGCATCGACTCGGCGAACTGGCGTGCGGCCGCGGCGCCACCGGCGCACGCGATGGAGATCATGCCGCCGAAGCCGGACATCTGCTTCTTGGCCAGCTCGTGCCCCGGATGGCCGGGCAGCCCCGGGTAGTAGACCTGCTCGATGGCTGGGTGGCCGTCGAGAAAATCGGCGATGGCCTGAGCATTCTTGCAGTGCCGTTCCATGCGCACCGAGAGCGTCTTGATGCCGCGGACGGTCAACCAGGAGTCGAGCGGGGCCGACACCGGCCCGGCCGCGAACTGCAGAAACTTGGCCTTCTCGTGCAGCTCGTCATCGTTGATGATGAGCGCGCCGCCGAGCACATCAGAGTGGCCGCCAAGATATTTCGTGGTCGAGTGTACGACGACGTCAGCGCCGAAGGCAAGCGGATGCTGCAGGGCCGGCGACGCAAACGTGTTGTCGACGATCGCGATGACACCATGCCGGTGCGCGATCTCGGACAGTGCCGCGATGTCGCTGATCTTCATCAGTGGGTTGCTCGGCGTCTCCACCCAGAGGATTTTGGTTTCGGGGCGGATGGCCGCCTCAACCGCCGCAAGGTCGCTCATCTCAACGGTCGTGTTGAGCACGCCCCAGGCTCCGTGCACCTGGTTGATGAGCCGGTGGGTTCCTCCGTAGACGTCGTTGCCGAGCACCACGTGGTCGCCCGGCTTGAGGATGGCACGCAAAATGGCGTCTTCCGCGGCTAGACCACTCGCGAACGACAGGCCGTGCTTGCCGCCTTCCAACGCGGCGAGCAGGGATTCGAGCACGGTGCGGGTGGGGTTGCCGCCGCGGCTGTACTCGTAACCGCCGCGCAGGTTGCCGATGCTCTCCTGCACGTAGGTGGAAGTCTGGTAGATCGGCGGAATGACGGCGCCGGTCGTCGGGTCGAATTCCTGACCGGCGTGGATGGCGATCGTGTCGAACTTGTTAGCCATGGGTGCTCCCTGTGTAGAAATGATTAGACGCTCAGGTAGCTGAGCAGGTCGTGCCGGGTGATGACGCCGAGTGGTTTGCCGCCGTCGGTCACGAGCAGCGCGTCGTGAGTGGCGAAGGCGGCGCGGGCGGCAGCGACGGGCTCGTTGACGCCGATCAGCGGCAGCGGCACGCCCACGATCGCCCCGATCCGGTCGGTGAGCTGCGCGTCGCCGGAGAAGACCCGGTCCATCAGAGCTCGCTCATCGACCGAGCCAAGCACCTCCCCCATGACGACGGGCGGCTTGGCGCTCAGCACGAGCAGCTGCGACACACCCTGGCTGGTCATGGTTTCGATGGCGTCACGCACGGTGTCGCTCGGGTGCACATAGACCAGAGCCGGCAGTCGCCCGGTCTTCGATTCGAGCAAATTGGCGACCGTGTGACCGGCGGGGGCTGCGCTGAAACCGTAGCTGCGCATCCACTTATCGTTGAAGATCTTGCCGAGATAACCGCGACCGCCGTCGGGCAGCAGGACCACGATGGTGTCGTCGGGTCCGAGCTTTTCGGCTGCACGCAGGGCGGCAACGACGGCCATTCCGCTCGAGCCGCCGACCAAAATTCCCTCTTCGAGCGCGAGCCGCCGGGTCATCGCGAAGGAGTCGGCGTCGGAGACGGCGATGACCTCGTGCACGACGGCGGGATCGTAGGCGCCCGGCCAAAAGTCCTCACCAACACCCTCGACCAGGTAGGGCCGGCCGGTGCCGCCGGAGTAGACCGAACCTTCAGGGTCCGCTCCGATGATGCGCACGGCGTCGTTTGACACCTCCCGTAGGTAGCGGCCGGTTCCGGTGATGGTGCCGCCGGTGCCGACTCCGGCGACGAAGTGCGTGACCGTGCCGTCGGTGTCGCGCCAGATCTCGGGGCCGGTGGTCTCGTAGTGACTGAGCGGGCCGTTCGGGTTGAAGTATTGGTTGGGCTTGAAAGCACCCGGAATGTCCCTGGCCAGCCGGTCCGAGACGCTGTAATACGATTCGGGGTCCTCCGGTGAAACGGATGTCGGCGTCACCACGATCTCGGCGCCGTATGCCGTGAGGACGTTGCGTTTGTCCTCGCCGACCTTGTCCGGCAATACGAACACGCACTTGTAGCCGCGCTGCTGCGCCACCAGGGCCAGGCCCACCCCGGTGTTGCCGGAGGTGGGTTCGACGATCGTACCGCCGGGTTTCAAGAATCCATCGCGCTCGGCGGCGTCGATAATGCGCACCGCGATGCGGTCCTTCGCCGAGCCGCCCGGGTTGAGATATTCCAGCTTCACCAGCACCGTCGCGGTCAATCCCGCGGTGACCTTGTGGAGTTTGACCAGCGGCGTGTCACCGATGAGGTCGAGAATGGTGTTAGCGATTTTCATGGGAATTCCTTCTGTCGAGCCGCACGCGAGTGGGCAGGCGCGGCCTCGGGTTGCACCGGCGCGGCGCGTTCCGGGCGGTGGCCGGGCGCGTTCGTGGAGGGTCGGCTAGCGACAGCAGCAACACGACGAGTGAACGGGCACGCATCCACTCTAACGGGCGGCGAGACCTGGCGACCAGCCTGAGAAATGTCTGTGAGAGCGAGATCAGAGGGAAGCTGCAGGGGCGACTGGTACGTTCGATTGGAAGTAGTTCCCACAGAGAGGCCGTCGTGACCCCCCAGCCCGGATCCCCAGTCAATAAAGCGTCGATCAAGGAAGAGCGTGCTGCGAAGCGCGCGAAGAAGCTGGAGGAATATCACCGCCAGCAGAAGCGCAGCAAGCGCAACCGACGGATCGGCATCATTGGTGGGTCGGTCGCCGCGGTCGCTATCATCGCCCTCCTGGTGGCCACTTTTGCGCTCGCCCCGAAAGCGGCGAACTACGCGGGCGGCGGCGCCGGCGATGCGTCGACGATCGACGGCGTGGAGACCTTCACTAACACGGCCGGACACGTCGAAACGGCGGTGACCTACGAGCAGACGCCGCCCGCCGGTGGCGAACACGCCCGGGCCTGGCTCAATTGCGGCGTGTACGATCAGGCGGTTCCGAGCGAGAACGCGGTGCACTCCCTCGAGCACGGCGCAATCTGGGTTACCTATGACCCGGCGATCGCTGACGCCGAGCTCGACCTGCTCAAGACGGCGCTGCCCTCCAGCTACGTCGTGTTGTCGCCCTTCGAGGGAATTCCCGCACCGATCGTGCTGAGCGGTTGGAATGCCCAGCTGCAGATCGACAGCGCAGACGACGCGCGCATCGGTGAATTCTTCACCGAATTCTGGAAGAGCACGAACGTGCCCGAAGACGGCGCCTCCTGCTCGGGCGCAATCGACGCCCCCGGCAAGGTTTCCTAGAGCGCGGGACAGCGTGCAGCCCATAATGCCTGCGCGACCAGCGGATGCCCCACCGTCGCGACCGCGCCGCACCCTGATTCGTGCGATCGCGGCATCCGTTCTGGTGACGGCGCTCGTAGTCGGAGCCGTGGCCTTCTCAATCGGGAGATTGAGCACGATCGTCGACGCGACGCCCGAGACGACGAGCGCCGAGGCCGGCTTCGCGCGGGATATGCAGGAGCACCACAACCAGGGGGTCGAACTCGCCCTGATCATCCGCGATCGGACCGATGATGAACCGGTGCGGCTGCTCGCCTACGACATCGCCACGACGCAGGCCAAGCAGAGCGGGCAGATGTCGGGCTGGCTCGCCGTGTGGGGGCTGCCGCAATTCGCCCCGGAGCCGTCGATGACCTGGATGACCCGACCCGGCCTCTCCGGCGAGACCCACGACGGACCGCACACGGCCGGTTCCGACGCCGTGCACGTCGCCGGGGAGCCGATGCCCGGGCTCGCGACCGCCGCCGAAATTGCCGCGCTCACCGCGGCCTCCGGGGTCGAAGCTGAACGCCAGTTTCTCGCCATCATGATCGCTCACCACCGGGGTGCGATCGAGATGGCCGAGGCGGTGCTGGACCGCAGCACCAACGCGACCGTGCAGTCGTTTGCGACCTCGGTCGTGCTGAGCCAGGAGTCCGAAATCGATCTGATGACCGGGATGCTCGCCGACCGTTCGTAGCCCTCCCCGGTGCGTGACAGGCGCCGGGCCCACCCTGTGAACCGGGGCCCAGCCTATGAACTGGGCCCACGTTCCGGGTCCGGGCCCCGTGCACGATGGCGTCAGGGGGTGGCGCAATAGGTCAGAATTTCGGTGCCGTTGCCTTCGTCGTCGTCGTCGGGGGCCACCCGCATCGTCACGCAGCCCGAGTCGAGCGAGATCGAGAACGGGTTTCGAGTGACCGTGCGCCCGGCCGTCGAGTAAAGGCCGATCGGAAATTCCCGAGCGATCGTGCGCTGTGCGGTATCGATGAGTGCCAACCCGCCCAGCTCAAAGGCTCCGGATGCCCCGCTCAGCACCGCGATTCCGCTCGCGGCGATGAGACCCTCACCGAGAAAGCGGCAGTCCTGGTAGTCGATGAACCCGCTCGGATTCGGCCAATACGCGACCAACGCCCCAGCAACAGTCCAGGTGTAGAAGAACCGTGAGCCCCAGCTGGCGCCGTGCACGAGGCCATTCACCCGGTCGCAGACGACCCAGCTCACGTGGTCGGCGACCCGAAAGCGCTCCCGAACCTCGCCGGACGCCGGGTCGATCGTCATAATCATGCTCTGGCCGCCCGGGCGGTATTGCGCCACCGACACCCATACCGAACTGCCGTCGAAGTCGATGCCGCCCGGGTGGTACATCTCGCCGTCGCCCACGATCACATCCCGCTGCAGCGCTCCGCGCTCGTCGATGATGAACACGTGACCCACTCCACGGGTTTCGGCCTGAATCTCCACCGAAGACAGAAAGGTGAGTCCCGCGGCGAAGGCCAGCCCCTGCGGGTGGAAGGTGGCAAAGTCGAGCGGTAACCGGTCGACCAGGTGCCAGGGCGTCTGCCGGTCGAGGCCGTCGAGTGCGTCGAGTGCGGGCATCAGCTCGCGCGCACGGCGGCGCGCCACAGGCCATACACTTCCGTCGCGGCCTCGGGGGCGGCCACCACGATGCCGCCGCGCCGAGGAAACGCGTTCGGAATCCCGTCTTCGTCAAGCACGACGCCACCGGCCTCCTGCACGATCAGGGTGCCGGCCAGATGGTCGACGGCGCTGAACTGGCCGATCACCGAGGCGGCTCCCCGTCCGGCGGCGATTCCCACGACGGTCAGCGTGGCTGAGCCCATCACCCGCATGATGCTGAACCGCTCGCCCAGCGCGGTCAGGAGTTCGATCATGCCCGGCCACGGCAGGTGCCCGGCGAGTTCCGTGTGTACGACCCGTCCGGCCAGCGACAGCGGTCCCTCGCCGGCTCGGGGCAGCGCCAGGGCAGCGCCATTGAGCCGGGCGCCCTGCCCGGCCACCGCTTCGAACAGGTCGCCGCGCCAGGGTTCGGACACGACGGCGACGTAGGGAACGTGATCCACCGCCAGGGCGAGTGAAAACGACGTCCACGGAATCAGGTTGGCGTAGTTTGTCGTGCCGTCGACCGGGTCGAGGTACCAGCACGGCACGCCGGCCTGCGCCTCGCCGCCCATCTCTTCGCCGACGAAGTTGTGGCCGGGAAATTTGGCAGCAATCCGCGCGCGAACATGTGCCTCGACGGCAACGTCCACCTCGGTCACGAGGTCGCCGGGGTTCGCCTTGGTCGAAATTGTTCCCTTGTCGGCGGATCGGCTATATTGCTGCGCCCAGATCGCGAGTTCCCGGGCAATCGCACTGGCCTCGCGCAGCTCGTCCGCCGAGAACGCCGAAACCGCAGAGAAAGCCGCCGGCTCAGGCCCGACGGCCTCGCGCACGGTCTCGGCGAGCAGAGCCAACCGATTGGAGGTCACGGAATCCACGCCCAGCGCGAGCACCCACCGCATGATCGCGGCGCTATCGACCGTCCAGCAGGCGACCCGCAAGCCCAGGGCATGAATGTCGTCCACGAGCTTTCGGCTGAGCACGACATACTCCGCGTTCACAAAATCCGGCCGGAGCTCATCGATCAACTCGAGCGGTGGCGCCTCGCGCCGGTGCCACGGCAGCCAGATGCTAGCCGCAGCATCCAGAGAACGGATGCGCCGCATCCCGGCCAAACTTCCACACCACGCGACGTCCAGGCCGCTTTCTCGCACTACGTCAAAAGCCGGCGCGGCCGGCGCTTCCTCGTCCATGTCGATAAGCAGCAGGGCGGGGGAATCTTCGAACAGCTTCAGCGCGTCTCGCAACAACGGGACACGAAGATCGTCGCCGCCCAACAGGGCGACCTGCGCGTAGGTCAGGTCCGCGATGGCGGCGTCGAAGCCCCACAACCGAAGGAGGCTCGCATCGTGCAGCAACACCACCTGACCGTCACGGGTGACCCGAACGTCGACCTCGACGTAGTCCGCTCCCGCCGCAATCGCCGATCGAATCGCTGCGAGGGTATTCTCCCGAAAATTCTGGGAATCCCCGCGGTGAGCGGTGACGGCGGCGACCCGCTGGGCGGCCGCGCTGGGCGCGCTCATGCCGCCACCCCGGCGGTCGTGACGAGCCGGCCCTGCCGAAAGGTAAGCGCTTTCTGGATGGCGGCGTGACCGCGATCGCCGGGCGCCGGTGGCAGCCCGGAGGCGAAGGCGCGAAGAGTGGCGTCATCGCGCTTCAGGTAGATTTCGTGAAAATGCCCGTGGGGCACGACGCGCTCGACGACGGCCGGGCGTGCATCGAATGATGCGTGCAGGGTGAACACCACGTCTTCCGGGCGAATGCCGATGACGTCGTCACCGGGCACGATGGCGCCGTTCACCAGCGAACCTTCGATCCGGTTCAGGCTGCCGATAAAGGTGGCGACGAATTCGGTTTCCGGCCGGGAATACAGCTCGGCCGGGCGGCTGAACTGCTCAATCTTTCCGGCGTTCATCACGGCGATTCGATCGGACATCGACATCGCCTCCTCCTGGTCGTGCGTCACGATCAGCGTCGTGATGCCCAGGCGCTGCTGAATTTCACGGATGTCCTCACGCACTTTCACCCGCAGCTTCGCGTCCAGGTTGCTGAGCGGTTCGTCCAGCAACAGCAGCTCCGGCTCCTGCACCAGGGCGCGCGCCAGGGCAACGCGCTGCTGCTCACCCCCGGAGATGCGGGCCGGACGTGAGTTTTTGTGGTGCAGCAGGTTGACCAGCGCGAGGGCAGCATCCACTCGCTGCTCGATCTCTTTTTTGCCGAGTCGACGCAGTTTGAGGGGGAAGCCAACGTTCTTCACGACCGTCATGTGCGGCCACAGCGCATAGTTCTGAAACACCATGGCACTGGGCCGTTTCTCGGCACCGAGGGCGGACACCTCGCGGTCGTGCACCTGGATCGAGCCGGCGTCGGGCGCGAGGAATCCGGCGATCATGCGCAGGGTCGTGGTTTTTCCACAGCCGGAGGGGCCAAGCAGGGAGACCAGCTCCCCGTCCTGCACGGTCAGGTCGAGATTGTCGATGATGGTGCGACCGCCGAGCACCTTGTGGAGGCCGCGCACGCGCAGACCGCGCGAGCCGCCGGCATCCGTTTCACGGTGTGTGGGTGTCGTGGAATGTATTTCTTCGATCAAAGTCATGGTCTTCTCTACACTTCTTGCGATTGCCGGAGCGGAGCTATTTGATTTGGAATCCCTCGGCGAGCGTGCCGCCGACGATGTGCTTGTGCGCCGCCAGCAGCAGGGCGACCGAGGGGATGGCCAGCAGAATGGAGAACACAGCCGCCACCTGATTCGGGTAGTTGAGCACTAGGGTGTACATCTGCGTTGGCATGGTCATAATGTCGGGTGCGCCAATGAGATAGGTCCCCTGCGCCTCGTCGAACGACGCCAGAAACGACATCACCGCGGCCACCAAAATTCCGGGCAGGGCCAGGGGAAAGGTCACGCTGAGGAACACTCGCAGTTTCGAGGCCCCGGCGTCGCGCGCGGCTTCCTCGAGACTGCGTGGCACCGCGGCGAAGGCCGCAGCGGGAATCCAGGTCATGAACACTACGGTTCCCAAAACGTGCACTATCAACACGCCCAGCACGGTGCTCATTAGGTTGAACGCGTAAAACAGCGAGGCGATGGTGACGTACAGACCCATTTTCGGGAAGGCGTTGAGGGCGAACAGCCCGATCAGAAAGGTTCGCCGACCCCAGAATTCGTAGCGCGCGAAAGCATACGCGGCCGGCAGACAGATGCAGGCCGACACCAGCACGGTCAACGCGGCGAGCGCGAGCGAATTCTGCACCGCACGGCCGAGCGTTTCGTCGCCGAGCACCACGCTCCACCAGCGCAGGGTCCAGCCGTCCGGGCCGAGGTTGGGGAAGGTCCAGGATTCGGCAAATGCTCGAATGCCCAGCCCGGCCAGCGGGCCGAGAATGAAAACGACCATGAGGACGAAAAAGAGCCCGCTGAGCGGACCGCTGAAGTTGAGCCGCGCTGCGTCCTGGCGCGCGCGCTTGGTGACCATCGTCATCAGACTTTCCCCTGATCCTTTGCTGATCGAAAGTTGGCCCAGACATACGCTGCAGCGATACCGGATGCGATCACAAAGACGATGAAGGCCATCACGACGGATTGCTGCGGCTGGTTGAAGGCCGAGAAATAGTTGGACATGCTCACGCCGAGCATGTTGGGCGCATTGGGCCCGGTGAAGTACGGCACCGTGAAGGAGCCGACCACGCCGATCGCGGTGAACGTGACCGCGATCAGGATCGGTACGAAGGCCATGGGAATGAGAATGTATACGACAATGCGCAGAAACCCGGCACCGGCGTCCCGCGCCGCTTCGATCATGGCGTTGGGAATGGCCTGCAGGCCGGAGGTGATCATGAGTACCGCGAACGGCAGCGAGGTCCACACAGATCCGATCACCACGGCGACCATGGTGAAGGCCCACACCGGTGCCTCGACACCGAACTGCGCAAAGACGCTGCGCACGAAGCCGTCACCGGAGTAGAACGTGACGATTGCCCAGGAGGCGATGACCACCGGGATGAACAGCGGGATGATCGCCAGACCGGACAGCAGCCGGGCCATCCGTCCGTCACGGAGCTTGAGGAACAGCCCGATGCCCAGAGCCAGAAAAATGACGATGACCGTGCTGAGCGCTGTCACGCCGACGGTGACCGAGAGGTCGCGCAGGATGCGGGAGTTCGAGAGCACCTCGATATAGGCCGCCGGTGTTCCCCACCAGTTCTCGGCTTCGTGCACGTTCAGGCCGCTCGAGGCGATCACGTGGTTCAGGCCACCGGTCAGGCCGATGCTGAACGCAAATGCCAGGACGATCGGGAATCCCACGAACAGCAGAATCAAAATGATCGGGGGAAGGGCAAGGAAGAAGCCCAACGGGCGACGCGCCACAGCCGGGGTGGCTATGGCGCGTCGCTTTGAGCCCCTGGTCGGGGCGAGAGTCACTGTCCCGGAACTTCCTGATCCCACAGGTTGCTCAAGTCACTGCCCATCTGAGAGAAGTAGCCCTTGCGCAGGTTGCCGGTATCGGCATCCTCGAACTCGTTCTGGATGTCGGCCGAAAGCAGGTCGAGGCTGATTGCCGGGAAGCCGGCGATCTCGTTCACGATCATTTCCTGAGCGTCGGGGGTCAGGACGAAGTTGGCGAGCTTGAGCGCACCCTCCTGGCGGGGGCTGGCAGCCGGAACGCCGAGGTAGGCTGCGCTTCCGGTGAAGGACGGGTCGGCGATCTGCGTGTAGTTCACGGACTCGCCAATCGCGCCGTTCTTCTTGCCGGAGATGAACATGTCGGACCAGACCGGCGCCATCGAGATTTCACCGCTCGCCAGCAGGTCCAGCGTCTGCTGGTTGCCGTTGGGGTAGAAACCATTCTGGTAGATGTACGGGTTCAGGCTGCGGAGTGTTTCGAACCCTTCGGTCCACTCGCTTTCCAGTTCCTTCTCGTAGCCGACGGTCATTTTTGCGCGGGCATCCTCAGAGACGTACTTGTCGAGGACCGTCGCGACGAAGGCCGAGCCGGATCCGCCGGACTTCGGGGAGTTGTAGGTGAATTCGCCCGGGTTCGCCTCAATCCATGCCAGCAGCTCGTCGAGGGTTTTCGGCGGTGTCGGGATGGTGGCGGTGTCGTATGCCAGCAGAACGACGGAGCCGCGGTAGGCGATCCCGCCGACACCACCGGCCTCGACGACGTCACCCGGAATGTCATTGAAAGCGGAGATTTCGTCCGCGGTCATCGGCGTCAGCAGTCCGGCCTCGGCGGCCATGGGCACGAATCCGCCGTCAACGAGGTCGAAGCCCGGGTCCTTTTCCTGCTCCGTGGCACTCGTCAGCTTGGCCATCGTCTGGGCATCGTGCTCGCCGTGCAGATCGAGGTTGACCGCGACGGTGTAACCGGGGTTCTCCTCTTCGAAGGCGGGAATGAGGTGGTCTTCCCACAGCGCCTGGATGTTTTCACCGCCACTGATGAGTACCGTGAGGGCCTGATCGGCCGACCCATCGGTGTCCAGCGATGTTGCGGCGCTGCTCTGCACGCATCCGGCTAAGGCCAGGATCGCGACTGATGCTACGGCTGTGGCGGCAAGGAGCCGAGTTGTTTTCATTACTGTCCGTCTGCTATTTGGGCGATGGGTAAGCCCCAATGTGGAGCACACCGATCTTCCAAAATGCGGGTGACCAGCACATTGCCCGAAGGTAAACAGGAAACGTTGCCCCGTCGACGCGAAAGTGAACAGGGGTGTGTGGTGTCGCGCGAACCGGGCCCACCCTCGGGAACCGGGCCCACCCTAGGGAACCGGGCCCATGATCTATCATGGGCCCCCTTCCCCGGCCTGGGCCCGGGAAGTTTAGGAGGTGGGGCTCGACGTGATTTGGCGGGCGTAGAGAGACGCGTAGACGGCGCCTCGGGCCAGCAGTTCGGCGTGGGTGCCACGCTCGACGATGCGGCCGGCGTCGACGACGAAGATCACGTCGGCGTCGACGATCGTCGACAGGCGGTGGGCGATCGCGATGGTCGTGCGGCCGTGACTGGCCGTGTCGAGTGCGGCCTGCACGACGCTCTCCGAGATGGAGTCGAGCGCGCTCGTGGCCTCGTCAAGAATGAGTACCGGCGGGTCCTTCAGCAGCACCCGGGCAATAGCGATGCGCTGTTTCTCGCCGCCGGACAGCCGGTAGCCGCGCTCCCCCACCATGGTGTCGTACTTCGCCGGAAAGGAGTCGATCGTGTCGTGGATGTTGGCGGCGCGCGCTGCGGTGACCAGCTCGGCATCCGTTGCCTCGGGTTTCGCGTAACGCAGGTTCTCGGCGATGGTCGCGTGAAACAGGTAGGTTTCCTGGCTGACGATGCCGATGTGCGATACGAGCGACTCCTGCTGCAGGTCCCGCACGTCGACCCCGGAGAACATCACCCGGCCGGCCGAGACCTCGTAAAAGCGCGGAATAAGGTAGGAAACCGTGGTTTTGCCGGCGCCGGACGGCCCGACAAAGGCCGCGAACTGGCCCGGCTCGATTGTCAGGGACACGTCGTCGAGGGTCGGGCGGGCGTCGCCGCCGGCATCCGGGTAGGCGAACCGTACCCGGTCGAACTCGACCCGGCCCCGATCGGTGCCGGCCGTCGGCACGAGCACCGCGTCGGGCTTGTCGCTGATCGCCGGCTTCAGGTCGAGGTATTCAAAGATGCGCGCAAACAGTGCTGACGAGGTTTGCAGGTCGAGGGCGACCCGCATGAGTCCGAGCAGCGGAAAGATCAGCCGGGACTGCACGGTCGTGAAGGCCACGATCGTACCGGGGGTGATCTCGGTGGTTCCGTTGAACACGAGCGCACCGGCCACGAGGTAGACGATCGCGGGAATCGCCGACAGGAACACGCTCACGGTGGCGAAGAACCACTGGCCGCTCATCTGCTGGCTCACCTGCAGCCGCACCTGGTTGCGGTTCTCCTGCGCATACCGATCGATCTCGTTCTGCTGCCGGGTGAAGCTCTTGGAGAGCAGAATTCCCGACACGCTCAGTGTCTCCTGGGTGATCGCGGTCATGTCCGAGAGCGATTCCTGGGTCTTTCCGGCGATGCGCGCCCGCACCTGCCCGACCCGGCGCTGGGCGAACACCAGAACCGGCATCAGCACGACCGCCACGATGGTCAACTGCCAGTTGAGCAGCAGCATCGCCACGAACGCCGCGATAACCGTGACCGTGTTGCCCAGGATGCTGGAAATCGTGTTGGTCAGCACCGTCGCGACACCGCCGACATCGTTTTGCAGCCGCGACTGAATCACGCCGGTCTTGGTCTTGGTGAAGAAGCTCAGTTCCATAGCCTGCAGGTGCGTGAACAGGCGCACCCGCAGGGCGCCCATCACCTTGTTGCCGACGCTCGCGGTGAGCCAGGTTTGCCAGACGCCGAGCAGCGCGTTGACCAGAAAAACACCGAGCATGAGCGCCACGAGAACGCCAAGCACCGAGAGGTTCGGGGTGTCGCCGGGCGGAAAGAGGCCGTCGTCGAAGGCCCGCTGGGTGAGGAGCGGCGGCACGACCGAGAGGGCTGCGCTGATCAGAACGAGTACGACCGTGACGATGAGTGTGTTGCGGTGCGGCGCGAACAGATCGGTGATGCGGGCGAGCAGGTGCGGGATGCGCGGGGCGAGCGCGTTCTCGGCGCGCTGCGCCGCGGTATCCGCTCCACTGACTCGCTTGCGGGGGCGCTCCACGCCCGCCTGCTGCCGCGGGCCGTGGCCAGGGGCCCCGTGCATTCCACTCATGCACTTACTCTAAACGCAGCTGTGGACTACTTTTTTTCGGTCGGCAGCAAAGCAGCGCACACCACGCCGCGAGGCGGATGTCCCGACTCGGCCCAGGAACCTCCGTCAATTCCAGTGCAACCGGGCCACGACAGCTGCGTGATCGGTCGGCCACGCATTCTCAAGGTGGTGGCCTAGAACGCTCGCACCCAGGCCAACTTGGCGGTTTTCACCGATGCGGCGCTTTGGGGGTGCCTCGCTCTCTGCCTCACCGGCTACGGTATAGGCCGCTAAGGCGCGCGCGCCCCGGCTAAAGATGAAGTCAATCCGGTCCCGAGGTTCCTCATCGGATGGGATGATCGGCGACCAGGTGTGCCCGGGCGCGACACCAACATTCGGATGAACGACTCGAAATGCATCGGCGTACCCCGCGACCTCGAGCATGCGTGAAGTGGGCCACTCGACAGTATTGGCGCGGTGTCCCGGCTTCCAGTCCAGATGCGAGGGCACGTTGAAATCACCCATGATGAGAATGGAATCCTGTGCAGACACAACGCCCTCGCGCTCGAGCCGGCCCTGTTCAGACAAGATTTTCGCGAGCTCGCCTGTGCGTCGGCGTTCGCCCCGGCTGGCGAGGGTATAGCGCGCAGGAATGCGCGCATCATCGGCCGTATAGGGGCCGTAGTCCGAGTGCCACAGGTGCGCTGACCACACCGTGACGGCGCCGGTCGGTGTGAAAACGGTGGCACAGGTTGCGAAGGGATCGGTCTCGGTCTGATGAAGCGACAGTGGATACGGACTTATCACCGCGGTGTCATGACCCTGTTGCGCGATATTCCACCCCATCGCCGCCGCCAACCGACGGCCATGATCCCCGAATGACTCCTGCAGGGCCACGATCGAGTGGGAAGATTCCCGAAGGTACGCGACCTGCTTGGCGTGGCCGTCGTTGGAGTGGCATCCGCCAAACCAGAGATTCCAGGTCATGGCGGTCACACCCTGCTCCGGCGATTCCGGAGTGAACGTAGCGGGCGCCGCTGTCTGAGGAGCTGCGGACTGTGCCACTGGCACGGTTGTCCGCACGGTGAATTCACCGGTCCGCCCATTCCATTCCGGTACTAAACCATCCGTCACCAGCAGAAAACGATAGGTCCCGTCGGGCAGGTGGGCCAGATCTATTGAAAGTGATTCCCTATTGTTGGGCACGGATGCCGATGCCACGGGTAGACCTGCCGGCAGCTCGTTCCACAGACAGTCACTCTGGGCATAAACCTGCACCCGCGCCGTTTGTTCGGCCGGATATTGGCACTGCACGGTCAAAGTCGACGTCGCCGCGTCGAAGGAGCCCCCGACGAGAGTGTACGGCCCGACCTGCGCGGGCTTCTCCCGTTCCAAGATACGGGCCCAATCGACGAGTTCTTCTTCGAGCAGAGTGGTGTGCCGCACGTGGCAGTTGAGGACCACTTTCGGGTCAGCGTTGACGCCGACAACGAGCAGGCCGGCACTCATGGCAGCCAACGCCCCCACCGCCGAGTCTTCAAAGGCGACGGCTGTCTCGGCGGTTACCAATGGATCGAGTTCGTGCAGTTTGCGGAGGGCAGCCACGTACAGCTCGGGAGCGGGTTTGCCCGCCGACACCTCATCCCGGGCGACGGAACACGTGATCAAGTCCCGCACACCGATACGTTCCAGAATCTGGTCGAGCAGCGCACGCGGACTGTTTGACGCGACCGCGACGGGGAATCGTGACGCGAGTTCACTCACCAGGGCCACAGCTCCCGGCATCGCGGTCGCCTCCTGGGCGATGAGGGATTGAAATTCTTCGGACAGCGACACCTCCAATTTGTTTACCGAGAGGGTCGGAAGCCCGGCAGCGGCGAGGATCGTCACGAGCTGCGCGGCCACGTCGTCTATTGCGCCACCACGAAAACCGGCCAGGTCGGTCAGGGTTGTGCCGCGCTCGTTCGCGCACGCAGCCACGGCACGCAACCAGAGGTCCTCGGTGTCCGCAAGTAGTCCGTCGCAGTCAAAAATAATCGCAGATGCTGCGCCCGGCAGCAAGCTCGCGCTCACGTCAATGCTGGTGTTAAGAAATTGGGCTTGCATTTATGCCTCCATCCGAAGCGCCGGGCGCCCCGTAAGTCGAACCCGAACTCTCAGGCCGATCGCTAATTTGGCTGCGCTAGCCGAGGGAACGTCGACCTTGATCTCGGAACTTCCGTGACTAATGTCACCCTCGATCTTGGCCGTGATGCGAGTCGTCGCACCGCGGTAAACGTGGGAAATGATGTGGGCAGATCCGCGCTCGGACGCCTCCAGCATGAGCAATTCGGGCCGCACATAAAGCAAATCACGATCGCCATCACGGTGGGGCGTCCAGAGCTCGGGGACGGCCGCGCCGCGGGCGACGGCGAGCTGGTTCGTCGTACCAACGAAGCGAGCAACGAAATCAGTGCTCGGTTGGTCGTAGAGAACCCCCGGCTGGTCAATCTGTTCGATTCCACCGCCCCGCATGACCGCCACCCGATCGGCCATCGCTAGCGCTTCATCCTGGTCATGGGTGACAAAGAGCATTGTGATCCCGAGCCGGAGTTGCAGGTTGCGAATCTCCTCCCGAAGTGAGGCGCGCACCCTGGCATCCAGAGCCGACAGGGGTTCATCCAAGAGCAGCACCCGAGGCTCAACGGCGAGCGCTCGTGCGAGCGCGACGCGCTGTTGTTGTCCGCCGGAAAGTTGAGCCGGAAACCGATCTGCGAAACCGGGCAGCCCGACCAGCTCAAGCAAAGAGGTCAGTTTCGCTACCCGCTTGGCCTTGCCTTCGCGTCGCACGACGAGTCCGAACGATACGTTGTCGGCCACACTGAGGTTGGGAAACAGACTGTACGACTGAAACACCATGCCAATGCCGCGACGGTGGGCCGCAACCTGCAATACATCGCGCCCGTCCACCGTGAGAGTACCGCTCGACGCGGTCTCGAACCCGGCAAGAATTCGCAGCGCTGTTGTTTTTCCGCAGCCAGAAGGGCCGAGCAGTGCAACAAATTCCCCGGGTTCGACAGTGAGGTCAAGGCCAGTGAGCACGGTAGTATCACCAAATTTCTTGCTCACCGAGGTGTACTCGATACGCGCCCCCGTTGCACTTCGGGGGTGAGCGATTGTTGCTGTAAGCGTCACGATTCGTGTCCTTTCAAGGCCAGGGCGCGCGCGGGAGCTGCCCGTCCGGCGAGTACGGTCATGGCGATCAACAGTGCCCAGGTGAGTGCGTTAATGAGGAGGGACATGGAAATGGACGCGCGAAAATTGGATCCGGCAATTTGGGTGAGCCAAACTGGCAGAGTTCGATAGCCAAGCGTCACCGCCATCGTGAATTCACCCAGGCACAGTGCGATACAGAAGAAGACACAGAAGATTACCGGCCCTTTAATGTTGGGCAGGATGACCCGCCAGAGCACTGTGGCGCCGCTCGCCCCGAGTGAATGTGCGCTCTCGACGAGGGTACGCAGATCAATGGTGCGCAGACCAGCATCGAGCGATCGAAATACGAATGGCAGGGTTAAGACGATGTAGCTGCCGATCAGAACGATGGGCAGGTCGGGGTTTTGCAGCAGCTGGCTGATCTGAGCCGGCACGGAACCGCGACCGAAACTGGCCATGCTGCGCAGCACGGTGACTAATCCGGCCGCTAGAGCGATTGACGGTACGACGAGGGGGATCGTGCAGACGATCTCAATAATGGGGCGCCACCGGGGCGCCTTGAGGTGGAGATACACCATGGTCGGAACCATAATGGCCAGTAGCCCGAAAACGGTCAGAACGGTTATGAGCAGCGTCAGCGAAAGCGCACCGAAAAATCCGGGGTCACGCACCGATTCCAGATACGGCTCAAAGGTGAATCCGATGGTGGGCACGTAGATGCTGAAGGCTAAAGCGCAGAGCATCGGCACCGCAATGTAGAGCGCCACCAAGATGATCAAGGCCCAGCTGAGCCCCGGCGCCACGATACGGATGCCGCGCGCCGCACGCGTCGGCTGCTTCATTGGAACCATCTCAGACTCCGTTTCTGCAGCGGCATGTAGACGAGTAAGACCAGCAGGGCCACGATGATCATGTTGACACCCAGTGCCATCGCCACATTCTCCTGTCCGGCCAAGTTGCCACCGGCCAGTCCACTGTCGATGCGGAGGGTAATGAGGGGTACTCCACCGCCTCCGATCAGGGCCGCGGCCGAGGCGTGGGTCGCGAACGACGCGCCAAAGAGCAGGACAAATCCGGCCAGAATCGCCGGAGTGGCGATCGGCAAGCCGACCTTCTTCCAGAAGTGCCAGCTGGTTGCCCCGACGGAGGCTGCCGCCTCCTTCCACTCCAAGCGCAGGCCGGCCAGGGTGGGCAAAACAACCATGACCATGGTCGGTATCAGAAAATACTGATACATCAGAATGAGTCCGCCGCTGCTGTAGAGGGTGAAACCCAGGTCCGTCAGTGACAGGAGCCCCGTCATGATGCCGGCGTTCCCGACCGCCGCGATGAAGGAGAACGCGAGCGGAACGCCTCCGGAATTGGCCAGCACGCTCGTGAGTACGGTGACCACGGCGGTGAGTTTCTTGGAGCGCGTAGTGAGAATGGCCTGCGCGAGGGCCAGACCGATAATGCCGCCGGTCAGTGCGGCTATCAGGCTAATCTGCAGGCTGTTCTGCATTGCCTCCCAGGACGCCCCCCGGAAACTGGCCACAAAGTTGGCCAGGCTGGGCACGTAGATTCCCGGGTCGTTGACGTCGGCGACTCGAAACGCCGACAGCACGATGCCGCAGACCGGCACGCCCAGAAAAAATGCGATGAAGACTAGGAAAGGGATCAGTCCCATGAACGAGGAGTCGCCTCGGCGCTCGGGCCGAGCGGGCGACGAATGAACGAGATCCGTTGCCCGATCGACCGAATCAGTGCCGGAGGGAGCGTCGCTCCTAGCCACCGTGAGCGTCACGAGGCGACCGCTGCGTCCCACTTCTCAGCCAGGAGCAGGTTGGCGGCGCTGCGCTGGGCTTCGGACGGAAACTCGAAGCCGTTCGTGACGGTAGGGAGCCTATCGGCCGCAGCCGTGTCGACAGCACCGGATTCGACCAGTGCGTCAAAACGCACGGGTCGGGTGTAGCCATTGAGCAGGATATTCTGGCCCTCGTCGGAGTACATGAACTCGATCCAGAGGCGTGCCGCAGCGGGGTGCGGGGCGTCTGCATTGATCGACGCGGCGTAGTAAGACGCCATAGTGCCGTCCGTCGGGATGGCAACTTTAAAATCGACACCAGCTGCGGCAGTGTCATCGGCGGCTGCCAAATTCAGGTAGTCCCAGTTGATAATGATGGGGGTTTCACCGGTTTCCAGCGTTCCAGCGTTGGCCTCGACGGGAATGAGGATGCCGCTCGCCGACAACTCCGCCATGAAGTCGATGCCCGGCTGGATGTCGTCGAGACTGCCGCCCATCGCCATCGCTGCGGCCCAAACCGCGTTGAAGCCGGATTCGCCCTGGGCAGGGTTTCCGGTGAGAGCGACTTTGCCGGCGTACTGTGAATCGTTGAGTTCGGCGAAAGATGTGGGACACACCGCCACCGCCGCCGCGTCACACCCGATGGTGACGTAACCGCCGTATTGGTTCGTCCACCGACCGTCGGTGTCCGTCAGTGCCGGGTCAATGTCAGCAACCGTGGCAGGACGATACTCAGCCAGGAGCCCCTCCGCACTGGCACTGTTGGCAAAGGAAACTCCGGTGTCGAGGTAGTCGAGGGACCGGCTCTGGCCAATGCGATTCTTGATGGCATTGATCTGGTCCTGGCTGGAACCGGCCGAGGTGTCGTTGTCGACTTCAATGCCGTAGGTCGCCGTGAATTCCTCGACCAACACCCCATAGTTTGCCCAGTCCGGATACAGTCCCATGACGTTCAGGGTTCCTTCAGCCTGCGCAGCACTGACAAGGCTGTCCAGCCCCCCACCGGCTTCGACCGATGTCGCGGCGGCCCAGCCTGCGTCCGCGGCAGCGTCAGTGGAGGTGCTAGCACAACCAGACAGGCCAATCGCGCCGACAAGCAGGATTGCGGGCAGGTAACGGCGGTGCGACGTGTTCATTGAAATCCTCTTCAGCCAGAATGATCGTGTACCGGTGGGTCACCGACGGAGACTCCCGAGACAAAAGATCATCGCTCACCCAACTTCTCTAGTGAACTTTGATCTTTGACGTTCGAAGTTCACTAGAGAAGTTGGGCCGGGATGGGTAAATTGAGTGACGAGTAGGTAAACGCTCGGTGAACCCCCAGTGCGTGAGTCCGGTGCGGTCGTCGCACGTTGCGGTGACGCAATACTTTGGACAGTGATCCAGGTTGGGCGCTCAGAGCGCGGCCGTACAGAGTGAGGTTGGGCGTGGCGCGGTATCACGACATTGCAGAAACCGTTCGAGGCGCAATTACCCGGGGCTTCTATGAGCGCGGAAGTCAGCTGCCCAGCGAACGTGAGCTCTCGGAAGAATTCGACGTTGCTCCCGGTACCATCCGGCAGGCGCTGGGCGAACTCGAAACCGAGGGGGTCCTGGCCTCCCGTCGTGGCAGTCGGCGCACCGTCGTCGGCGAGCCGCGGCCAGCCGCCACGTTCGAAGAATTTCGAAGTTTTGCCCAATGGGCGTCGTCGCGCGGGCGCGTTCCAGCCGGCCACGTCATCTCGGGGGTGTGGCAGGACGCTTCGCCGCTCGACCGCGAGGAACTTCGGCTACCGACAGCCGCTCGCGTGTTCTGCGTTGTGCGGGTACGCCTGCTTGACGGCAGCGCCATCATGGTGGAGCGCACCCGCTACCGGGACTCGGTCGGCGCCGAGGTGGAGCAGATTTCGTCCGACTGCCCGTCGGTGACTGCCTGGCTCGCGGCGACGGCCAACATCACTTTCTCCCGCGCGGAGCACCAGTTTTCCGCCTGCCCCGCAGGGGCGGAAGACGCGCGGCTGCTCAATGTGCGCCGCGGGTCCCCGCTGCTCATGCACAAGCGCGTTAGCTTCAGCCGCGACGGCCTACCTCTGGAGTGGTCAGTCGACCGTTACGTCGCCGGCACCATCAGCCTCGTCGTCGACAACTCCCTCAACGCCAACGCCTTGCGCTGGGCATAACGACCGAGGGCCACCCCGTCGGGGTCGGCCCCGGTAACCATTCACCGGAGATCTGCAGGCCCACCTACCCCTTGGTAGACCCGGCCAGAAGGCCCCGCACAAAGAAGCGTTGCAGGGAGAAGAACACGATCAGCGGCACCAGAATAGACAGGAACGCACCGGCCGTGAGCAGATGCCAGTCCTGGCCGCGGGCGCCGGAGAGTTCGGCGAGCAGCTTGGTCATCGGGGCAACCGCGCCGTCGGCGAAGATTAGCGCCACCAGCAGGTCGTTCCAGACCCACAGAAACTGGAAGATGGCGATCGAGGCGATGGCCGGCATGGTCAGGGGCAACACGATGCGGAAGAAGATCTGCCCGTGGCCAGCGCCATCAACCCGAGCGGCTTCAATGACTTCGGCCGGTATCTCCGAGACGAAGTTGTGCAGCAAATAGATGGCCAGCGGCAGGGCAAACATGGTGTGCGCGATCCAGACCTGCGAGTAGCCGCTGCCCGGGTTGAGCGCCGCGACCACCGGGTAGCCGAAGAGCGTGCCGCCGGAGAAGAACTGCAACAACGGAACGAGCGCCATCTGAATCGGCACGATTTGCAGGGCGAAGACTCCGATGAACATCACGTTCTTGCCGCGAAAATCGATCCAGGCAAAGGCGTAGGCCGCAAGGCTGGCAATCATCAACGGGATGAGCGTGGCCGGGAGAGTGATTGCGATCGAGTTAATGAACGACCCGGCCAGATTGATCTGGCTATTGCCGGCGGCCAGAGCAGTGATGTAGTTGTCGAAGGTGACCCCGGTGTTGGTGAAGATGGTCCACCAGCCGGTGGTGCGCACTTCCTGCGCCGGCCGGAATGACGACACCAGCAGGCCCAAGGTAGGGATAGACCAGAGCACCGCGATGATAAGCGCCCCGATGGTCGCTCCGCGGCTGGTCAACCGCTTCTTGGTCTTGCGTGCGATCGTTGCTTCCGTGCTCCGGGCACTGCGGCGCTTAGTGGTGGCGTCTATCGGAATGACCGCGCTCATCGGATTTCCCTCTGCTTCTTAATCTGGCGGGCGTTATACACAACGATCGGAAGCACCAGCAGGAAGAGCACCAGAGCGAAGGCGGCGGAGCGGCCCTGCTCGAAGTTTTTGAACTGGGTATACATTTCGTTGGCCACGACGCTGGTCTCGTTATTGCCGGCCGTCGTGGTGCGCACAATGTCGAAGACCTTGAGCGAAATAATAGAAATTGTCGTCAGAACTACGACGAGGGCGCCGCGGATGCCCGGAACGGTCACGTTCACGAACTGCTGCCAGGCGTTGGTTCCGTCGAGTTCGGCGGCCTCCATCTGCTCGGTCGGTACGCCTTTAATGGCGGCCGAGAGCACGACCATCGCGAATCCGGTCTGCACCCAGATCAGAATCACGATCAAGAACAGGGTGTTGAACGGAGAGAAGGAGAGAAAGTCGACCGGCTGGCCGCCAAACAACACCACGATCTGATTGAGCAGGCCGATCTGCTCCTGATCGGCCGGGCGGGCCGTGTAGACGAAACGCCAGATAATGGATGCCCCCACCAGCGAAATAGCCATCGGCATAAAGACCAGAATTTTGAAGTATTTTTCACCGCGGCTCTTGTCGATGAATACCGCGTAGGCGAGGCCGGCAATGGTCGAGACGGTCGGGACGATGAGCACCCAGACGATCGTGTTGAGCACGATGCGCACGTTTTCGGGTTGGGTGAAGATCCAGACGAAGTTCTCCAGGCCGACGAACCGGTCACCGCGAGCGCTCATGAAGGCCTGCACGGTGGTTTGAATCGTCGGAATGACCAGGCCGATGGCCAGCAGGAGCATGGCGGGAGCGAGAAAACCAACCAGCTGAAATAGGTACCCAGCGCCCTTGTGCGATCGATAGTCGATATAGAAGAAGCCGAGGCCCAACACACCGGCACCGATGATGGCCCAGGTGTAGGAGTTGGCCACCAGCAGAATAATCAGGGGTGCCAGAACGCAGACGGCGAGACGAATGACCGTGTAGATGCGGCCAGAGCGGGGGGCAACCTCTACAAAGAACAAGATGGCACCGACAACGACACCGAAAGCCAGAATGACGATCGGAACTTGTGCCAGCGCTGGTAATTGCGCCAGCCAGGAGAAGAATGCGGACATCTGAAACCTTTCGAGTACGGCAGTGAACCCTGGTATTCGCTCGACAACCGGTGAAAACGTATACGCAACGTACGCCTGTCACGCACGGTGTGCCGCCCGTTTCTGAAGGCGGGCGGCACACCGTTTCATGCCTGAGTGTTGACTGTTTCAGGCTAGCTCGACGGCCAACCCGCTTCGATGCTGGTGAGCACCTCGCTGGTCGGCGTGCCGTTGATCCAGCTCACCATTCCCTTCCAGAACGTTCCGGCTCCCACGGCACCCGGCATCAGGTCGGAGCCATCGAAACGGAAGGTGGTGTCCGGGTCCTGCAGGATCTTGATCGCTTCCTGCAGGATGGGGCTCGTCGCCTTGCTGGCATCGAGTCCCTTGTTGGCGCTGATCACACCGCCCAGGCCCACCCGGCTGTTGGCCCAGTCGGCGCTGGAGAGGTACTCCAGAACTGCCTGCGTGTCGGCATCGTCGGAGAATGCACCGACGATTTCGCCACCACCGGTAACAGCCTGGCCGCCCGCCTCAACGGACGGGGTGATGAAAGCCCAGACGTCAGCATCGGGACCGACCTCGCCACCGGCATCCGTGATGAAACCATCAAAGAACGATGCCTGGTGGGTCATCGCACAGGTTCCGTCAGAGACCGGGATGGCAACGTCACCGAAGGGGGTGCTGTTGATCGATGCAACGTCGCCGTAGGTGGCATTGACAAAGGCCGGGTTGAGCAAAATTTCGCCCACCGAGTCGAAGGCCGACGCGATGGCCGGGTCAGTGAAGGGAATCTCGTTGGCGACCCACTTGTCGTAGGTCTCGGCTCCGGCCTCGCGCAGCACCAGGTCTTCGACCCAGTCGGTTCCCGGCCAGCCGGTGGCGTCGCCAGAGCCGAAGCCCGCGCACCATGGGGCCGCGCCGGTCTTTTCCTGGATGGTCTGGGTAACGGCGAGCAGCTCGTCCCACGTCGTGGGCACTTCAACGCCCCACTCCGCAAACTTCGCCGGCGAGTACCAGACAAAACCCTTGACGCTCGCCATGAGGGGGGCGCCGTAGAAGACGTCGTCGACCGTGCCGTAGGCCTTCCAGTCGGCCGACCAGTTCTCGTCGGCGTTCGCCTCGACGGCCGCCGGGGCGGGCTTCAGGAAGTCGCGGGAGGCCAGGTCCTTCATGAGGCCGGGCTGCGGGAAAATCGCGATATCGGGGGCATTGCCACCCTGGGCGCGAATGGAGATCTGCGACTCGAACTCCTTCGACGATTCGTACTGAATGTCGATGTTGTTGTCTGCTGCCCAGCCGGCCCAGGACTCTTCGAGCAGCTTGGCCTCGGTGTCGGCGATCGTGCCATAGATGGTGACAACGCCGTCGCCCTCGGCGCCAGCCTCATTGGTGGTAGCTCCCGGGCCGCCGGAGCAAGCGGTTAGGGCCAGACCCGCGATCGCCGCCAGGGCGAGCGGTGCTGTAATTCGACGGTGCAGGGAAGACCGCATCTTGTTTCTCCTCATTGAGTGGTGCTTGGTCGAGTGGTGGTGCTGAGATTCCGCCAGGGCGGGTGGCTCCGGACTAGTGGCACCGGCCCAGAATAAGCTATTTCTGCCACAACTCGGGAACCGGTTCCACACCATAAATTACGTCACCCGATCAGCGATAGCAACCCTGCGAAGATAACAAAATGGCAAAGATCCAAAACCTGCCGCTGGGAACCCTCCATGTGTGGCGGAACATCAGCAGAGAATCAGGGGTTATCATGGAACCGGTTCCATGATGCGCCAACCCGCGCTATCGTGTCTGAGAACCAGTCGCCAAAGACGGAGACCAGATGAGTTCAATTGCCGATGTCGCGCGCCTCGCCGATGTGGCCAAGGCCACTGCCAGCCGGGCACTGAGCGGCCGGGGCTACGTCTCGGCCGAGACCCGCCAGAAGGTTGTCGACGCGGCCAGGCAGCTCGGTTACGTTGCGTCACAAAACGCCGCCAGCCTGGTGACCGGCCGAACCAAGAGCGTCGGGGTGATCATTCCTTTTATTAACCGTTGGTTCTTCGCCGAGGTGCTGGAAGGCGTGGAAGAGGCACTGCTCGAGCAGGGCTATGACATGACCCTGTACAACCTGCCCCTGGCCTCTCCCGAACGCGAGCGCGTCTTTGAGTTCTTTCTGGCCCGCAAGCGTTTCGACGGCATTGTCTCGGTGGGCGTTGCCCTGAGCGACGCCGAGGTCAATCATCTACATCGTCTGGGGCGCCCGCTGGTCGGGATCGGCGGCGCTATTCGCGGCGTGCCCACCATTTCCATCGACGACGTTGCCGCCGCCAGGCTGGCCACAGAGCACCTGCTCAGCCTCGGGCATCGCGACATCGTGCACGTCGGCGGCAGCCGGGTCAATGAGATGGATTTTCACGTGCACAGAAACCGCTACGGCGGCTTCGAGGCGGCCATGACGGAGGCGGGTTTACCGGTGCAAGGGTGCCTTCATACCTCTGAATTCACCGTTCCCGGCGGCCATGAGCGCGGTCTGGCCCTCCTGGGCGACCCACGGCAGCGACCGACCGCGATCTTCGCGGCGAGCGACGAGATCGCGATTGGACTCATTGTCGCGGCTCGGGAATTGGGTATCCAGGTGCCAGCAGAGCTCAGCGTGATCGGAATCGACGGGCATCCATATTCCACAATGTTTCGTCTCACAACACTGGAGCAGCATCCGCGTCGGCAGGGCCAGCTCGCGGTTGCTTCGCTGCTGGCCGAGTTTGAGAACCCAACGCTTGGTGGGCACGATGACGCGTCCACCGTGCTCCAGACGAACCTCGTTATTCGTTCGAGCACGAGCGCGCCACGTCAACCGACCGTCTCGGGTTCCTGACAACACACCTGCGCGAGCGCGGCATCCGCTGTGGGTAACGCTCATCAGGCCCGCTGGGGTACGACAAAGGGGCGCCGTCTCCTTTCGGAAACGACGCCCCTTGCACGCTGATCAGTCCGAAAACTGGTCGGCTACGCCTCAATCAGAGCCCCTATGGGGCGTTGATTACTTGAGGGTAACGGTTGCGCCGGCCTCTTCGAGGGAAGCCTTGGCCTTCTCGGCAGCATCCTTGGCAACGCCCTCGAGGACGGCCTTCGGCGCGCCATCGACAACAGCCTTGGCCTCGCCGAGGCCCAGGCTGGTGAGCTCGCGCACAACCTTGATGACCTGGATCTTCTTGTCGCCAACGGCGTCAAGGATGACGTCGAACGCGGTCTGCTCTTCGACCTCTTCAGCAGCAGCGGCGGGGCCAGCGGCTCCGGCAGCGGCGACGGGAGCGGCTGCGGTGACCTCGAAGGTCTCCTCGAACGCCTTGACGAACTCGGAGAGCTCGATGAGGGTCAGGCCCTTGAACTGCTCAAGCAGGTCTTCAGTGGAAAGCTTTGCCATGATGTACTCCTATTAGTTTCTTAAAAATTCGTGAACCGTGAACCAGGCAGGTGCCTAGTTCGCGGACTCCTGCTTCTCACGCAGCGCGTCGATGGTGCGAACAGCCTTCGACAGCGGTGCCTGGAAGAGATAAGCGGCTCCGAACAGCGATGCCTTGAAGGCGCCGGCCAGCTTGGCCAGCAGCACCTCGCGGGACTCGAGGTCGGCAAGCTTGCCAACCTCCGCTGCGGTGAGCGGGTTACCGTCAAAGTAACCGCCCTTTACCACCAGGAGAGGGTTTGCCTTGGTAAAGGCACGCAGGGTCTTCGCGACGGCGACGGGGTCTCCGTGCACGAAGGCGATAGCGGACGGACCGACAAGTTCCTCGTCGAACGAGGTGATGCCGGCATTGTTGGCCGCAATCTTGGTGAGCGTGTTCTTTACCACGGCGTACGTGGCGTCCTCACTGATGGACTTACGCAGGCTCTTGAGCTGCGCAACAGTGAGACCGCGGTACTCGGTGAGCAGAACGGCGGTCGAGCTCTGGAATTTCTCCGTAAGCTCGGCGACCGTTGCTTCCTTGTTCGCCATGGTGCTCCTCATTAATAATCATGTGCCGGGTAGCCCGGGGCGCAGACATGAAAAAAGCTCCAGCGCAGGGCGCCGGAGCTTGGGGAACAATCCAAAAGATTGTAACTGAACTTCGAACACCTGCGCGGGCCGTTCACGTGAATGAACCTTCGTCTGCACTTCTGTCTTTCGACATAGCGCAGCAACCGGCGGTCTGTGGCTAAAGTTCACCCTACGGCAGGTTGCGGGCGCGCGCAAATCAGCATCCACTTACCGGCCAGTGTCGCATCTGCCGACGCGAAATGGTTGACATGCATCCACTACCTGCCTATCGTTGATATCTGTCAACCACTTAAGGAGTCGCATGGCCCGCGCCAGTCGAACCGCTCGAGAGCCGGCCCCCGACGGTTCGATGACCCACCGCCAGGTGCTCGAAGCCCTGTCGGGCCTGCTGCTGGGCATGTTCGTGTCGATTCTGGCGAACACCGTCGTGAGCACGTCGCTGCCGCTCATTCTCAGTGACCTCAAGGGCTCGCAGTCGGCCTATACCTGGGTCGTCACGGCGACGCTGCTCGCTACGACGGTGAGCACGCCCATCTGGGGCAAGGTCGCCGACCTGTTCAACCGCAAGCTGCTCATTCAGCTGGCCCTCGCCGTCTTCGTGATCGGCAGCGCCCTCGCCGGTTTCTCGCAGGACGCGGGCACCCTCATCGCGTTCCGGGTGCTGCAGGGCCTCGGCGCCGGCGGTCTGGTCGCCCTCAGCCAGATCATCATGGCCGACATCATCAGCCCCCGCGAGCGCGGCCGCTATGCCGGCCTGTTCGGCGCGGTCATGGCCCTCGGCACCATCGGCGGCCCTCTGCTCGGCGGCGTCGTAACGGATGCCTTCGGCTGGCGCTGGAACTTCTTCATCGCCCTGCCGGTGGCAATCGTCGCCATCGTGCTGCTGCAGCGCACCCTGCACCTGCCGGCACGGCCGAAGCGGGTCGTACGCATGGATTATCTGGGCGCCGCGCTCATCACGAGCAGCATCTCCCTGCTGCTGATCTGGGTGACCCTGGCCGGTTCGCAGTTTGAGTGGCTGTCGATGACCTCGTGGGTCATGGCAATCGGTGCCGTCCTGCTGCTCGTAGCGGCCGTCATCGTCGAGATGCGCGCCACGGAGCCGATTATTCCGCTCAGCCTGTTTCGCAATCGCACCTTTACCTTCGCGACGGTCGCGAGCCTCGCGGTCGGCGTCTCCCTGTTCGGAACCTCCGTCTTTCTCAGCCAGTACATGCAGCTCGCCCGCGGCGCGACGCCAACCGAGTCCGGCCTGCTCACCATTCCCATGATGGGCGGCCTACTCATCTCGTCGACGCTGTTCGGAACCGTGATCAGTCGGCGCGGCACCTGGAAATCGATCATGGTCTCCGGCTCCGTGCTCATGCTCGTCGGCACCACCCTGCTCGGCACGCTCGATGTGTACACCAGCCTCGTCTTCGTCGGCGTCTATATGTTTACCCTCGGAGCCGGCCTGGGCATGGTCATGCAGAACCTTGTTCTGGTCGTGCAGAACACCAATGAGGTGCGACACCTCGGCGTCGCCACCAGCTCGGTCACCTTCTTCCGCAGCCTCGGCGGCGCGGTCGGTGTCTCGGTGATGGGGTCGATTCTGGGCAGTGTCGTCGCCACGCAGATCAGCAGCCGCGTCGGCAATCTCAGCCCCGCCAATCAAGCGGATGCGGGTCGACTGCTGGGCGACGGTGTCATCCCGCAGGTCAATCTGCTGCCCGACGTGCTGCGCATCATCGTGGAAACGGCCTACGGCTCCGGCGTCGGCCTGATCTTCCTGGTCAGCGCACCGCTGGTTCTCGTGACCCTCCTCATGGTGTCGCTGCTGCCCAATCATCCGCTCGGCACGGAGACCGGCATCGATCGGGTGCGCTCGGCCACCGTAGAGTCGACTCCGGCGCCGGAATCGACCCGGCTGCGCGAGACGGAAACCGTGGAGGACATCGTGATCGACGTGAGCGCGGCGTCCGCTGGCCTGCTGCCGGTGGGGCGCGCCCACGATACCCAGTCGATTCGTATCGTGCAGCCCGCGAGCGACAAGACCAGGACAACACGCGATGAGTGACACGGTCGCACCGACATTTGTGGATGGTGAGAGCCCCGAACTCGCCCGGGTTGAGGCACAAATGGCCCTGCTCGCCTCGGGAATCCGGGCCAGCACCCGGTCGACCGCGGCCAGCATCGACCCGGCCCTGGAGCCGTTCGGGCTGGCTGTGCTGCGCGTGCTCGCTCGACGGGGTGAAACCCACGCCGGAGTCGTCGCCGAGGTGCTCGCGGTGGATCGGAGCATGATCAGCCGCCAGGCCAGGCTGCTCTGTGGGCTGGACCTCGTCGGAACCCGGGTCGATCCGCTCGACGGTCGCGCGCGGTTTCTGGCGCTCACCCCGCTCGCCGAGGCGAAGCTAGCCAAGGTGCGCCGCGAGCGCACCGCTCTCGTTCACCGACGCCTCAGCACCTGGACGACCGCCGAGCTCGACCAGTTCGCCGTTCTGCTGGAGCGGCTGAACGAAGCCGACTAGGCCGCGACGAGCGGAAGCGCCACCCGAAACTGGGTGCGACCGGGAGCGCTCTCGACACTGACTTCGCCGTGGTGCGCAGCGACGACCGCTGCCACGATGGCGAGGCCCAGGCCGGTGCTGCCGGTTCCGCGAAAGCGTGAGCTGTCGCCGCGGGCGAACCGTTCGAACAGGGTGTTTTTGAGGGCATCGGGAATGCCCGGACCGTTGTCGGTGACCGTGATGACGGCCTGGTCGCCGATGGCGGTGAGCGCGATGACCACGCTGCTGCCGGCATCCGTGTGGATCCGGGCGTTAGCGAGCAGGTTGGCGATGACCTGACGCAGGCGCGGTTCGTCGCCGGTCGCCTCGATCGGTTCTTCGGGCAGCTCGACGTTCCAGCCGTGATCGGGGCCGGCGGCGTGCGCGTCGCTGACGGCGTCGACGAGCAGCATGGTGAGGTCCACCGGCTCCAGTTCGAGTTCACGGCCCTCGTCGAGGCGGGCCAACAACAGCAGGTCCTCGACCAGCCCGGTCATGCGCACCGACTCCGACTCGATGCGACCGAGCGCGTGCATGGCGTCGGGCGGCAGCTCCTGGCCGCTGCGGCGGGTGAGTTCGGAATACCCGCGAATGGATGCCAGCGGGGTGCGCAGTTCGTGGCTCGCGTCGGCGACGAACTGGCGCACCTTGCGTTCGCTCGCCTGCCGAGCCTCCAGGGCGAGGTCGACGTGGTCGAGCATGCGGTTGAGGGCGGCGCCGACCCGGCCGACCTCGGTGCGCGGATCGGTGTCGCCGGCCGGAACCCGATCATCGAGCGAGACCTCGCCGCGGTCCAGCGGCAGCTGCGCGACCCGGGTGGCGGTCGCGGTGACCCTCTGCAGTGGGCGCAGGGCCAGCCGCACCACCCAGGCGGCGATGATGGCGACGATCACGAGTCCGACGAGCGAAACAAGGCCAACGATCAGGGCCAGTTGGGCGGCCGTGGCAGCAACTCCGGAAAGCGGAAGGCCGACCAGATAGAGCGTGCCGGTGCGGGACGTTTCGGCCTGCACCCGGTACTCGCCGAGTTCGCCGCCGAGGTGCACCGTGACCGGCGTCGATTGGTTGACGTGGTCGGCGAGGATCTGCACCTGCTCCGACGTGAGCGCCTCGATTCGTCCGCTCTCGTCGTCGGTGTAGCCGGTCGTGATGCTGGTTCCGTCGTAGACGAGGGCGAGCAGTCCGGGCGGCTGGGCCGGGCCGCTGAGAATGCTGTCGGCCGTCGGAGTGCCGAAGTAGGGGTTGCCGGGCAGGTCGCCGAGACGGTCGCCGTCGTTGTCGCCGACGCCGCCGAGCGCGGCCCCGGAACGGTCAGCGGCCGAGGCGAGCTGTAGGTCTAGCCGGTCGACCAGGGAAGCGCGCAGAATGACGACGCTCACTATGCCGATCGTGATGCTCACGACCGCGAGCAGCCCGACGACGGTGAGCACGAGGCGGCGCTGCAGGGTCCAGGGCGAGCGGGTGCGGCCGCGGCGACGGGGCATCCGCTCAGTCATGAAGCAGTTTTGAGCATGTAACCGGCGCCACGCACCGTGTGGATCATCGGCTCGCGGCCGACATCGACCTTCTTGCGCAGGTACGAGATGTAGATTTCGACGACGCTGGATTTGCCGCCGAAGTCGTAGCTCCAGACCCGGTCGAGAATCTGGGCTTTGCTGAGCACCCGGCGCGGATTGCGCATGAGAAAGCGCAGCAGTTCGAACTCGGTCGCGGTCAGTTCGATGGCGTCGCCGTCGCGAAACACCTCGTAGCTGTCCTCATTGAGGGTGAGGTCGCCGACGGTAATGCGCGGGTCGGTCGAGTCCGCCACGGCGAGGGTGGAGCGGCGGATGAGACCGCGCAGCCGGGCGACGACCTCCTCGAGGCTGAACGGTTTGGTGACGTAGTCGTCGCCGCCGGCGGTGAGGCCAATGATGCGGTCGTCGAGGGAATCCTTGGCGGTCAGAAACAGCACCGGTGTCTCGTAGCCGTCGGCGCGCACCCGCTGCAGCACCTGCAGGCCGTCGATGTCGGGCAGCATGATGTCGAGAACGATAGCGTCGGGGCGGAATTCGCGGGCGATGCTGAGTGCTTGGCGGCCTTCGCCGGCGGTGCGCACCTCCCAGCCCTCATAGCGCAGGGCCATCGAGAGCAGATCAGTGAGCGTCGGTTCGTCGTCGACGACGAGTACGCGAATGGCACTGCCGTCGGCCTTGGTCAGTCGGGGGCCGTGGCCGGTGTGCGTGCTCTCACGTGTGCTCATAGTAGTAAGTATCGCTACTTTTCTATGAGTCGACTATGCGTTGCCCTAGCCCTCACTGTGAGCAGCCTTGCCCGGGCGTGCGAATTTGCCGCGTGCTGGGCAATCCTTGGGTTTCGTCCCGAATTCTGCCGTAAATCCTGAGGTGGGGCGAGCATGATCGATCAGACACGAGGTGCGACACGGGGGAACCGGCCATGACCTTGACAGCCCTGCTCCGCCGCCGAGCACTACCTTCGAGCCCTGCTGCACTCGTCGACCAAGCCCCGGCCGATGCCCACAATCTGACCGACGTCGGCGGAAAGACCTACTTTCTGGTCTACGGACGAGATGCGCTGTTCTGCTTCGACGGTTCGAGCCTGGCCACCGTGCCTCAGGCCCCGGCAGGAATCACGCGCATCGTCGCCGTGGGCACCGACCTGTATCTGACGGCCGAGTCCGACCGGCATCCGGGTCTCACGTCGATCCATCGCTATCGCAACGGCCGGTTCACCTTCATCGCCACAACCGAGGCCTCGCAACTGCTCCTGACCAGCTTTCGCGGACGAGCGTACTTTCGCTTACAGTCCGGCCTCTGGTACGTCAACGGCCGTGAACTGGTTCCAGTAGCCGGATCCCCGATCGACATTCTCGCCCTGACGGTGTTTGGTCAGGAACTCTATATCGTTCACCATGACTCAGAGGTGTGCGCCATCTCGAGCTACCGCGGGTCATCGTTTACCCGGCTGGACGGTGTTCCCGCCGACGGGCCGTTCGAGTTCGCCGCCCTTGATGAGGCGCTATATATTCGCACGCGCCGTCACGTCTATGTCTGGGCGCGGTCAACCTTCAGCCTCGCATCGAGCGGGCGATTCACCGGGCTGGCCGCCTACAACGGGGTGCTCTATGCCAAGGCCTACGGTACGAGCAAGCTCGGGGTGCTCGACCGCACCGGCTTCTCTGAGCTCGCGAATACCCCGCCGCTGAGTGGGGAGATCAACATCGTTCGGGGTGGTCTGTACTTTCTCGACCGCGCCGGACGGCTGCACACGCATCGAACGGCGGCCCCGCCGCTTCGCGCGTCGATTGACTGAGCGCGCTCGCGGTTTATTGCAGGATGTTGAGCAGTTCCGGCGCGGGCACGAGCGCGTGGCTGCCGGGCAGGAACAGCCTCTGGCAGCCGTCGAGTTCGACCTGAATCGACGTGTCGAGCCGGGTGCCTGCGCGCTCCGGCCAGAGCACCGCAAACCGGGTCGGGTCGGTGCTGCACTCGGGCGCCTGCGAAGCGGATGCTGCGGCGGCGAGGAGCACCGCAGCATCCGCTTCAAGGGTGCTCGCGCCGGCAAAGGTGCCGAACTGCAGGTTCATCATTGCGCCGAGAGCGAGGTCATCGATCCCCTCGACGGAGTTGAGCTCGCTGAGGTCGGGGTCTTGATGCGGATCGACCGTGTAGACGCAGACGCTCGCGCCGTCGACGCCGGCGAGGGACGGAGCCTCGGCCGGCGGCGCCGGAATCGTGGTCGGTTCAGCACCGTCGCTCATGCCATCCGGAAAGGTCTGCAGGCCCATACCGCCAAAGAGCAGCGACTGCTCGGGCGTGCCGGTGCTCATCGCGCAATTGGCGTCGAGCGCCTCTCGCGTGACCTGCAACACGAGCGGAAGCAGGGTCGTGTCGGTCAGCTCGAGCTCGTCGAGAGCGGTGTGGGTCGCCGGCTTGGTTTTGCCGCAGGAGGTGCGCGGCCAGGCGGCGCGAAGTGCGTCACCGTCGGTGTTTTCGAGCCAGAGTTCCGGCACCAGCTCCATGTCGGCGGTGCAGGCCTGGTTGGGGCCCGCCTGGTCGCTGGGTTCGGCGAGCGCCGACAGCAGCGCGCCGAAGTCGCCCTCGAGGGTCTCGACCTGCACGGCCGACCAGCGGCCCTGCGCGTCGTCGAGGCTGCCGAAAAAGGTGCAGCGATAGGCGGCGACGGGGTTGAAGTCGGTCGGAACCCGTCCCGGATCCGGCGCGGCGGGGTGCTCGGCGGTCAGGTCGGTTTGGGTCGGAACACCCTCCTGCACGGCGATGTCGTGATTGAGGTTGGGCGCCTGGCAGTCGACCCCTTCGACGAGGTGCGCGATCGGAGCGTCGGTCGCGGCGGGGAAGCCGGGGAGGCCGGCGCATCCGCTGAGCAAAATGGCGAGCGTGATCGCGACTGCGCCTCCAGCTGTGCGTGCGCGGTGCGACATAGTATTCCCCCGGTTGGTTGCCGTGCACTCACGCTAGCGAACTCAGATCACTTCGCGATAACGATTCTCAGAGTTTCGGGGCTGCCGAGCGGGGCGTGTCGGGTGCAACGCGGCGCGGCGAGCGGCCGCAGCGTGCGCGGCAGCAAACGAGCGGCACTCCGTGGCGGTGGCGCGCCGACCGGGCGCGCGGGCACACAATAGAGGGGTGCCGAATTCAACGCTGTCCCTCTTCGATCTGGACCAGCCTTCAACGCACCTTGCAGCATCCGCTCTGCTGCCGGCACCGCACACGCTGCGCATCGTCGCTGACTCGACCGACCGGGTGGCCTGGCTGCGGGCGCGCAACCAGGGAATCACCGCAACGGATGTCGCGAAACTGTCGACTCCGAAATCCATTCTGAACGCGGCCCACGACAAAATGCACGGCACGAGCTTCACCGGCAACAGCTACACCGACCACGGGCGGGCCCGGGAACCGGTCATCGCCGCCTGGGTGCTGGAGAACTACGGCATCGAGCCGAGCACGAACCTGTTCCGGTCGCTCGCGCACCCACGGCATCTGGCCACACCCGACGGAGTCGGCGTGGCGGCCAATGGCGATCTGCACCTGGCCGAGATCAAGACCACGAGCAAGCCGTGGCGCAGCATTCCGCGCAGTTATATGCGGCAGGTGTGGTGGCAGCAATATGTGCTCGGCGCCGACCGCACGCTGCTGGTCTGGGAAGAGCACCGGGGCTTCGTGCCGGTGGCCCCGGTGCCCGAATGTCGCTGGATCGAACGCGACGAAGACCAGATCGCCATACTGGTCGGCCTCGCCAACGCCCTGATCGACAACCTCGACGAGCAGACCCGCCGCTAGCGGTCCGTTTGGCGGGGCCTGCGCGGTGAGGGGTCCTCACCGCGCATCCCTCAGGCGCACCCGTCATCGCGCATCCGGGAGCGATCAACTCCATATGTTTGGACCGGGCCCGGGCCCGCTCCGCGGGCCCACGATAGATCATGGGCCCGCTTTCCGGGCCCGGGCCCGGGCCCGGAAAGCGGGGGCGCGGGTGCGATGCAGCAGAATGGGGAGCATGGCTACTGAATACGAACTGCCGGAGACCATGCGCGCCCTCATCATCGACGAGACCGGCGCCCCCGAGGTGTTGCACCTGGCCGAACGGCCGCTGCCCCGCCAGATTTCCGACGAGGTGCTCATCAAGGTCGTCGCCGCCGGCCTCAACCCGATCGACGCCAAGACCCGTGCGGGCAAGGGCGTCGCGGCCGCGATCCAGAGCTACCCGACCATTCTCGGCAACGACTTCAGCGGAATCGTCGTGCGCGCCGCGTTCGAGGCCTCGCCGCTGCAGCCCGGCGACGCGGTCTACGGCATGGGCCGCGTGCCGCGCACCAGCGGCAGCTTCGCCGAGTATGTCTCGGTCTCGAGCATGAGCGTCACGCACAAACCGGCCAGGCTCAGCCACGCCGAAGCGGCCGCCGTTCCGATCGCGGCGTTGACCGCCTGGGGCATGGTCAAGTTGGCCGGGGCAGCTCCCGGGCAGCGGATGCTGGTGCACGCCGGCAGCGGCGGCGTCGGTCACTTCGCGGTGCAGTTTGCCCGGGTGCTGGGAGCGCACGTGACCGCGACGGCGTCGACCCGCAACCTCGACTTTCTGCGCGAGCTCGGCGCCGACGAGGTCATCGACTACAGCACGACCCGCTTCGAGGATGTGGTCCACGATCTTGACTCGGTCATCGACCTCATCGGCAACGTGCACGACAACACCGGCACCCGCTCGCTCGCGGCCCTGCGCCCCGGCGGCCTGCTCGTGAACGCACCGACCGGCAGCTGGCCGACCATGGCAGCGGATGCCGCCGCCGTCGGCCGCCGCGCGACCGGTTTCAAGGTGTCCCCCGACGCGCGCACGCTCGACGAGATCTCAGCTTTACTCTCCAGCGGAACCGTGCGCGTGCACGTCGACTCCGTGTTCGAACTCACCGACGGTGCCGCCGCGCACCGACTGCTCGAAGAGGGTCACACCCGCGGCAAGATCGTGCTCCGCGTCTCGTAACCCGAGGGCCGGGTCGTCGGCATCCACTCCCCGTTTGTGGGTTTTTCGGCGGTCGAGCAGGCCGCCGACGACCATGAAGCAGGCATAGCCGAACAGGGCCACGGTCACCACGGGGATGATCCAGGTCCGGTTTGCCCCGGTGATCACGTTGTTGACGTAGCCGACGAAGGGTACCGCGTACCAGAGCCGACCTTGAATCTGCTCGGCCAGCACGGGGTCGTCGTCGGGCGCACTGTTGTTGTCGCCCTGCACGATGAAGGAACGCGGTCCTTCTGAGCTCGAAACGATCGAGAGGATGCGGTGCGTCACGACCTTGGCGTCGCCGGACACCATTTGATACGTAACGACGTCTCCAATGTGCAGCGCGTTGGCGTCGACCGGGCGCACGATGACGACAGTGCCGGGCGAAAGTCCCGGCTCCATCGAGCTGGTCAGCACGGTCAGCGGGGTCGCACCGGTCGCCTTGGGAATGACCACGAGCACCAGTCCGAGCCCGATGACGAGCAGTAGCACGGCAGCGCTAAGCGCGATCCCCAGAAAACGCCAGAGGCTGGGAGCGGGCGTATCGGTCGGCGCGATTGGTGCGTCAGCCGGCTGCGTCACGGTTCACGCCGGTCACGGCGCCGCCGGGTGACCAGCAGCACGCCCAGGCCGAGCAGCAGGCCGCCGCCGATAATGGCCGGAACGGGCAGGTCGACGCCGGTGCGCGACAGAGCATCCGCCCGCTGGGGTACTGACGGTTCGGCGATGGCCGGAATGAGCACGCCATCGTCGTCGCAGGCCGATGCCGCGAAGGGTCCAGCCTCGGCATCGCGCAGCGCAACGAGAACGCCGAGGTCCGCGCGCGCGTTTTGAGCGGTCAGTCCGTTCACGTTCATCATCTCGATCGTGAGCTCGACCCGCAGGGTGTCACCGGCCGCGAGCGGCTGCTCGGGCGCGAGTACCGCGCAGCCCGCGTCGGCCAGCTGCGGAACGGTGGTCACCGTCTGCGCCGCGGCGTCTTCGACGGTCAGGATGAGGTATTCCCGAAGGTCAGAGACCGTTCGATTAGCGGATGCTCCGCCCGGCTCCCGCAGGCTCACCCGCACGTTCGCGGGCCGGTCGCTCGGGTTCTGAATCCACAGGCTCGATTGCATCGAACCATGCGGAATCAGCAGGCCGTACGATCCGA
This sequence comes from Cryobacterium sp. M91, assembly GCF_002929615.1. Taxonomy (NCBI): domain Bacteria; kingdom Bacillati; phylum Actinomycetota; class Actinomycetes; order Micrococcales; family Microbacteriaceae; genus Cryobacterium; species Cryobacterium sp. M91. The sequence goes on along the minus strand of NZ_PJJT01000081.1, from coordinate 58,282 downwards.
ACAGTCCGACGGGCAGGCTGCTGGCAAAATGTTCGCCATCGCTGCTGACCAAGACGTCGGGAGCGGACTCGGCGCCCGGCGCCGCCAGGGCCGGGGCGGCGGTCCCACTCACGGTCAGCAGGAACACGGCGCCCACGGTCGCTGCGATCCGGGCACGGATCAGGAATCCGGTCATGAAGTCACCTCGTCGAGGGTGAATAGCTGGTTTTCCTGGATGGGTACCGTGGTGTCGCACGTCTTCAAGGTGAGCGTGTTGCCTGACTCAAGGCACTTCGTGTCGTCCTTCACGCTGCGAATCTGAAAGGTGGCACTGCCCAAGCTGATCGGGGCGAGCGTGAAACGTTGCTTGGCTTTGTCTGCTGGGCCACTCTGCGTGCTGAGCGACAGCGGAGACGTGCCTTCCGCAGTCCACACTAGGTTCTCGTCAGCGGCGACGATTTCATACTCGGAACCGTTTCTGTCCGCAACGAAGCTGAACCGTGAGGTTGAGGCGGTCGAGCACTCCTTCGTCGCCAGCACTCGTCCCTTTTGTTGCGGGGCGGCCGCATCGACACAGGTCCCGGCGGCGGTGACGACGTGGTACCACACGCCAGGGGCCGGTGGCTGCTTGTTCGTAGACACGGCGAGCTCGTTCGAGGCGGCCAGGTGATTGCCGTTCGCATCGACGGCGTAAATCAGGTAGGTATAGCGCGTGTTCGCCGTCAGGCCGGTGTCGGTGAAGGTTGTGACGCTTTGTGCGTTTGCAACCCGCGTGCCGTTTCGCCAGACCTCGTAGCGCGTCACGGTTCTGTCCTCGGCAGCGGCCCAGGTCAAGGAGATGGAGCTGTGCGTCTTCCTGACCGCCGCCAGATCGCGTGGCGCGGTGTTGGTGACAGATTGCGCGGCGGTGACGAGCGAGATGGGTGACATCCAGTTGCCCGTTCGCGCTTGCAATTCCAGTTGCGCCGTTAGGGAGGTGCTGGCCATGGTGCCGGCGGTGGTGTTGGCGATCGACGTCTGCACGCAGTAGCGCACCGAAGCCCTCGCCGCCAGGTCGCCGCTCAGAGTGACTCCCGTCGCCAGGGGGGTGCTCACTGTTCCGGTCGGGGGCGTCATGGGGCAGCTGCCGGTTGCCGCGATCGACCAGGCGCGCACGTTGACCGCAGCGGCAAACGCGGTCGCGGCGGCCGAACTGACTGTCAGGTCGTAGGCGGCAGGCACGGCGCCGTTGGTCAGGGTGACCGGCTTCGTCGCCGTGAGCAGATGGGACGTGTAGTCGGTCGCGAGCGCGGCGAACCCGTCCTGGCTGATGGTCACGGCGCCCGAGACAGCGGATGCTGTGGGGTTGACCGCCGCGGCGGTCCAGACGGCCTGGGCAACGCCGGTGCCGGCAAAGGTCAAAAAGACCAGGCTCGCAATTGCCACGGCAGATCGTGCGGCGGGCCAGCGCGCCGGACGCCCAGACCGGCTGCGCAGCCGCAGAGAACGACGACGGTTCGATGTCATGGGCTAGACCTACCGTCCGTCAATCAGGAGTCCAAAGCTCGTCGCGGTCTGGGATTGGCTGCCGCTCGGGGTATCCGCTGACAGCCTCACTGAGACGCACAGAAGCGCGCTGGATCCGGGAGCCAGCGTGAGGCCGAGCTCCTCAGCCGGCGGGTCAGCGAAGGTGCCGGCAATGGTGGGAGTGAGGTTCGACGTGCACTCCTGCACCGTCGAAACGGCGCTCACCCCGACGATCAGGGCCTCCGAGAATAGCGTCGAAACGGTCGGCGGCGTCAGGCCGGCGAGGCGAAGGGAGAGCGACACCGTGCCGTCGTTGCGCACGTCGACCGTGCCGACGTTGCTTGCTCCGGGATACAGCGGGGTATTCGACATCTCGAGGTCTGACGTGATGCTGAGCTCGGCGGATCCGGCCTGAATCGTGACTGCCGGGCCGGCCGAAGCGCTCGAGTTCAACAGGGCATAGGTTCCGCCCACGGCCGCAGTGGCCAGCAGGGTCGCACCAAGAATCGCCGCACTCGCGAACAGAAATGTTTTCAAGAGATCACCGGCTTTCGCAAATCAAAAGTGGATGCTGCCTGCTGGTCGTTTCCGGGTGCCCATCGTTGGTGGGCACCCGGGCACCGATCGGTTAGATCTGGGTGAGGTTGACCGCCACGTCCTTGAGGGTGACCGAACCGAGCATCATGGTGTTCTCAGCGCCCAGCGCGCCGTTCGGGAAGGTGATCGTGACCTCGACGGTGACGTCTTCCTCGACGATTCCCGCTCCGGGTGTGATGGTGTAATCCGTCGGGCCAGTGGTCACTGAACGCTCAGTCTGGGAGAAGTTATCCTTGATGCCGCCATCGGGTGTCACTGTCAAAACTGCGGTCCCAATGAGGTAGGCGGCCAGTGCGTCGTCGGCTTTGTGACCCGGCGTGGTGGCGTTGATGGAGCCCGCATCGAGCGTCAGCTCGGCGACGAGGTTGTCCCCCTCGGCCAGGACGTGCATTTTCTTGGTATAGACCAGCACATCGCCGGGCGAGGCCGCGAATGTTTCGAGGTTCAGGACTACATCGTTCTGGTCCGTCCAAACACCGGCAACTTCAACGCCGTCGATGGCGCTGGGAGAAACAACCAGGTTGCCAGCTTCGATCGTGCCGCCGGCCACCACGGCCGAGGAGTTCCATAGCGCAAAAGTCGTGCCACCGCCGAGCAGGAGGGTGAGACCGGCGGCGCCGGCAATCGCGCCTTTGGTGAGCTTGTTCATGGTGAGGCCCTTCGGGTACTGGTCTGAAAACTTCGGGTGGTCGCAGGCCAGCAAGCGGCAGGCGTGGAGCAACGGCAAGAAGCCCGCTACGTGATCGCCGCGGGGTAAGCGCGACGGTGATGCGGCCGGTCGTCCACAACCCTGGGTATTGGGCCATGAATTTGCTACAGTCCGGTGGTGTTTTCTGCGGCTGTAGCTCCATCCGCGATTCACACACTAGATGGGACAGACAAATTTGTCTGTCCTGCTCCAACCCCCAGAATGGGGAATTGAGTTTTTGCGCAAATGGCGACGATTTGGTCTGTACGCACAAAGATTTACGCCGTTTAGCTCTATTTTCCGCAGATATACCGACGTTTCGACGTGTGGCTCCGTTGGTCGAACCTCGGCCGACGCTGGCGCGACGAACCGTTCTACCTCCGAATTGGTCTCATCCGCGGCAGGGTACACACTGGAGTTCTCACGAGGAGAGCCCATGACTTCACTTCCCCATACCCCGGCAGAGTCCAACGAGCACGTCGGCCCCTCGGTCGTCTGGTTTCGCGACGACCTGCGCGTCGGCGACCACCCGGCGCTGCACGCAGCCCTCGCCCGACACCGGCCGATCGTGGCCGTGTATGTGTTCGACGACGAGTCCCCCGGAGTGCGCACGCTCGGCGGCGCCGCCCGTTGGTGGCTCCACCAGAGTCTCAGATCGCTCGGTGCAACGCTCGAGGCGCTCGGCGGCGGGCTAATTCTGCGCCGCGGCCCGGCCGCACCGATCATCACCGAAATCGCCCGTGAAACGGATGCCGCTGCCGTCTTCTGGAATCGCCGCTACGGCTCCGCAGAACGCATGATCGATACCGCGATCAAGGCCGAGCTGCGCGCCGACGGCGTCGATGCCCACAGCTTCGCGGGTTCACTCTTGTTCGAACCGTGGACCATCCAAACCGGTCAGGGCGGCTCCTACTCGGTGTTCACGCCGTTCTGGCGTGCCTGCCAGGCCGGTCCGCCGCCGCGCGCGCCCTACCCCTCCCCCGACACCGTCTCCGGGTGGTCGGGCAGCCTCGCTACCGACAGCCTCGACGACTGGGGCCTCGAGCCGAGCGCGCCCGACTGGGCCGACGGGCTGCGCGCGGCGTGGCAGCCGGGCGAGACATCCGCTCAGCAAATGCTTGGGCGCTTTCTGGCCGAATCACTCCCCCGCTATGGGGCCGAACGTGACGAACCGGCTCAGAACGCGACGTCGCGTCTGTCGCCGTACCTGCGGTGGGGGGAGATCAGCCCGCACCAGGTCTGGGCGGCCACCCAGGAGGCGCAACGCTCACTCTCCGGGTCGGCGCTCGCGAGTGCGACCCGGTTTCTCACCGAGGTCGGCTGGCGGGAGTTCGCCTACCACGTGCTGTTTCACGCCCCCGAGCTCGCGACCAAGAACCTGCGGCCCGCCTTCGACGCCTTCCCGTGGCCCGAGCTCGACCACGAAGCCGTGACCGCGTGGCAACAAGGCCGCACCGGCTTCGCCCTGGTCGATGCCGGCATGCGCGAGCTCTGGCGAACCGGAAGTATGCACAACCGGGTACGCATGGTCACCGCTTCATTCCTGATCAAGAATATGTTGGTCGACTGGCGGGTGGGCGAGCGCTGGTTCTGGGACACCCTCGTCGATGCCGATGCCGCCAGCAACCCCTTCGGCTGGCAGTGGGTAGCCGGCTCCGGAGCGGATGCCGCGCCCTACTTTCGCATCTTCAATCCCGAACTGCAGGCGGCCAAGTTCGACCCGCACCAGCAGTACATCCGCGCCAACGTGCCCGAATACGGCACGGATACCTACCCGGCGCCCCTGGTAGACCTCGGCGAAACCCGCCGCGCCGCCCTCGCCGCCTACGACAAGGTGAAAGCCCAGTCGGCAAGCTAGGCGACCCGAACGGCCGCGATGCCCCTGGAATCCTTGGACGGTTTCTTTTCGGGCTTCTGTTCCGGCTTCTGTTCCGGCGACCCGACGTACCACATGCTCAGAACGCACATAATGAGGGAGCCGAGGGCGAGCGGGTTCTGCAGGTAGACCACGAGATAGCCGAGGCGGGGAACGAAGGCGATCACTCCGCCGATGACATCGGCAGCCGGCACAGTGAAGGGGTCGATCGTGTCGTTCGCATCGCCCTTGGTGGTCAGGGTGCCATCGTCGTTGATGGCCACGAGTCGGTGGGTGGTGCGATCGTCGGCGCGTCGAAAGGCGATGACCTGGCCGACTTCGTACTGGTCGGCCTCAACAAGCACGACGCTGGCCGGCAAAATGGTGGGCGACATTGATCCGGTGCGTACGACGTAGGCCCGGTAGGGCAGGGCGCCCGTGGCCACGAGAGCCACCGGAGTGAGGACGGCGGCGAGCACGAGCAGCAGAATCAAGGTGCCTTTGAGTCTCTTCACGGTACGCCTTTCACGCTCGAATTGGAATGGTGAATGGCCCGGACGTCGCTACCCGACAGCGACATCCGAGCCGTTTCATCAAGCCTTAGTGGCCGGGTTCCTGCCCAACTTGTGTTGCGACGATCTGGTACGGCAGCCCCGCATCTGTGGGCGTAACAGGGGCTCCGTTTTGCTGCTTGACCGGGTACGGAAGCCAATCGCCGCCGCCGACCTCAGACTGGTCTACAGCTTTGGCAGCGATCATAGCGCTGAAGGAAACTTTTCCTATTGACCCGGGCGCAAGGTTTTCTTGAAGCTTGTACGCTCGCTTGAGGGGCCAGCAGCCTGCCGGGTCAAATCCGGCACATCCGGGAACACCATCGCCATTGTCGTTCAAGTTCGCCGAATCAAACAGCGCTGTGCCGTTAGCTGAAAGATGGAATTCCATGAAGGTGCCTTCGTCATTCAACGCGTGTAGCGCCTCGGCGTTATTGAAGACGACCCAGACATCCTGGGGACTCAGGCCGTTGTTCACGTAACGTTCCGAGACAGTCTGCTTCTCACCGGGGAGCATATTGGTGAAGTGCAAGTCGAGGCTGTCGACGCCTGCGATCTTAATCGAGCCCTTCGTTCCATCAATGCTTCCCTGTTCGGTGTCGCTGAAGTACGCACCGGTCGGCCCCAATGCCGCGAGCGCCATGGTCAACGCAACAGCGACGCCCCCGGCCCCAATGATTGCTTTATTGCGTTTTAACATAAGTTTCACGTCAGTTTCATCTCAAATAGTCAGGCTTGGAGAGAACAATGAGATGTTTTCACTATTCCCATCCAAAACGTTAGGGGTGAGCAATGCTCGTGTATGCCCCCCATTGGGTGCCGCTCTCCCCCCAATCTGGGGGATGGAAGGCCTGCTGACGGCGGCATCGAAACCGAGTACGCAACGGATCTTTTAGCCTCGTTCGTCGACCTTCACGCCAGAATCGGCGGCAGGAGAATCGATCGGTGTCCCGCCCAGTCGTTTACCTCGTCGGCGCTTGCGCACGCCGGCCACGACGCCGACCAGGATCTCGTAGCCCGCGTAGGCGAAGAGCAATGAAGCGGCCACCGGAATGAGCCAGGCCCGATTGGAACCATTGACCGCACTGTTGACATACCCAATCAGCGGAACGGAGTACCAGAGCTGCCCTTGCACCTGCGCTTCGAGCACGGCGTCAGCATCGGCCGCCCCGTTGTTGTCACCCTTCGTGACGAACGTGCGCTCACCCGCCGAGGTATTGATGGCGATGATGCGGTGGGTGATGACGCCGCGTTTTCCGGTCTCCATTTGGTAGGTGATGACATCACCCAGTACCAGGGCATCCACTTCAACCGGCCGAACGATGATCAACGTGCCGGGCGGAAAGCCCGGCTCCATCGAGCTGGTGAGTACGGTCAGTGGGATCGATCCGGTGAACTTTGGGATCACGATCAGCACGACGGCGAGCGCGATAACGAGCAGCAACACGGCCAGACTCAGGGCAAACCTGATCTGACGCCACAGACCAGCGGCCTTTCTGGCCGGTTTGGGCAGCGGATATTGATCGGCCGGGAGAGTCGCGCTCAAAGCTTCACTCTTCACGCGACTCTCCATTCTGGGCACAGGGGCAGTTACAACGTCTGCGAAAGGATCACCGCGAGGCCGGACAGGTAAACCGCCCCGGTCTTCGCATCGTCGTCAACCGCGGCGTCTTCTGGGAATGCGATCGTGACGGTAACGAGAAGCTCATGCTCGCCAGCAGTCAGGTCGAACCCCGTGCGACCAACGCCCACACTGGCGCCAACCCCTCCGCCTTCAACCACCTCGACCGTGGTGGCTTTTGTGAGGAGCTCTTCCAGCGCCAGGTTCGCTTCCACGTCGTCGGAAATGATCGAGCCATGGTCGATGACAATTTGCGCCAGGATATTATCGCCCTGCGCGTCCACGTTAAGCACGGACTCGTAGGTGAGGATGTCACCCGGAACAATGAGGTATTCGTCGATGCTGGTGATCGCGTCGTCGTCCTGATCGGCCCAGGTACCTTCCTCCGCCTCGACCGTCAGCGTTCCAGCCGTGATGGTCGCACCGGCGATTGCCACGGTGTCATTCCACAGCGCGAACGTCCCGGCCCCGCCGAGGAGAAGTACGATACCGGCCGCACCTGCTATTGATCCCGTGAGGATCTTGTTCATGAAGTTCTTCCTTTACAAAAGTCGAGGGAAACGAGAAGAGATGGACCCCTTAGCGTCTTGCGCCGACGTTTAGGACAGGATCGGCGACATCCGTTCAAAGCCCGAATCAGCCTGCTCCTGGGCAGACCTGGCTACACGGCCAACGGGGAGAGTCGCGCGTTCGAATGTAAATTTCACGCGACTCTCCGCTCGCTGGCCTGCCGAGGAGTTATTAAAGGTGCTGCGTCAGCTTGACCCCGAGCTCGGACAGGTTGACCGATCCGGTCTTCGCAGCGTCGTCGTCTTCGTATTCGGCCGGGAATTTGATCGTGACGATCACCTGGTATTGAACGGAACCTTGCAGGAGTTCGAAATCAATTGACTGGTCGCCCCGAACGGGGGCCGGGCCGGCAGGACCCTCGTGGCGAGACACTTCCACCGCGGACACGTCGGTGTACTCCTTGAGAATCTTCTCGAGCGCCTTGTCTTCGGCAGAGTCGCTGTTCGCAGTGAGCTGACCCTTGTCGACAGACAGCAGCGCCTTGATGTTGTCACCGAGAGCTTCCACGTCGAGTAGCGTCTGGTAGGTGAGGGTGTCACCCGGAACGATGCGGTAGTCCGCAATATTAATCGCGGCCTCCGTCTGGTCTGTCCAGACGCCTTCCCCCGCTTTGACCGTCAGTGTGCCAGCCGTGATGTCCGCACCGGCGACCGCCGCGGTGTCATTCCAGAGCGCGAAGGTTCCCGAGCCGCCGAGGAGAAGAGCGGCAACAGCAGCGCCGGCGATAAAGCCCTTGATCATTCTGTTCACAATTGTGCCTTTCAATTTTCGGTTTTTGGTGTGAAATAATGAAATGTTTTCACTATTCCCAACCAGAACCTTAGAGTTGAAAAAAGCTCAGGTATTCCCCCATTGGGTACTCACGCCCCAAGTGAGGGATGGAACACGGGTTGGCCCAAAACGAAAAAACGGGCAAACGGATGCTTCACCCCTGTGATGATGCCGGGGTGAAGCATCCATTTGCCCGCTTTCGCGAACGCCGAATGAGTTATAAGAAGCGGGCGTACGCTCCGACCGTCAAGAAGGTCGGGAACTCGGGCTCGAGCGCCGACGTGCGCAGCACGGTGAGGGCGTCGTCGAAGCGGTCGGTGGGGGTGCGCTCGAGGCCGTCCACGATCTCGTCGAGCACCTCTTCGACCCAGTCGGAGTCGATTCGGCGACCCTCGGCGGTGACCGAGTTCTCGTGGATCCACTGCCAGAGCTGCGAGCGGGAGATCTCCGCGGTAGCGGCGTCTTCCATCAGGTTGTCGATTGCCGCAGCACCAACGCCGCGCAGCCAGGACTCGATGTAGCGGAGCGCTATGAGCACGTTGCCGCGCACGCCGGCCTCGGTGATCTGACCGCCGACCGAGGCGACGTCGAGTAGCTGGGCCGCCGTCACACTCACCTCGGGGCGGGTGCGCTCGACCTGGTTCGGCCGGTCGCCGAGCACCTTGTCGAACTCGGCCTGCGCGGTCGGGATCAGGTCGGGGTGCGCCACCCAGGAACCGTCGAAGCCGTCGGTGGCCTCACGCTTCTTGTCGGCGGCGACCTGGGCGAGCGCCTGCTCGGTGACGGCCGTGTCGCGACGGTTCGGGATGAACGCGCTCATGCCGCCGATGGCGAAAGCTCCGCGGCGGTGGCAGGTGGCCACGAGCAGCTCCGTGTAGGCCCGCATGAACGGCACCGTCATGGTGATCTGCTTGCGGTCAGGAAAGACGAAGCGACTGCCACGAGCCCGAAACGTCTTGATGATGCTGAAGATGTAGTCCCAGCGGCCGGCGTTCAGCCCGGCGCAGTGGTCGCGCAGCTCGTAGAGGATCTCGTCCATCTCGAAGCCGGCCTGAATCGTCTCGATCAGCACGGTGGCACGCACGGTGCCGTACGGGATTCCGAGACGCTCTTCGGCATAGGTGAAGATGTCATTCCACAGGCGGGCTTCCTTGTGGCTCTCCAGCTTGGCGAGGTAGAAGTACGGGCCGGTGCCGTTTTCGATGAGCTTCTTGGCGTTGTGGAAGAAGTACAGGCCGAAGTCGATCAGGCTGCCCGAGGACTTCATGCGACGGTTGGCTGCATCAACGAAGGTCACGTGCTTCTCGACCAAATGCCAGCCACGCGGACGCATCACGATGGTCGGCGTGGTCTTGTTCGTGATCTCGTATTTTTTGCCCTCGGGGCTCGTGTAGCTCAGCTGGCCGCGCACCTGGTCGAACAGGGTCAGCTGGCCCTCGATGACGTTGGTCCAGGTCGGGCTGGTGGCGTCTTCCTGGTCGGCGAGCCACACCTTGGCGCTCGAGTTGAGCGCGTTGATGGCCATCTTGCGGTCGGTCGGACCAGTTATCTCCACGCGGCGGTCTTCCAGACCGGGTCCGGCTCCTGCAACGCTCCAGGTTGAATCCAAGCGGATGCTCTCGGTAACGCTTAGAAATTTGGGGTCGCGACCATTCGCGGCATCCACTCGAGTCTGCAGCCGGGCAGCGAGCAGGTCGTGCCGAGTGCCGGCAAAATGCTCGTGCAGCTCGGCGAGAAATTCGAGGGCGTCCGGCGTGAGGATCTCGTCGTAGCGGTCTGCGAGCGGGCCGGTCACCTCGAGGTGCGGGCGGATGGTGGCGAAGCTGCCGGTCGTGGTCTTCACCTTGTCGGTCTTGATCGGCGCGGAGGTGACCGTCTGATCAATGGTCGGGTTTGGGGTGTTCATGGTCTGGCTCCTTGCGAAAGTAGGTGAAACCGACAGGGGGCGAACCCGAATTGCGGTGCGCCCGATCTCAGGCTGAATGGTGGTGGAACGGTTCTGCTTCGGTCGAACCGATGAGCGCGAGGGTGGATGCGTTCAGTGTTCAAATCGTCGTTACTGGCCTGTGTTCATACTCTGCCGGGTCTGCACGCTACAAAACCAAAATATACCGGCAGAAGAAACCCTGTTCTTCTGATTGTGGAAACTTTTGAATCGTGTGACACTGTGTGAATGGTTCCCGCTGAAGCCCTCGCCGCCCTGTCGTCCCTCGCCGTCGATGAACCCGAGCTCGACGCTCTCACCCTCGGGCGCCGCATCCGCGAGCTGCGTACCGCCCGCCGCATGACGCTCGACACCCTCGCCGCCGCCATCGACCGCGCGCCGTCGCAGGTGTCGATGATGGAGAACGGCAAGCGCGAACCGCGCCTGTCCATGCTGCGCACGATCGCCCTCGCCCTCGGCACGACCGTTGATGAATTGATGCGAACGGATGCCCCCTCCGAGCGAGCCGCACTGGAAATCTCGGTCGAACGCGCCCAGCGCGGCCCGGTGTTTCAGGCGTTGGGCCTCCCCCGCATCCGTGTGAGCAAGGGGCAGAGCGACGAAACGCTGCACACCATTCTGAGCCTGCACAACGAGATCGACCGGCTCAACCGGGAACGAGCCGCGACCCCGGAGGAAGCCCGGCGGGCTAACTCGGCCCTGCGCCAGATCATGCGGCAGCAGGACAATTATTTTCCCGAGCTTGAGGCCCAGGCCCTCGAAATTCTCACCGCGGTGGGGCATTCCGGCGGCCCGGTATCGCAGCAGCTCGTCGCCGACATGGCCACCCATCTGGGCTTCTCACTGCACTACGTGAACGATCTGCCGCACTCCACCCGGTCGGTCACGGACAAACGCAACGGGCGGATTTACCTGCCGACGAACCGCTCGGCCTCTCGGGATTCCCGCTCCCCGATCGTGCAGGCCTTCGCCAGCGAACTATGCGCACACGAGGAACCGAAAAATTATGCAGAATTTCTGCGTCAGCGGGTGGAGACGAACTATCTCACCGCCGCCATTCTGCTGCCGGAGCGTGATGCCGTTCGCATGCTGACCGAAGCGAAGACCCTGCGGCGCATCTCGATGGAAGACCTGCGCGACGCCTTCGCCGTCTCCTACGAAATGGCCGCACATCGCTTCACCAACCTCGCCACCGCCCGGCTCGAAATTCCGGTGCACTTCATGAAGGTGCACGAGTCGGGCACCATCATCAAGGCCTACGAGAACGACAATGTGCGCTTTCCCAGCGATGCGCTCGGCGCGGTCGAGGGCACCACGGTTTGCCGCAGCTGGACCGCCCGCACCGTATTCGACGTTGCCGATCGCTTCAGCGCCTGGTACCAGTACACCGACATGCCAGCCGGAAGCTTCTGGTGTACCTCACGCGTCGAGAAGGCCAAGGAGGGCGAATACTCGGTGAGTGTGGGCGTTCCCTTCGCCCACGTGAAGTGGTTTCGCGGGCGTGAAACGTCAAACCGCGCCGTGTCGCTCTGCCCGGACGAGTCGTGCTGCCGCCGGGCGCCCGACAACTTGGCCGACCGCTGGGCCGGGCAATCCTGGCCAGCCGCGCGCACGCCGACCAGCCTGCTCGCTGCACTGCCCACCGGAACATTTCCCGGCGTCGACCAGACTGAGGTCTACCAGTTTCTCGAGGCCCACTCGCCGCACTGAGCACCACGATGACCCGGCGGCGGAGGATTCACTGGGTCTAACTGGAAGATTACTGGGGTGTGAGCATCCGCTCAAAAAAAGAAAAACAAACCGGTACGTTGTTGGCACCGGTATTAGCTAGCATTGGGTAGACGTGAGGGTGCTGTCGAGTCTGGCACACGCTCACAGCCCCATGCACCAGAGAGTTTCGGTTGTGAGCGTCAGTTCCACGTTTCAGTCCCTGCTCTCGCCCTACTGAAATGCGAGCTGACCATGACTGATGCTCGCGCCGTTCTTCGTCGGATCAATCTCGCCGTGCGGACAGGAATCCCCTCGGCCGAGTCGGCACTCACGCCGCCGGACGAGTCGCTCGATCCCGCCGCGCCGACTGCACCGACCGCGGAGACCACGGCTCCGCTGCCGTCGCACTGGTTTCGCTCGGCGGCCGTGCTGGACGTGCGCGGACTGCGCGTTGCTGCGGGAGCCCGCCCCGACGCACCGCTGCTGGTCAATGGCATCTCACTTTCTATAACCCGCGGCGAAGTGATCGGGCTGGTCGGCGACGCCAATTCCGGCGCCCTCGAGATCGCCCAGTGCATCGCCGGTCTGCTGCCGGCTCCGGCGGTCATCCGTTCCGGGTCGATTCTGTTCAACGGCGGGGAACTGGTTGGTCTGCCCCCGCGACCGCGCGACCGGCCGCGGGACGCAAGGATCGCCTACCTGCCGCGCGATCCACTCGGCAGTCTCGACCACGGAGTGACCGTCGGAACGAAGCTGACCGCACCGCTGCGTTACCTCGGCCTGGCCAAGACGGCCGCCTATGAGCGTTCGCTGGCCCTGCTGGATCAGGCTGGGGTCGAGCGCCCGGAGGACACGTTCATGTCCTACCCGCACCAGCTGTCGCACGTGGTCGCCCAGCGCGTACACATTGCCGCTTCACTCGCGAGCAAGCCCGACCTCGTCGTGGCCGATAACCCCACAGACGCCCTGGACGCGTCAGACAGCTCAGACATTCTGGACCTGCTGCGGATGTTGCAGCGCGACAACGGGCTGACGATGATCATGGTCACGCGCTCGATCAGCGTGGCGGCGCTAACCTGCCAGCGGGTCGCCGTTGTTCGTTCCGGCACAATCGTGGAATATGCTTCGGTCGCCGAACTCTTCGGCTCGCCAAAGCATCCGCATACCCGCGAACTGCTGCATGCGGAGCAGAATCAGTGGCCAGGGAGCCCCGCGCTGTAGCTTCTGCGGCTGCGTCGTCTTTAATCATCCGCTGCTATATCTTTGACAAACCAGAGTTTGCATCGGCGCCGGTATTTGGTGCCTGACCAGTGAAGGATAAGCCTATGACCAGCTACGCAGTCATCAACCCGGCCACCGGGGCGACAGTCAAGACCTACGACACAATCTCGGATGCCGACCTCACCACCGCGATCACCGCCGCAGACGACGCCCACACCTGGTCGCGCTCCGTCAGCGTCGATGATCGCGCAGCGCTCATCCGCCGCGTGGCCGAACTGCACCGCGAGCGCCGCCAGGAGCTTGCCGAGATCATCGTGCGCGAAATGGGTAAGCCCATGGAGCAGGCCCTCGGCGAGGTCGACTTCAGCGCCGATATTTACGCCTATTACGCCGACAACGCGACGGACCTGCTGAAAGACGAGGCCATCACCCTGCTCGCCGGCGAAGGTTCGGCGCTCATGCGTCGCAGCTCACTCGGCGTGCTGCTCGGAATCATGCCGTGGAACTTTCCTTATTACCAGGTTGCCCGGTTCGCCGGACCAAACCTGATCATCGGCAACACCATCCTGCTCAAGCACGCCGAGCAGTGCCCAGAATCGGCCGCCGCGATCGCGCAGATCATGCTCGACGCCGGTTTCCCCGAGGGTGCTTACACCAACCTCTACGCTTCCCATGATCAGATCGCCACGGTCATCGCCGACAAGCGCCTGCAGGGTGTCTCGCTCACCGGTTCGGAACGCGCCGGAGCGGCGATTGCTGAGCTGACCGGACGCAACTTGAAGAAGGTCGTGCTCGAGCTCGGCGGCTCCGACCCGTTCATCCTGCTCTCCACCGACGACCTGGATGAGACCGTCGGTGCCGCCGTGGCTGCTCGCATCGACAACAATGGCCAGGCCTGCAATGCTGCCAAGCGCTTCATCGTCATCGAGGAGCTATACCAGCCCTTCCTCGAAAAGTTCACGGCGGCAATCAATGCCGTCGAGCTGGGCGACCCGACCAAAGACGGTACCGGACTCGGGCCGCTTTCCTCGAAAAAGGCCACCGAGACTCTGACCGAGCAGGTTGCGCGCGCGGTGGCTCAGGGTGCCACCCTCGTCACGGGCGGAACCGCTGAGGGCAACTTCTTCGCCGCAACCGTGCTCACCGACGTGTTACCCGGGTCCGATGCCTTCCACGAAGAATTCTTCGGCCCGGTCGCACAGATCTTCAGCGTCCCCGACGAGGCCGCAGCACTAGCATTGGCCAACAACACTCCGTTTGGCCTGGGTTCCTACGTCTTCACGACCGACCCAGAGCAGGCACTGCGCGTGGCCGACGGCATTGAGGCTGGCATGGTCTTCATCAATTTGGTCGGCGCCGACGGTGCCGAGCTGCCCTTCGGTGGCGTCAAACGTTCCGGCTCGGGGCGCGAACTGGGCCGTTTCGGTGCCGACGAATTCGTCAACAAAAAGATGATTCGCATCGGCTGACCCGTCCGCTGCGGCAGCTTCTCAGCGGATGCGCGCGCCCCCTACGGCTGCGCGCTACGCCACAGCTACCGGAGCGCGTACCCGACTGGGCACGGCCGAGACAAGCGATGGCGGCGGGTTGCTCGCGGGGTGTCGAGTGTTGAGCTGAGGAGCTGAGGAGCAAGTGCTCCCTGCCAGCGCGACCCACGGAGAACCAACCCGGCCATCATCATCCGTTTAAATGAAGCAGGGCCCGTCCGAAGACGGGCCCTGCTTCAGTGAAGCGGATGCTTAGATGCTGTTGACATCGAGCTGGATGCCAGGACCGAAGGTGGTCGAGACGACGCCCTTCGTGATGTAACGGCCCTTGGACGAGCTCGGCTTGAGGCGAACAATCTCTTCGAGCGCTGCGGAGATGTTCTCGTTGAGCTGCTCGGCGGAGAAGGATGCCTTGCCAACGACGAAGTGCACGTTGGAGTGCTTGTCGACGCGGAATTCGATCTTTCCACCCTTGATGTCGGACACGGCCTTGGCGACGTCGGGCGTCACTGTTCCGGTCTTCGGGTTCGGCATGAGGCCACGCGGGCCGAGAACCTTTCCGAGACGACCGACCTTACCCATGAGCTCGGGGGTCGAAACGGCGGAGTCGAACGAGGTGTAACCAGCGGCTACCTTCTCGATAAGCTCGTCGCCACCGACCTCGTCGGCGCCGGCTGCGATAGCGGCTTCGGCGGCCGGGCCGGTTGCGAAGACGATGACGCGGGCGGTGCGGCCGGTGCCGTGCGGGAGGATGACGGTTCCACGAACCATCTGGTCGGCCTTGCGCGGGTCGACTCCGAGGCGGAGGGCGACCTCAACCGTGGAGTTGAACTTCGCGGAGCCGGTCTCCTTGGCGAGGGTGACGGCTTCGACGGGCGTGTAGAAGTTGTCTTCGCCGATTTTCGCGGCGGAGGCGCGGTACGCCTTTGACTTGGTTGCCATGTGAAATCTCCTGTATGTACTTCAGAGTGTGGTGCGAGCCTGGCAGGCTCTTCCACTAATTGCTTAGGGTGCTCACGCGCCGTGTGGCGCAGAAGCGAGGGGGTGTTCGCGCAGTTGTTGGTGCTAGGCGCTGACCGTGATGCCCATGGAACGGGCGGTTCCGGCGATGATCTTCGCGGCGGCGTCGATGTCGTTGGCGTTGAGGTCAACCATCTTCGCTTCAGCGATCTCGCGAACCTGAGCCTGCGTGAGGTTGGCAACCTTGACGGTGTGCGGGGTTCCGCTGCCCTTGGCGACGCCGGCAGCCTTCTTGATGAGCTCCGCTGCGGGCGGGGTCTTCAGGATGAAGGTGAACGAACGGTCGTCATAGACGGTGATCTCAACGGGGATGACGTTGCCGCGCTGGGCTTCGGTCGCTGCGTTGTAGGCCTTGCAGAACTCCATGATGTTAACGCCGTGCTGACCCAGTGCCGGCCCGATGGGCGGTGCGGGGTTGGCTGCGCCGGCCTTGATCTGAAGCTTGATCAGACCGGTAACCTTCTTCTTCGGTGCCATTGTGTTGTCCTTCGTATTGATGTGCGAGCTGCCCCGAAGGACTGCTCTCCCGGTGGCCCGGATGGGCCCCGGTGGTTTGGGAACCTAGCGTGGATGACCCGCGCGGGTCATCCGTTCTGCCGGTAAGAGGTGCTGGTTAGAGCTTGGTGACCTGGTCGAAGCTGAGCTCGACCGGCGTCTCACGCTCGAACAGGGAAACGAGCACGATGAGCTTGCCGCTCTCCGGCTTGATCTCGCTGATCGAACCGGGCAGGCCCGCGAACGAGCCTTCCTTGATCGTGATGGTCTCGCCGATTTCGTAGTCGACCTCAGCAGCGATGACGCGCTGCGCCGACTTTCCGGGGGCGCCCCCAGCTTTGGTCGGGGCTTCGACGATTTCGACGAGTCCCTTGAGCATGCCGAAGGCCTCTTCGAAGCGCAGCGGCGTGGGGTTGTGGGCGTTGCCGACGAAGCCGGTCACACCGGGGGTGTGGCGAACAACCGACCAGCTGTCTTCGTCGAGGTCCATGCGCACGAGCACGTAGCCCGGGATGCGCACACGGGTGACCATCTTGCGCTGGCCATTCTTGATCTCGACGACATCTTCCATGGGAACTTCGCACTGGTAGATGAAATCTTCCATCGCCATCGACTGCTTGCGGTTCTCAATGTTCGACTTCACGCGACGCTCGAAACCGGCGTAGGAGTGAATGACGTACCACTTACCCGGCAGCAAGCGCAGCTCCTTGCGGAAAGCTTCGTAGGGGTCGATCTCGGCGTCGTCTTCTGCATCTTCGGCGTTGACGAGCTTGCCTTCATCTTCGACGGCTTCGACGGAGGCGTCGGCCTCTTCGGCGGAATCAATGTCGAGGGCGCCGTCGACAATGGCGTCAGCTTCGGGATCGGCGGACTCGGCCAGGGCATCGAGAGCGGCGTCGAGGTTGACCTCAACGTCGTTGTTCTCGTCGATGACGTGCAGGGCAACCTGCTCTGCGGCCTCTACGGAGTCTTCGTCGGCCGCGAGGGTGTTGCCCTCTTGCGCTTCGTCGTCCTCGGAGGACTGCTCAGCGGCAGTGGCCCAGTCGACATCGTCGTGCTTCGTCTCAGTCACTAAATCTCAATCCTTATTTGTTCTACGTGTTCAAGTGTGTATGGGCACGGGTGCCAGTAATGCTTGGCGGTCCGATCAAAGCGGATGCCGGTGGCGGGAGTTATCCCGGCGTTCCGAAGACGTAGAGAACGGCGAGGCCGAACACCCAGTCCAGGAGCGACACGATGCCCATCATGATGACAACGAAGACGAGCACGACGCCGGTGTAGCTCAGCAGCTCTTTACGAGTCGGAGTGACCACCTTGCGCAGTTCTGCAAAGACCTGCTTGATAAACAGGGACAGCCGAGCGAAAGGTCCACGACTTGACTCGCGTGCCATTCGTGCGTTCGCGACGATTTCCTCACCGGGTTCGTCGACAACTTTTCGGGCCACCTGTTTACACCTCTCATGGTCGGCGGACTAACCACCGATGTGCAGGGCGGACAGGACTCGAACCTGCAACCTGCGGTTTTGGAGACCGCTGCTCTACCAATTGAGCCACCACCCTATGGAAGTAAATTCACCCTGCAGTTCTACGTTCTCCGGCGATTTACCACTCAGAAAAAGGCGCAGAAAAGCATGGCAGAATTCAACTACCTTGAACCAGTCTAGGTCACGGACCGGCCACTGTAAAGCTGAGACGAGTTCGCGCCGAAGTACGATCCTTGTTTCAGTGCTAGCTTGGCACACTCTCGCGGTCGGCGGGATTGCGGCCGGCGACGGGTCAGTGACCGTCCAGCCGGCCGATCAGCTTGTGCATCGCGGTCATGGCTCCCCCGAGCACGGCCGGGATGCCGCCACCGGGGTGTACCGAGGCGCCCACCCGCCAGAGCCACGGGTGCGCCCGGCTGGTATACCCGGGTCGGTGGAATGGGCCGCTCTGCCAAAGTGGATTGGTCGCGCCATACAGCGCACCCCCCGCGGAGCCCCAGCCGGCGAAGTAGCGCGGGTCGAGCATGACGTGGTCTCGGAACAGCTCGGTGATGGGCCGGTCCAGTCCCACTGCGGAGCTGACCCGGGCCATCTCGTTGGCGACCCAGGGAGTGTCGAGATCGTAGTGTCGGCCGTCGGCAGGCGCGGTGAGGAGCACGGCTACCGTCGGCCGATCGTTGGGATAGATCTCGTTCGGGCGGTAATAGTTCAGAAACGCCATGGTCTGCTCCGGAGCGACGCCGGCGTCCAGGCTGCGGTGCAGCGCGGCCGGGTCGTCGGGCAGCACCACAGAATGGGTGGCCGTCCCTGCGGGCAGCGGCGCTGCGAGTGACGCGTAGACGGCCACTCCGGAGCAGGACAGCGACCGCGGTCGCGCTTTCGGCCGTCCAAGGAGCTCGTCGAGCACGCCCCGGTCAAGCCCGCTCACGATCACGTCTGCCGGGTAGGTCGCCGAAGTCGTCGACACGAGTCCGTTGCGCACAGCCGTGACGGGCTCGCCCGTGTGCACCTGTGCGCCCGCGTGGAGTGCCAGCCGATGCAGCGCCAGCGGAAGCTCATTGACTCCGCCTTCGGGGACCCAGACGCCATCGGTGGCCATGATGGCCGGCATGCTCGCATACAGCGCGAGGGTCTGCCGGGGCGAGACGCCCGCGTTGAGGGTGTGGATGGCGATGACCTCACGCAGTCCGTCGGGCATCCAGGTCAAGCCATCGAGAAAGCCCCGTGTGGTCAGCCGTCTGCCGTAGAGGCGGAATACCCGGCGCACGGCCGGGAGCGACGCCGGGCTGGCTGGGTCGGCGGTGAGCATGCTCGTGACTTCGGGTCCCAACCCACCGTGCTCGCGTTCGAACCGGGTCCAGGCCGCATGCCACGGATGCCCCGGCGGCACCGGCAGGGTGACGCTGTCACCGGCATAGAAATACCGACCGACTTCGGGCAGTTTCTTCAGGGTCAGCGCGGCGACCGCCGCGGCCTCGGCGGGAGCGGACCGCCGGGCGCCGATGGCGTCGTAACGGGCAAGCAATTCCTCCCACACCGGGGGGAAGGTGACCAGAGCCGGCCCGGTATCCACGCGCTGCCCGTCGATCTCTAGGCGTCGGCTCTTTCCTCCGATCCAGTCGGATCCTTCCAGCACGGTCACCGAGTGCCCGGCGCGGGCCAGCAGAGCGGCGGCGGTCAATCCACCAATGCCGGCACCGAGCACGACGATGCGCCGGGGAGTCGATGGCATGCGGGATCGCTTCATGGATACGTTCCTAACAGAATGGCGGCCACGACCTGGGCTCCGGCGACGGAACCAGCAACGTAGGGGAAGATGATTGAGTACCGATAAAGTCTGTGCGCCGTGGCGGGTGTTGGGTCACGCCCCAACGACCACACCAGCCAGCCGGCGATGAGCGCGTTCACCAGCGCTACCGGCCAGTTGATGAGGGCGAAACCGACGGTGGACAGCGCCCACCAGATGGCGCTCCACACCGTGGCGCCGCGCGCGCCGAGATGCACCGCAGTGGTGTGAATACGCGCAGCGCGGTCCTCGTCGATGTCCTGCACCGCGTCGTAGGTGTGTTTGGCGACGCTCCAGGCCATCAGCCCGATCGCCGCCGACCAGATCGGCTGCTCACCGACGGCGAGCGGCACGAACACCAGCGGAAAGGCATACGCGGCGTTACTCAGCGAATCCAAGTAGCGCCGAGCTTTGAAGCGCAGCGGGGGCATCGAGTAGAAGACAAAGATGACCGAGTACGCCGCGATCCAGGCCAGCGCTGCAGGCGGCAGCGTGACCAGAAAAAAGACTAGGAAGGGCACGTTGGTCAGGAGGACGCCGAGCACGATCGGGCGGGTCTCCGAGCCGAGGATTCGAGCACCCTCGTGTCCACCCTTGCGGGCGTTCTGGGCATCCGTTTCTTGGTCGAAGATGTCGTTCACGCCGTAGATCAGCAGGTTGAACGGCAGGGTCACCCAGAGTAGGAGGGGCAGCACGTCCCAGCGCCATAAATCGCCGAGGAGCCACATTCCGATGACGGTCGTGCCGATGGTGTTCACCCACAGCACCGGTCGGGAGATTTGAACCAGGCGCGTAAGCATTTTCTCACTCTAGCTAGCTCGGCGAGAGATCTCGCTACGAGGCCACACGCCGCCCCGCCGAAACGACGGTCGAGCAGCACCGCGGCCCCGTCAGGACCTCAGAAGGAGCGGATCGGCCGACCAAGAGTGCTCCCACTGACCGACTCCCGGGAGGGGATAGCTAAACTCAACGTGTGGCTCACGAACTCAAGCGAATTTCTACCCGCATCGGCTCGATCGCGGAGTCGGCGACCCTCAAGGTCGACGGCAAGGCCAAGGCGTTACAGGCGGCCGGACGGCCGGTGATCAGCTTCGCGGCGGGGGAACCCGACTTTCTGACGCCCGAGCACATCGTCGAGGCCGCTTTGGTCGCCGTGCGTGACCCGAAGAACTACCGCTACACCCCGGCAGCCGGACTTCCCGATTTGCGCGAGGCCATTGCCGCCAAAACTCTGCGCGACAGCGGACTCGCGGTATCGCCGAGCCAGGTCGTGGTGACCAACGGAGGCAAGCAGGCCGTCTATCAGGCCTTCGCCACCCTGCTCGATCCGGGCGACGAGGTCATTGTGCCGACTCCGTACTGGACCACCTACCCCGAGGCCATCCGCCTGGCCGGTGGCGTGCAGATCGACGTATTCGCCGGCAGCGACCAGGGCTACCTGGTGACCGTCGAACAGCTTGAGGCCGCGCGCACCCCGCGCAGCAAGGTGCTGTTGTTCGTCTCACCGTCGAACCCCACCGGCGCGGTCTACTCCCCGGAGCAAACCCGAGCCATCGGTCAGTGGGCCGAGGACAACGGGCTCTGGGTCATCTCCGACGAGATCTACCAGAACCTCACCTATGACGGCGTGCGTGCCGTCTCGATCGTCGAAGCTGTTCCGGCCTTGGCCGACCGCACCATTCTGGTTAACGGGGTCGCCAAGACCTACGCCATGACCGGCTGGCGCCTGGGCTGGATGGTTGGCCCCGCTGACGCTATCAAGGCCGCGGCGAACCTGCAGTCGCATCTCTCCTCGAACGTGTC
The DNA here is from genome assembly GCF_002929615.1 of Cryobacterium sp. M91. NCBI lineage: Bacteria > Bacillati > Actinomycetota > Actinomycetes > Micrococcales > Microbacteriaceae > Cryobacterium > Cryobacterium sp. M91. The sequence goes on along the minus strand of NZ_PJJT01000081.1, from coordinate 37,193 downwards.
GAACATCTCGCAGCGCGCCGGCATCGCTGCGCTGAACGGCCCCCAGGAGGCCGCTGAGGGTATGCGCGTCGCCTTCGATCGCCGCCGCAAGCTCATCGTCGCCGAGCTGAACAAGATCCCCGGTGTGGTTACCCCCACCCCGCAGGGCGCCTTCTACGTCTACCCCGACGTCACCGGCCTGCTCGGCCGCTCGTGGGGCGGAGCTACACCGACGTCCTCGCTCGAACTGGCCGACCTCATCCTCGATCAGGCCGAGGTGGCGGTCGTTCCCGGTGAGGCCTTCGGACCGAGCGGGTTCCTGCGCATGTCCTACGCGCTCGGCGACGATGCCCTCCTCGAGGGAATCCAGCGCCTGCAGCGGCTGTTCGCCTAGTACGGCATCCGTCGACTGATGGATGAGGGAGACAACCATCGGAGGAGGTACGGGGGCGCGGAAGTGAGATCATGAATCCATGACAGCCACACCCCCGGTCGTGCAGGTGCGCGACCTGCAGAAATCGTATGGCAGTGTCGAGGCCGTGCGCGGCGTGAGCTTCTCGATCGAGGCCGGGGAAACCTTCGCCCTGCTCGGCCCGAATGGCGCCGGCAAGAGCACGACGATCGAGATTCTCGAGGGCTACCGTGATCGTTCCGGCGGTGAGGTGAGCGTGCTTGGCATTGATCCGCACCACGGCGGCTTGGATTGGAAGGCCCGCATCGGCATTGTGCTGCAGACCAGCAACGAGAGCGGCAATGCGACCGTGACCGAGCAGCTGCGCCACTTCGCCGGGTTCTATCCCCATCCCCGCGACGTCGACGAGGTCATCGACGCGGCGGGTCTGCGCGAGAAGGCGAAAACCCGCATCAGCAAGCTTTCCGGCGGGCAGCGCCGCCGAGTGGATGTCGCCCTCGGCATTATCGGACGCCCCGAGCTGCTGTTTCTCGACGAACCGACCACAGGCTTCGACCCCGAGGCCCGGCATCAGTTTTGGAACCTGATTCGCGGACTCAAGGCGGAAGGCACCACCATCCTGCTGACAACCCACTACCTCGACGAGGCCGCGCAACTCGGCGACCGTGCCGGAATCATCGTCGGTGGCCGGCTCATCGACATCGGCCCGCTCGACACAATCGGCGGAGCGGATGCCCGCGTTCCGGTCGTGCGCTGGCGTGACGGCAACGGATTGGTGCGCGAGGAGCGCACGAGCCGCCCGGCGCAGGTCGTGGCGGACCTAGTCGCCAGCGGCAAGGGCGCCGAACTCGAAGGTCTTGAGGTGATCCGACCAAGCCTCGAAGACGTGTACCTGTCCCTCGTGCGCGGTCACGAAGCGACGGCCGCCGGGAACGAAGCTGCCACGTCCGCCCCTGAGGCTCGGCCCGATCCAAGCCGGCTCACCGACAAGGACGTGCGAGCATGAGCGCCACGATAATGAGCACCCGCCCGCAGCACACAGCTCCGAGCACGCTCGCGCTCGGCCTGTCCCGCATCGGCTATGAAACACGCCTGTACTTTCGCTCCCCCGACACCCTGTTGTTCACGTTCTTTTTCCCCTTCATCATGCTTGGCATTTTCACCGCCGCGTTCAGCTCCTCCGGAAATATCGGTGCCAATCCCGACGGTACCGGCGGCGTCAGCGTGGGCGCCTACTACCTGCCGGGAATGCTCGCCGCCGGCATGCTTCTCTCCGGTGTGCAGAACCTCGCCGTCGATATCGCCGGCGAGAAAAGCGACGGCACCCTCAAACGCCTGGGCGGCACCCCGCTGTCCCCACTGAGCTATTTCCTCGGCAAGATCGGACAGGTGTTCGTCACCGCAATTCTTCAGGCCGGCCTCCTACTTCTCGTGGCGCGGCTGGTGCTCGATATCGCGCTGCCGAGCGAACCGGAGAAGTGGGCAACCTTCGCCTGGGTGTTTGTGTTCGGCGTGATCACGAGCGCGTTTCTCGGCATCGCGCTGTCGGCGGTGCCTCGGTCGGGGCGCAGCGCCACGGCCGTTGTGGCTCCCGTAGTGCTCGTGCTGCAGTTCATCTCGGGCGTCTACCTGCAGTTCACGACGCTGCCCGAGTGGATGCAGAACCTGGCGAGCATTTTTCCGCTCAAATGGATGGCGCAGGGCATGCGTTCTGTCTTCCTTCCGGAAAGCTTCGCTGCTGCCGAGCAGAGCGGCACCTGGGATTTGCCCTGGGTGGCCGGCGCCCTCGGCGTCTGGCTGGTGCTGGGGCTCGTGCTGAGCCGGGTGACGTTTCGTTGGATTCGACGCGACGCGTGAGCCTGGCCTGAGGCCCGGGCGCTAAAGCAGTTTGCGCGCGAGCGCCCAGGCGGTCAGTTCGTGGCGGCTGGACAGTTGCAATTTGCGCAGTACCGCCGACACGTGGGTTTCCACGGTCTTGGCGGCGATGAAGAGGGTGCTCGCGACTTCTTTGTAGCTGTAGCCGCGGGCGATGAGGCGCATCACCTCGGTCTCGCGGGCGGAGAGCCGGTCGAGTTCCTCCGTGGTTTCGGCGGTCTCGCCGGCGACGGCGCCGAAGGCGTCGAGCACGAACCCGGCCAGGCGCGGCGAGAACACGGCATCACCCTCGGCGACGCGGCGGGCGGCCTCGGAGACCTCGGCCCCGGAGGCGCTCTTGGTGATGTAGCCGCGGGCACCGGCCCGAATGACGCTCACCACGTCGTCGGCGGCATCCGACACGCTGAGCGCCAGAAACAGGGTGTGCGGGGCGCGCGGCGCCGCCTCGCGAATGACTTCGGTGCCGCCCCCGCCGCGGCCGCCGGGCAGGTGCACGTCGAGCAGCACGACTCGCGGCTGAAGTTCGATCACGCTCGCGATCGCGGCGTCGACCGTCGCCGCCTCACCAAGCACGACGATGTTCGCGTCGAGCTCGGCGCGCAGCCCCGAACGGAAGATGGAGTGATCGTCGACGATGAGTACGGGCAGGCCAGCGGATGCCGCGGCCGACGTTGTGGCCGCAGGGCCGCTTTGGCTCGGGTCATGGTTGGTCATCGCACGCTCGTTTCGGTGTGCTGCTCATCATTCGCCTGCGTGGCGGCCGCAGCGGGCAGGGTCAGCAGAATCTCGGTTCCGGTGCCGCCGGGGCCCGGGCGCACGGCGGCGTTGCCACCAGCCCGGCGCATCCGCCCGAGAATGGATTCGCGCACGCCGAGCCGATCTTTGGAAATCTGGTCAACCCGAAAGCCTGGCCCGCGGTCGGTCACGCTGAGTTGAACGCCCCGGGCGCCGGTCTCGAGATACACCGACACCGCTCCGCCGGCATGCCGGGCCGCATTGAGCATGGCCTCACGGGCGGCGGCGGCGAGTGCTTCTCGGGTGTCGTCAGACGGCGAGTCGGAGCTGCCGGCCGACCCCACGCCCATACCCGCTCCGACCGTCACCACCTCGAAATGCACTGCGAAGTCCTCTTCGATCTCGCCCGCGATGCGGCGCAGCGCGGTGGCAAGGTCGGTCGCCGGTTCGCCGCTGCCGCCGCGAGTTCCGGTGAACAGCCACTCGCGCAGTTCGCGTTCCTGAGCCCGAGCGAGCCGCGCGACGTCACTGTGCGGGCCAGCCTTCTGCTGAATGAGCGCGAGAGTCTGCAGCACGGAGTCGTGCAGGTGCGCGGCAATGTCGGCCCGCTCGGCCTCTCGCGCCCGCGCGGCGCGTTCGTCGGCGAGGTCGCTCCACAGGCGCAGCAGCCACGGAGCGGTGACCACTGCCACTCCCAGCAAAACGGATGCCGCCGCCAAAATAACCGTCCACGCGTTCGGGTTGGTGCCGGTCACGAAAAATAGCAGAATGCCGACGGCGACCAGCACGAGCGCCCCGAGAATGCGCACGAGCAACGCCGAGGATTGCTGCGCCGCACCACTGCGAATGTCAGCGAACTGGCGCCAGGCCAGCGCGGTTCCGGCGAGTACGACAATCGCGGGAACCACCACGGCGAGCGGAATGTCGGCGCCGAGGCGGCTCGCTACGAGGGCACCGCCGGCGGCCAGCAGGGCGAGCCCGAGCAGGATTTCGGTGACGGGCGCGGCGCGCGCGGAGTCGGCATCCGTTTTAACGGCGGGCGCAACGGGACTGGCGAACCGGGAGCCGCCGGGTGACACGACACCGGGTGAAATAGCATAGGGCGACACGACACCGGGAACCGCGGCGGAGCTGGCCAGGGGCGCCAGGCCGCGGGGTGACGTCGACGAGACGCGACTTGAACGGGCCAGGCTCGACTTGGGCAGCGGGTCGGCGGCCACCCCGCCCGACGGAACCGTACCCCAGAGCCACGCATAGAGCAGCACGCCGAAACCGCCGCAGAGGCTCAGCAGCACGGTCAGCAAACGAACGGTGACCACCGGAAAACCTGTGTGCTCGGCGAACCCCGCGCACACACCGCCCACGAGGCGCAGCCGGGGCCGAGTCATCCGTTCTGTTCTCACGTGTTTATCCAAGCACGCCCCACCGACACGACGGAACCCGCGCAGAATCAATCAGGGTTCAATCAGGGTCATCCCCCATGGCCGCGGTTTGGGCGCGCTGCCAGACTCGAATCATGACCGACGCACCGAGGGCCCAAACACCTCACCCCGACCAAATCACCCGATTCTTCGACTGGATTCGCGGAAGTGGACTCAACCGTGACGGCGACCGCTGGATCGCCGGCGTCTGCGGTGGCATCGCCGCCCGCACCGGGCTCGACCCACTGATTGTGCGCGGCATCGCCGTCGTGATCGCCATCCTCGGCGGCCCCGTCGTTTTCGCCTACGCAGTGGGCTGGGCGCTCATGCCGCGCGGCACCGGCCGCATCTACGCCGAAGAGGCCCTCCGCGGCCGCTTCCAGCCCGCCATGATCGCCATCGGAGCGCTGCTCCTGGTCACGGTCGTGCCGCTGTTCCGCGGCTTGTGGTGGAACGGCCCGACCGGATTCTGGGCCGTCCCCGACTGGCTCAACGGCATCTTCTCCTTCGGCTGGGGCCTGGCCGTTCTGACCGGCATCGTCTGGCTGATCGTGTATCTGGTGCGCCGCGCCAGGAAACCCGGCAGTACTGGCCCCGGGTTCGGCCCGTTCGCTCCCCCGGCCGGCCCGTTCGGCCCGGGCAGTGTCTACGATCCGAAACCGCCGTCCGGCACCGGCTACAGCGCGCAAACGGATGCCCCGGCCCCGCCGCCTACAGCGACCAGCACGTCCACCGAAACCGACCAGAGCAGCGCCCCGAGCACCGCAACGGCAACCGCCCCGACCGTCGCCTTCGCAGCCACGCCGACTTCGACCCAGAACCCGTTCGTCACCGGCGCAGCCCCGGTCGGTGCAACCTATCCGCCGGCCAACCCGTACGCATCGGACTCGGCCCGAAACATCCGCTCGCAGCAGAATCGGGACTGGCAGGAACAGAACCGCGCCCGCCAGGCTGCACACCGTGCCCGGGTGCGTGCCCGCCGTCCCGGCGCCGGCTACAGCGTCATCGTGCTGGGCCTGGCCCTGGCCACGGGCGCGGTTGCCGCCGGTGTGTACTCGACCGGCGTCTGGTCGCAGGATGCAATTTTGCTCGGCGTTGCCTTCACCCTCGGAGTGCTCGCGCTCGGCATCGTGACCGCCGGAATCCGCGGTCGCACCGACGGCGCCATGGGCGGGTTCGCCTTTCTGGCCGCGGCCACCTTGGTCGTGCTCGGCGTGTTTCCGCAGGGCACCCAATTCGCCGCCATCGGCGACACCGTCTGGCCGCTCATCGCCAATGACGCCGCCGTTGACCCGTCGACGAGCTACGTCATGGTTGCAGGGGAGTCCACGCTCGACCTGAGTGATTTCGACAACCCGGGGCTCGACGACGAGGATCGCATCTTCGACGTTTGGCTCGTGGCCGGCGTCACCAATATTCAACTCCCCACGGATGCCCCGGTGCGCGTCGAAACGCACGCACTGGTCGGCGGCGTGGAGTACTCGGGTCGGGCGGTGAACGCGGAGAACGGCGAGCGCACCGGAGTATTCGCCTCCGATCAGCGCACCTTCAACGCGAGCAGCCGCAGCGACGGCCCGCTGCTGCGCATCTGGACCATCGCCGGCGTCGTCACGCTCGATTCCTCCAACAACTAGGACCTCACAATGACCACTCCACTTTCTCCCGCGAACTCCGGATCCGACCACTCTGACGCACCGACCGAGGTCTTCGCCGCAAATTCGCCGGCAGCCGACGCGCCCGCCACCGAACCAAACCCGACCGCGCCGATCGCCGCCGCGGCCAGCCCCGCACCGGAGTCCGACCCGACGCCGAGCTTCTTCAGCCCGAACCAGGCCGCGCCGGCTGGCGAGGAGACACCATCCGCTCCCCGCTTGCGCCCCCGCTTCGGCACGATCCTCTGGGGCATTCTGCTGCTGGCGTTCGCGACTTACATGGTCGTGTTCACCCTGCTTCCGGTGCCGCCGGATCCCACGCTGTGGCTCCTCGGCGGCGTGATCGCGGTCGGGCTGGGCCTCGTCGTGGCCGGCATCGCGGCCGCAGCGCGTCGCGCCGACTGACCGGCCGCGTAAGGCGCCCTCACATCACCGAGCCGTGAGTTCACGTCACCCAGCCGTGAGTTTGAGCCCGTTTTTCGCGCAGAATGGGCTCAAACTCACGGCTCGGTGGAAGAAGGGGCGGCCGACCCTGGTCGACTCGAAGCTAGAGCGTCAGGCCGACCAGAACCGGTTCAGGCTGCAGATTCACGCCGAATTCGGCCTGCACCCGGCCGAGCACGTAGCGGGCCAGTTGGGCCACCTCTTCGGCGGTCGCGCCGCCCGTGTTCGTCAAGGCGAGGGTGTGTTTGCTCGACACGGCCGCCTTCGACCCGGGCAGCCGGAACCCGCGGGAAACGCCGGACTGCTCGATCAGCCAGGCAGCACTGAGCTTGACCAGGCGTACAGGTTCCGCGCCGGGAATCGGCCCGACACCCATATATTCCTCAATGGGAATAACTCGATCCGGCAGCTCCGTCGTCATCGGCCACTGGGGCGCCGATGCCGGCAGGGAACGCGCAATCGCCTCGGTCACGATCGGGTTAGTGAAAAAGGATCCGGCGCTGTACGTGTCGGGGTCGCTCGGGTCGAGCACCATACCCTTACCGGCCCGCAGGGCCAGCACCGTGTCGCGCACGGTCTGCAGCGGCACGCGATCGCCGAGCTGCACCCCGAGCGCACCGGCGAGTTGGGCATATTTCAGCGGCTGACCGAGCGTACTGCCCAAAACGGATGCCTCGGCGGCGGTATCGTGCAACTCCAGTTCGATCGCCAGGACGACTCCGCGCAAGCCCTGTTTGAGCACCGAGGTGCGGTAGCCGAGGCCGAGCTCGGCCCGTTCGAGGCGTTCGACCTCGCCGGTTTCATAGGAGAGAAAGTCAATCGCGACGAGGCTGTCCGAGATTTCCTGCCCGTAGGCACCGATGTTCTGCACCGGCGCGGCACCACACGATCCGGGAATGCCGGAGAGCGCCTCAATACCGGCCCAGCCGTGCTGGACGGCATAGGCGACCAGCTCGTCCCAGGGCTCGCCGGCCTGCACGCGCAGCCGCACGAGGTCTGCGGGACCGGCGCCAGTGGCATCCGCTTCGCTGGAATCATCGAGCACCTGGATGCCACGGGTCACCACGTGAATGACGATGCCGTCGAAGCCGTCGTCGGCGACGACGGTGTTGGATCCGCCACCGAGCAGCAGCCAGTTTTCGTCCATGCCCCAAACAACGAGGGTTTCGTTGATGAGGTCCTGCTCGGTGACCGGTGCCACCCGTGCTGCGGGCGGGCCGCCGACACGAAATGTGGTGAGTGTGCTCAGGGCAACGGGTTCAATCATGGGTTCAGGCCAGGTTGACGCGCGCCTGCGCCTTGCCGAGAACGGTCGCGCCGTTAAAGGTCACGGTCAGGTCGATACGGGCCACACTCGCCTCGACATCGAGCGCGCCGACCTTGGCGACCACCATCACGACGGCGCCGACGGTGGCGTCAACGAAGACCGGACGGGTGAATCGCACCTGATAATCGACGACGCGGGCCGGGTCGCCAGCCCAGTCGACGACGGGCTGCACGGCCAGACCCATGGTGAGCATGCCGTGGGCGAGCACGCCCGCCAGACCCACCGATTGCGCCACATCGTCGCGGTAATGAATGGGGTTGAAATCGCCGGATGCCCCGGCGTAATGCACGAGTGAATCGCGCGTCAGCGAGAAACTCGCCTCGGCGACGACGCTGCCGACCTCGAGGTCGGCCACTGACCTGATAGATGAGGCGGGGATCATTCGTCTCCCCTGACGACGAGGGTGGAGGTGGCGGTCACAACGTGGCCGCCGGTCGCATCGACGATGGTGGACTCGGCCGTCACCATCGAATGACCGCCCAGCGACTTGATGCTCGTGACCGCGAGGGTCGCCGTGAGCTCATCGCCGGCCACGATCGGTCGGGTGTAGCTGAAGCGCTGATCGCCGTGCACGACCCGGGTGAAGTCGATGCCGCCATCCGGTTCGGCCAAAAGCTGGGCCAGGGTGGCCTCCTGCAGGACCACAGCGAACGTGGGCGGGGCGACGACGTCGGCGTGGCCGGCCGCGCGGGCCGCTTCGGGATCGTGGTTGATCGGGTTGGTCGCGAACACGGCGCGGGAGAATTCGCGCACCTTTTCGCGGCCGACAAGATACGGTGCGACCGGCGGAAAGACCCGCCCCTGCAACTCTGGGTTCACTGACACCCGTTGAGTCTACTAAGTACACTCCCGCGGCCGGTCACGAGCACGCCTCGCCAGGGCGCACACTTATAACCGTGAAATGCGTATCCGTGCGCCTCGGTGATCCCGAGGTTGCCCCCCTTCTGCTTGACCTGCACCGTGAATATGAAACCCGATACGGCACGGGCGATTCCGTGCACGACGTCGACGGCACCGAGTTTGATCCCCCCTTCGGCGGCTTCCTTGTGCTGGTCGACGGCGACACGACCGTCGCCGGCGGCGGCCTGCACCGGTTCAACGCCACGACCGCCGAGGTCAAGCGCATGTGGACCAACCCCTCCTTTCGCCGCCAGGGCCACGCGAAAACAATTCTGCGCGAACTCGCGATCCTGGCGCGCAGCCTCGGCTATGAGCGGATGCGCCTGGAAACCGGCTACGCCCAGCCCGAAGCGCTCGCCCTCTACCGCGGCCTCGGCTTCACCGAGATCGGCAACTACGGCATCTACGAGCACGCTTCCGGCTTCGAGCTCGACCTTTGCCCCGAACCGGCGTCGTAGCGCACAACGCCGCGAGCCGACAGAAGTCCGCCCGCGGAATCCTGTGCTTGTCGACGAGGACCGCCCACCACCGACGCCGGTTCCGCACGATTCGCCGGTAGATCGCCGTCAGGGAGCGGTTTCGATGGCTCAGGGCGCGCCGGGGAGGTAGCGTTAGAGGGCTATGCAAAACAAATTGACTCCGCACCCCGACCTTCCGATCGACAGTCCGACCGAGGAACGCATTCGCGCCGCCGTCGCGCATTACGGCGAGAGCGTTGTCATCGACAACTCCGTGGCCCTGCTGCGCGCCAAGAACGCCGGAAAAGACTTTCTGCTCTACGCCGGCGGGCGCCACGCCCTCGGCATCCTTGAAGGTGCTCCGGCCCTGTACTGGCCCGAGCTGTGGGGCGCCCGCGCTCTGCTGCACGTCTGGGGCGAGCAGGCGGCGCCGTACATCGTCGTCGGACTCAACAACCAGTCCTGGCGGGTGCGCGAAATGTGCGCCAAAGTCGTGCTGCTGCGCGGACTGCAGGTCGTGCCCAAGCTGGTGCGTCTCACGACCGACGAGCACCCCCGCGTGCGCGCCGCCGCCCTGCACGCCCTCGCCGACCAGGGCACCACCGCCAACATTGCCACGATCGAGGTGCGCCTGCGCGACCCCGACAAGGAGGTGCGCCGCGCGGCCCAGCAGGCCCGCGACGCGATTCGCACCCGGCTGAAGTTCACTGATCCGGTTCCTGAGACGAGCACCGAAACGAGCGCGCCTGAGACGAGCGCGCCTGAAACAAGCACCGAGGCGTAAGCGCGGCTCGGCGCCCGACGAGCAGCCCGTCGCAGCATCCGCTCTGCCGGAGGTCACGGGCGTCGGAGCAGGGCGCCCTCCTGCCGGCAGGTCGCCGCGGCGGTGAGCATGGCGTCGGTCAGCAGCGCCTGCCAGCCGGCGGCATCCTGTGGCACACCGCTGTGAACGATGGTGCAAACGGATGCCGCGAGCGTCGCGTCCCCGGCACCCATCGTGTCGACGATCGGGCCGTCAAGCTCAGCGATCGGCACACTGACCAGCTCATGTTGGCCGACGCCCACCGACGCGCCAAGGCGCCCGGCCGTCGCGAGCACGGTACCCGCCCCGGCGTCAACCAGGCGGGTCCGCAGCTCCTTGAGGCTGCTGTCGTAGAGCAGGTCGGCGTCTTCGTCGCCCACCTTCACGAGCAGGCTGCGAGCAGCGAGTGCCTCGAAGTTGCGTACAAACCGCGGCCCGTCGCGCAGCATGCCGGCGCGGGGATTGGGGTCGATCACGAGGCGCTGCTCCGGGTCGCTCACACAGGCCGCGAACGCCTCGGTCTGATCGGTATCGTCGAACGGAAAACAGCTCACGACGACCAGTTCGGCGGCGTCGAGCGCGGCCCGCTCGGCAGCCCCGAACTCGATGCGGCGCGCTTTCGCGGCGTCGTTAAAGAAGTAACGAGGTTCGCCGTCGGTGCGGTCCGAAACCGCCCGGGACGATCCGAGCGGGCCAGGTGTTGCGATCAGTTGCACCCCATGCTGTTCCAAAAACGCCCGGATCACGGCGCCATCGGCATCCTCACCGACCATCGCGATCAGAGTCGTGGGCACGCCGAGCACGGCCAGCCCGACCGCCACATTGAGCGCGGCGCCCCCGGCAAACTCGCGGCTCGCCTCCGAATCACGCAGCACGTCGATCAGCGCGTCGCCAACGACGACGACACGGGTGGGAGCGTTCAGTCCAGGCACGAGGTCCAATCTTGTCGCACGCCGCAGACGGCGAGCGCGCAGGGAGGTGGTCGCACCGATTGTCAGGGGCAATCCACCGTGATTTTGCGTGCCTTGACTCTATAGTAAAAGTTCTGCCCTGATTGATTGAGTGGCGGCCGAGGCAGGTCCGGGCCGCTCACACCGCTAACCCCCTGGAAAGTTACACCCATGATTCTCACAACGGATGCCGCGACGACAGTAACCGAAGCGAGCGCGGCATGAGCGGTGCCGTGATCGCCCTCTACGCCGAGTTCACAGCCCTGCCCGGTCATGAAGCGGAAGTCGCTCATTTGCTGCGCGAGCTCACCGCGCACGTGCGCCGGGAAGCCGGTTGCGTCCGCTTCGACCCGCACCAGCTGGAAACCAATCCGGCGGCGTTCTTCGTCTATGAGGAATACCGCGACCTCGCCGCGTTCCACGCCCACCGTGCCGCCGCCTATGGCGCCGAGTTCAACCGCGCGCTCGGACCGATCATCGAGGGCGACGGCTCGACCCTGACCTTTCTGGCCCCACTGGTCTGAATCCCAGCCGGGCGTCACACAAAAACAGCCGACAGAAGGAGTCAGTATCCTGCTGCCGGCTGTCGTCCATCCTGCTGGTCAGGCACCCTTGCGCCCCGACATCGACCGCATCAGGAACATGATCACCGCCAGGATCGCGAGCACGATACCGACCCAGAGGAGAAACTGCAGAGACTGCACCAAGCCACCGGTAATGAGCAGCACGACCGCAACGATGGCCACAATAATTAGAAGCGGATTCATGATCCGACCTTTCCCTTCATGCGCGGGTAATTCCCGATTGCCCCGATCGTACCCCCGAATGAGGCTCAGACGCGGATACCGCACGCGGCATCCGCGTCCTTGTCGCATTGGCTCGTCGTGCTCAGATCGAGCCCACCGTCACTACGCGCCGAGGTACGCGTCGATGATGCGGGGATCGTTAAGCAGGTCGGCGGCCTGACCCTCGACCGTGGTGACTCCGCTTTCGATGACATAGGCGCGGTCGGTGACCCGCAGCGCGGCGCGCGCGTTCTGCTCGACCAGGAGCACGGTCGTGCCCTGGGCGCGAATCTCCTTGATGACGTCCATCACCTGGTTGACGATCAGCGGCGCGAGACCCATTGAGGGCTCGTCCAGCATGAGCATCTTCGGGCCGGCAATGAGCCCGCGACCGATGGCAAGCATCTGCTGCTCTCCGCCGGAGAGCGTGCCACCCTGCTGCGTTCTGCGTTCGAACAGCAGCGGGAGCAGCTCGAACACGTGCTCAATCCGAGCGGCGACGAGGCTCCGGTCCTTGACCAGGTAGCCGCCCAGCTGCAGGTTCTCCAGCACCGAGAGTGTGCTGAAGATGCGCCGCCCTTCGGGCACGTGGATGAGCCCGGCAGACACGACATCCCAGGGATTGGCCCGGCTGATGTCGCTGCCGTTGAAGGTCAGGTGCCCCGAGCTGGCTTTCACCAGAGCCGACGCGGTCGAGAGCGTCGTCGTTTTGCCGGCGCCGTTGTTGCCAAGCAGGGCCACGATCTCGCCCTCGTCAACGTGCAGACTCAGCCCGCGCAACGCCTGTACCTTGCCGTAATAGACCTCGACGTTGTCGAATTCAAGCATTGCCATCGATCTGCACCTCCTCGTTCTTGCCGAGGTAGGCCTCGATCACGGCGGGGTTCGCTTTGACCTCGGCCGGTGTTCCCTCGGCGATTTCGCGCCCAAAGTTCATCACCACGATGCGTTCCGACAGCTCCATGACCAGTCCCATGTCGTGCTCGATCAGCACGATCGAGGTACCGAGATCGCGGATGCGGCGGCACAGTTCGAGCAGCTTCTGCTTCTCCGTGTAGTTGAGGCCGGCGGCCGGCTCGTCGAGCAGTAGCAGCTTGGATTTTCGGGCCAGGGCCCGGGAAATCTCGACCTGTTTCTGTTGCCCATAGGAGAGGTTGCCGATCGGCACCCCGCGCGGGCCCTCGAAGTTCACGAAGTCGAGCCAGTAGTGCGCTTCTTCCGTGTAGGCGGCCTCGCTGCGTTTGAACCGGGGAGTGTGGAAAATAGCATCCGCCCAGCTCTGGCCTCTGTTCAGGTGCATGCCGGCGCGCACATTGTCGAGTACGGTCAGGTCGTTGAACAGGCGCAGGTTCTGGAACGTGCGCGCGACACCGACCGCGGCGATGTCGGCCGGTCGTTTTCCGGTGATGTCGGTGCCGTCCCTCACGACGGAACCGCCGGTCGGCTTGTAGAAGCCGGTGATGCAGTTGAACGCGCTGGTCTTGCCGGCCCCGTTCGGACCGATCACCGCGATGATCTCCTTCTCGTGCACGTCGAAGGTGAGGCCGTCGACGGCCTTGACGCCGCCGAAGGCGATCTGCAGGTCGTTGACCCCGAGTACGACGCTCATCGGCTTTCCCCTCTCGCGACCGCGGCGTCGACCGCGGTTTGTGGCGGCTCGTTCTTGTTCCCGCGTTCCTCTTCATGGCCGCGAGCCGGCCATAGGCCCTTGGGTCGAAACACCATCGCGACCACGAGCAGCAGACCAAAGGCCAGATAGCGGTATTCCGAGAGGTCGCGCAGCAGTTCGGGCAGCAGGGTGATGACGAGGGCACCGACAACGACCCCGCGCATGTTGCCCATGCCGCCCAGCACGACGGCCATCAGCACGAGGGCCGACTGCAGAAAAACGAAGCTCTTCGGGGAGATCGCCGAGAGGTGCGAGGCGAACAGCACGCCCGCGAAGCCGCCCCAGATGGCCCCGAAAATGTACGCCATGAGCTTCACCTTGTAGGTGTGAATGCCCATCGCTTCGGCGGCATCCTCGTCTTCGCGCACGAACCGCCAGGCCCGTCCAAGCCGGGACTTGCCCAGCCGGGCCGAGGCCAGCACGAAGAACGCCACAATCAGGATGGTCACGTAGTAGAACACGGCGGGACTGTGCAGGCTGAAATCACCGAAGGCCAGCAGCTTGGGAATGCCGAAGATACCGGATGGCCCGCCCGTGATGGTGAGATTGTTGGCCGTGATGCGGGTGATTTCGCCAAAGCCGAGCGTGACAATGGCCAGGTAGTCGCTGCGCAGACGCAGTGTCGGCGCTCCGATGATGAGTCCGGCCAGAATGGTCATGACCAACACCGCTGGGATGGTGAAGATCAGGGGCAGTTCGAAGGCCTTGGCAAAGATGCCGGCCGTGTAGGCGCCGACGGCCATGAACGCGATATAGCCGAGGTCGAGCAGGCCGCAGTAGCCGACGACGATATTGAGGCCAGCTGCGAGCATCACGAAGATCGCCGCCGTCGTCATCACATTGAGCGAGTACGGCGATGCGGTGAGCAGCGGGGCGAGCAGGGCAGCGGCCAGGGCGATCCAGCCCAGGTACTTGCTCTCGAACAGTCCGGACACCCAGGCGGCGACAGGGCCGGTGCGACGGGGGGGCCTGGCTCTTAAATGTTGTTCCACTCATGCTAGACACGCTCCGTAACCCGTTCGCCGAGAATTCCGGTCGGACGCAAAGTGAGGAAGAGGATCAGCACCACGAAGGCGAAAACGTCACGCCACTCGCCGCCGAACACCGAGGCGCCGAAGGCTTCGATCAGGCCCAATACCAGGCCGCCGAGCATGGCCCCCTGAATATTGCCGATGCCGCCAATCACGGCCGCGGTGAACGCCTTGAGGCCGATCAGGAACCCCATCATGAAGTCGATTTTTCCGTAGTAGGCACCGGCCATGACTCCAGCGGCCCCGGCCAGGGCCGACCCGATAAAGAACGTACGGGTGATGACCGAGTTGACGTTGATTCCCATCAACAGGGAACCCTTCATATCGAGCGAGATCGAGCGCATGGCGCGACCAGTCGATGTTTTCTGAATATAGGTATTGAGCGCGATCATCAAGATCGCGGCGATGGCCATGAGCAGCACCTGGGGCAGCGAGACGCGAGCGCCGAGCACGTCGAACACGTCGCCTTCGAGGCGCACCGGGTAGCTGCGCGGGTTCGGCCCGGCGATGGCGCTCACGCCGTACTGCAGGGTGAACGAAACGCCGACGGCCGTGATCAGCACGGCTAATCGTGGGGCATTGCGCAGGGGGCGGTAGGCGAACCGTTCGATCAGAACGCCGGCACCGCCGGTGAGCAGCATGCTCAGCAGCAGCACGACGAGCAGGGCACCGATGCTCAGCGCCCCGGGGAGGCCTCCGACGGAGGCCAGCATGACGAAGCCGATGAAGGCACCGAGCATATAGATGTCACCGTGGGCGAAGTTGAGAAGTTTAATGATGCCGTAGACCATGCTGTAGCCCAGCGCGATCAAGGCGTAGAACGAGCCGACAAACAACCCGTCCCAGATAATTTGCATCATGTTGGTCCGTTTTCTGTAAGCAGTGGAGCGGATGTCGCGGCGTGGGCCGCGGCATCCGCTTCAGGGGTCAGGATCTTGCGTTCAAGACCAGAGTCCGGACCCAATGATCAGAACTACAGGATCAGGACAGGTCATCCTCGAGGGCGAAGGCGCCATCCTGAATGGACAGGATGATGAATCCACCGTTCGACAGGGTGTGATCGGCCGTGAAGGTGAGCGGGCCGGAGAACATCTCAAACCCGTCGATGGCCTCGAGCGCCGCGATGATCGCGTCGCCGTCGGTCGAGCCAGCCTCGTCGATGGCATGCGCCGCAACGCGAACCGCGTCATAGGACTGCAGCGAGAACGGTCCGGGAGCGCTGCCGAAAGCCTCTTCGTAGCTGGCGATCCAATCGCCGCCACCCTCGAGGGTGTCGGGGGTCTGGGTCATTGTGGCGAGTACGCCTTCGGCACCGGCCCCGGCGATTTCCGAGATGGAGCCGTCGACGCTGCCGTCGGCCACCATTATGTCGCCTTCGAAGCCAGAATTGCGCAGCTGGTTGATAATGAGACCGCCCTCCTGGTAGTAGCCGGTCCAGTAGACGAGCTCCGGGGCGGCATTCATGATGTCGCGCACGGCGGCGGAATAGTCGCTCTCACCGGGAGTGACCGAGGTGCCCAGGGCGAGCGTCACTGTGCCGTCTTCCTCGATCAGGCGGGCGGTCTCCGCGGTGATGTCCGCCGAGTAGCTGTCGTTGTCGTCGACGAGGGCGACGGAGGCGACGCCGGTCTTCAACATGTACTCGAGAGCGGCAGTGGACTGCTGATTGCCCGTGCCGTTGACAAGGAAAACGTTTTTGAGGCCCTGGTTGACGAGGTCCTGCGAGTTGGCCGCCGGAATGATCATGGGCACGTTGGCCTCTTCGAAAATCGGCAGCTGCGGCAGTGTTGCGCCGGAGCAGTAGCCGCCGACCGAAACGACGGCGCCGGCCGAGACGGCCTTGTTGGCGCTCGCCACGCCCTGCTGGGCGTCGCAGGCTTCGTCTTCGACGAGCAGCTCGAGTTGGCGGCCGTCCAGGACGCCGCCTGCCTCGTTGATTTCGTCCACGGCGAGCTGCGCCGCATTGGCCATGTATTCGCCGGTCGGGGCGCTGCTGCCCGAGATGGGAACGACCATGGCCAGCTTGACCGTGCCGGTCTCTTCGCTGCCGGCTTCGTCGGCGGCGAGCAATCCGCCGCTGCAACCCGATGTCGCAAGAAGCATCGCTGTGGCGACGCCGAGCAGCAATGTGCTCTTCTTTGAGATTCTCATGTGTGCCTCTCCTGTGAGAGCGCCGAGCAAGTGTTCTACACGCCTTGATCGCAAGACGGCTTGGAACAAGCACCCAAACACCCCAGTGCTGTATGACATATTACACACGCGGATCGTTGCACCGGCGTCCACACTCCGGCCTCAGTGCGGCCCGTCGGGTTCCGAGCTCCACCCGGCCACGGTGCCGAGGTGGCTGACTGTGAGCTCACGCAGCGCCTCGGATTCTCCGCTTGCCAGCAGATCGAGCATGACGTGGTGCTCGCGCGCCGTGCCCCACAAGTCGTCGCTCTGCATCATCGCGGCGATGCTCACCATTCGAGTTTGCGCGCGCAGTTCGCTGACCATTTCGACCAGCCGGGCGCTGCCGTGCAAGGCCAACAACCCGAGATGAAACTGCCGATCAGCGGCGAGAAATCCGGCCAGGTCCTTCTGCCGCGCATACTCAGAGATCTGTTCAGCCACGCCGCGCCAGCGCGTGAGCGTCTCAGCATCGAGTGTTCCTGCGAGGGCGCCCATCGTGGGAGCCTCGAGCAGCTGGCGCAACTCGATGACGTCGCGCAGGTCTTTGTCGCTCATCTGCGTCACCCGAAAACCCTTGTTGCGCACCGAGGTCACGAATCCTCGTTGTTCCAGATCCAGCATTGCCTCCCGAACTGGGGTGGCCGACACCTCGAAGCGGATGGCCAGGGTCGGCACGGTCACCAGGGTTCCGGGAGCGAGTTCACCGGTGTTGATCGCGGCCGCGAGCGACTGCGCGATACGGTCCCGCAACGTCGAACCCTGCTCCACTTTTTGAATCGATAACACCTCGGTGGCTCCTCACTTGCCGATGCGGCCGCTGCGAGCCTCGTGCCGCCCAGTATCCACCGCCGGGCGGCAAATGAGTAATGCACTACTGTGCCGGAGCCGGTCGGTCCGCCGAGCCGGGAGTGCCCGACGGCGCTCATGACCGCGACGGCGTCGCCGTCATCCCACCCGTGGTCGCTCACGAGAAAGTAAAACACGTCCTCGTAGCCGCGCGTGATGCGCTCTTGCACGGGGTCACCGAGACCGACGAACACCCACTCGATGAGGGTTTGAACCCGCGGCGCCCGCAGGTTCATGCCCTTTCGCAGTTCGACACTCACAACCGCGATGCCCTCAGCCTCAATCGCGATGAATGAAGATCCTCCCTCCGCCATGAACGCGTGAATGTCGCCGATCGACAGGTAGGCACCCTCGACCATGACGTGCAGGTAGACGATCGAACCGGGGCCGCAGTCGGTGACGTCCATGTTTCCACCCTGAGCAGAGGAGGGAATGATCGTGGAGTTCATTCCCTCAGCGGGCGCCGTTCCGATGCACCCGATCATCGGGCGTGGGGCGAACACGTGCCGGTCGGTCACGTGCACACCGGCGCTGTCGATAGGAATGCGGCTGGTGAACATCCGCTCGCCCATGTCATGCTGCAGGGCGCCGGAACCGGGAAGACTGACCGACCACCCCCAGTCAGAAACACCCCGGACTTCCGCAGAAGTCCGGGGCGATTTTAGTGAATACCGTGTAGCGGGAGCGGGAATTGAACCCGCGACACCACGATTATCGTGAACCAGACTCAGAGGGGTCACGGAGGCCTCATACGGTCGTTGATCCCAGTGAAACACTGGCTGGGTGATCACACACTCGTCCCCTTGCGGATTTCAATCTGCGGGGTAAATGCGGGGTTTCTGCGGGGTTTCAGGAGTGACCACCGTGACGGCGATCTGGATCGCGTCTCGCCGCGACCTAGTCGCGGGTGATCGCATATCTCACTCCGGCCAGACTTCGCAGTGAACGACGCAGATTTCAGGCAACAGTTATGAGCCAGGCCACCGGAAGAGTCCGCTCAAATCTTGACACCTTGCGGGTCCCGCAGGGGTCTCCCTGGCAGGTTTCTACAAAGATCACGGCCTCAGCGTTCACACAAAGCTCGGGTCGGTGGGCTGATGTGGGGATTCGATCGGTCGATTGCGTGCCGTGACGCCGCTAGGCTGAAGCGCATTGTGGCTAGAAACTTCGGGAGAGACGCACATCGTGCCTCAAAGAAAGCTGCCGCGAGTGCGTTCGACAAGGTCGTTGAGCAACGCTGGGCAAACCCCCCTTTAGAAGACTGCGAAGAGGAGACAATCCGTTACCTGGATACAGCCTCAAGCCGGGTTACTCAAAGAGTCTGGCGGAGTCGGTCAGATTCCAGAATTGTGGACTGCGCTGTGGTTCATGAGATAGCTCATGAAGAAGAGTGGCATGAAGTGGCGAAGATCGATTGTAGCCACCAGGAAGTGCATCGTCATGAAGCAACCAAAGACAAGACCGGTACCCGTCTTAGAACCGTAATCCGCGTTATCTACTCGCAAGCCGATGTAGAAGATACGTACCAAAATTCTGTGGACGAAATTTTTGACAATCTTGTTGAAAACGAAGGGAAGTGGCGACATGGCCGCTGAAGACAGCAATGCAGTTCTGCGCCGCAACTACGCGCGCAAACTGATGACGGCCATCACACGCAACAAGCTTCACAGCATGCTTAAAGTCCGAGCAGAAGATGGAAGTCAGCCAATAATCGTCGCTCTCGGTAGCGACTGTCTAAGCGATGTGGGGCCTCGCATACGCGCGGCAGGGGGGTCTGCCAATCTCATCATTGTGGACAGCAAGTTGAGCATCCACATCATCGACATTGAAAATATGCGTCCTGCCGAGGATTCCACCGCTCAGGACGTTGCCGACATTCACAAAGACATCACGATGGAATTTCTAATTGACTACATGCGCAAGCAGCCCGGTGGCTCGGGTCTGCTTCGGTTTGCCTTCTCGGGTGTTGATATCTCTGCGTCATCCCGCCGCGAGCTCCAGCTGACGTAAGGCTCCCGAACCTGTAATAGTCGTTTCGATCGCCTTGGAGCTATTCGACCTTCACAAAATGGCGAGGCTGCCTGTCGGCCGCGAGTCGCGATTTCACCACGTCCATCGCGATACCGAGTTCCAGCGCGACCCACGCTCGCACGACCATGACGCTTTCAGCCCACGAAGTCAGTACATCGACATCATCAGCTAGGGTCCGGTTCGCGTGTTTCAACGCGTTATATGTCGCCACGGTTTGTTCGGCCCACGTGGGGCCATCGAATGGGAGACAATCGCCTAGGTCAGCGAGAATCCGATCGAACCGCGACTTCAGCGTGGCTCCCGCCGCCTTGTTCGACCCCATGCCGTCGCGAAGCATCAACAGGTACCCAGCGCCTCCACGCCTGGGCTTGTGTGGGCGAGGCGCGTCTGTGGAGTCGCGTTGCGAAGATTATTGCTGGTGATTACGGGGTCGAGGGCTCGAACGAATTGGTCCCGAAGAGCAATCCAGCGACCGATTCCCTCAACGCCGAAGTCTTGGTACTGCACCAGGTGCGGAAGATGGCCCTTCGGCGCCGGCTTGCGCTCGTCATCCGAAACGACGATCTCGCGCCACTGCTCCCCATGGGAAAGGCCGTCCAGAGTCGTCATTGGATCGTCTTCGCGCAGCGCACGTACTGCGATACAGGATTCGTCGCGCCACCTCGAACGAAAGTCGAGTGCCATCCCCGAGTGTTCACCGACCTTCAACGTCGCGGTATCAAGAGAACTCAGGATGTACTTGTGAGTACCGTCGCCCACTTCACGTCGCTCTTCCCAGGAGGTGAGGCCCAACCACTCACGGAGTCCGGATATTTCGGTCTGCACCCCGTGGGGTCGGTCGAATTCCGTGTCTTCCCTCACACCCATAATTGCAGCTCGAGCCCATAACGCTCGGTGCTCCCCCGGCCTGTAGGCGGTGTCTCACCGTTCGCGGCCATCCCCCGGCATGCCAACACACCCGGATCGTGTTGCCTTTGCTCGCTGCCTGGCGCAACATCCTGAGTCCGCAAGAATCTAGAGCTGTCACGCTGTCCAGTGCCCGGTGGGAGATGCGGCACACCACGCTCCCCGACAATGTGCGGGAGAGACCTTGTATGCCGACAACCACAGTGCTTCCATCCTGAAGCCGTCAGTAACCTAGTCAGTGATGACGCTCCCTCGTTCCAACCCACCGGGTTCACACAGGCCGAGCGCTGATATCCCCGGTGACGCCGCTGCCACCAGAGGCCCTGAACGAACGGAGAAAACATGCAACCGGTCCCGGCCCGCTCAGATAATTCGCACGCCGTAAAAACCGCGGGGGCTAGCGGTGTCCCCCCTGACAGTGTCAGTGCCGGCAGGCGTAGCGCGGGCGGGTCGCGTTCTACTCCACGAGGTCTGGAGATTCTCCGCACCAGTTGCCGATCTCGTCGTGCGCCTGGTCGATTGCGGTTACATCGCCGCCGCGCCGCATCGATACCACCGCATCGTAGACCCCGTCGTCACCGATGGTGACTTCACACAAGCTCGCTGTTACCACGACACCTCAGGGACGCGCTCGCACTCCTATGCTCTGGCGGGAGAATGATAGAATTACAAAATTGGCTCAGGCCGTTAGCAGAACTTCCGGTCGGCCTAGCCCAGGAAGGACTCAACAGTCATGCCCAAACTTTTTGCCGATGCGAAGTCGGCTTCACCGAGATTGTTGATCCTGGGAATCACGGCCTGTCCCACCGGCATCGCGCACACTTACATGGCGGCGGAGAAGCTGGAGAGCGCGGCAACAGAGCTCGGCTATGAGATAAAGGTCGAGACGCACGGCTCCGTTGGCGTCGAGGGAACCTTTAGCCAGGACGACATTGATCGTGCGGACGCTATCGTGATCGCGGCCGATACCCGGATCGATCGGTCGCGCTTTGCTGGCAAGCGGATCGTCTCCGCCAAGGTTGCCGACGGTATACACAACCCCGCCGAACTCATTCGGAACGCCCTCGCTACCTCACCGTCCGCAGCCGGCGACGGGGACGGGGACGGGGACGCCACAGTCTCGAGTGCAGGCAGGGCCGACGTCGGGGGTATGTTATACCGCGCTTTGATGAACGGCGTGTCTTACATGATCCCGTTCGTCGTGGTCGGTGGACTCCTGATCGCCGTCTCGCTTTCCTTCGGTGGCGAGGCGACCCCGAATGGGCTCGTCATCCCGGAGGGCAGTTTCTGGCTGACGCTCAACCAGATCGGTGGGCTCGGTTTCACCCTAATGGTGCCGATTCTTTCCGGTTTCATCGCTTACGCCATCGCCGACCGGCCCGGACTCGCACCGGGCATGATCTGTGGCTGGATTGCCACGACCGGGGCCTTCTATAATTCCGAATCGGGCGCCGGCTTCATTGGCGGCATTGTCACCGGATTCCTGGTCGGCTTTGTCGCCCTCGGCATCAAGAAAATCCCCGTGCACCGCTTCATCAAGCCGATCATGCCGATCCTGGTTATTCCCGTGCTCACCACCGTGATCGTCGGCGGCGCCTTCGTGCTCGCCCTCGGCCAGCCGATTAGCTGGGTCTTCTCCACCATGACCACATTCCTCACCGGTCTCCAAGGCGGCAGCGTGGTCGTGCTCGGCCTGATCCTCGGCGCCATGATCGCCTTCGACATGGGCGGTCCGATCAACAAGACCGCGTTCCTCTTTGGTGGGGCACTGATCGCAGCGGGGAACTCAGCTCCGATGGGCATGGTCGCCGCGGCGATCGCCGTTCCCCCGCTCGGGATGGGCTTGGCCACGCTGATCCGCGGCCGTTACTTTTCCAAGCCAGAGCGTGAAGCCGGCATCGCCGCACTGTTCTTGGGATTCTTCGGCATCACCGAGGGCGCGATTCCGCTCGCCGCGGCCAAGCCGTTGCAGGTCATCCCGGCGAACATGATCGGTGGCGCCGTGGCCGGGGGCATTGCTGCCCTGTTCGGGGTCACCAACTCCGTACCGCACGGTGGCCCGATCGTCGCCGTCTTCGGTGCGGTCTCCGGGGTGCCGATGTACTTCACCGCCCTGCTCGTCGGTGCCGTTGTCACCGCCCTCGTATCGGTGCTGCTGCTCGGCATCTCCGCGCGCACGACGGCCCACCGTACGTCCGCAGATGCCGATGTTTCCAGTCCAGTAGTGCGCGAATCCGTCTCGGCATCTGGTCCTCCGGCGAAGAAGACCGTACTCGACTACATCGACGAACGCACGATCGTGCTCGACGTCGACGAGACCGACCGGGACGCGATGATCCGCACTCTGGCCGGCCTGATGCACACGACCGGCCGTGTCACTGATGAGACCTTGGTAATCCAGGCCGCCTTCGCTCGCGAGGAGCATGGTACAACGGGTATCGGCGACGGCATCGCGATCCCACATTCCAAGTCGAATGGGGTGAGCGCCCCGGTGCTCGCCTTCGCCCGCAGTACAAATGGCATCGACTGGAACTCAGCCGACGGTTCCAAGGCCACGTTGATCTTCATGATCGCCGTTCCGGAGGCGGCAGCCGGAACCGAACACCTCAAGGTTCTCGCTCAACTGTCCCGCGCCCTGATGAAACCCGCATTCCGGGCCGCGATCACGTCCGCCACGGCCCCGTCAGACGTGCTCGAAGCGCTTGCTGTGCAGGTCGGCACGAAGAAGGCCGAACGCGCCACGCCCTAGTCGTTCGGACGGTGCGCCCAAGACGCCAGCGCACGCCGAATACGGCTTCACTCACCGCGGGCACACCCTCGTACCGGCACACAAACCACTCGCAAAATGAGGAGCCATTGTCCGCACAGACGTGGCCCGAACCAGTCCCCAGTCCCAGTCCCCGCAGCTGAGCGCGTAGCACCGTCACGAATCGGGCACGAGCCCGTGTGACAAGACCTATTGCCGTATTTCTCGTCCAGGCAAGGGCGGAATTTGATGCTCGCATTGTTGTCAAAGGGACTGTCTCTTAAACGGTGTTTCCGAGACACTCCCCGCCTTAACAAGGTCGAAGCCTCGACGACGGGAACACTATGAGCAGCAACGCACGGCAGGTACCCTACCGTTGCGAAATGAATCGCTCGGGCGGAGCGTGTCCCTCCATATTTTGTCATACGCAAATCCATGCGGCGGCAGGCCCCGGCCTGCCATCGGGCCGCCACCGCCCGTATCTTCGGCAAGTTGCCGCTCAATCCGGATACGCGCAGCTGGTACCAGGGCGTCCGGTGAGAGGTGCGCAGCAAATCCGATCTGCTCTAGGACGGCTGGACGGTGCTACGCGCCAGACCGCGAGCTACACAGTGACATTTTTCCACATACCAAATCAACGAATTCACTCCAATTACCAGCACAAAACAAATTGACTATGAAACACTTCACTCACCGAAACGTTGCTACGAAAACATCACTTCGCCGACCCTCCCGTGATCTGCTGTGACAGATGCGCAGACCAGGGTGCGTTTTATCTTGGTGGGAACGAACCCACCGAGCAGGAACCCGCCGGGGAACGTCCAATCACCCCACGGTGAAGGAGATGAATGTCGAATAATCAACATGAACCATGCGCGGCAGCAGACCTCGAATTGTGTATTCTTTCAGACCATGAATGGCGGGTAGCTGACCGGCGACAAGATGAGCAATCACCCGAAAAAGTTCTCGGCTACATCAACCAGAGCGGCTCGCTATTCGAAGTCCTCAATATAGAATCGCCCCGCCGACACCTGACCTTCAATCAGTTTCACAGCGCCATCGAATCGTTCACTGCAGCGTCCAACCGCTGAGAATTACGTGGAAGAGATAGCCGGCAACTCAGAACGATCCCCTCCTATCGCGCAGACGAATACAGATTCCGCAGGCACTGCGCCGCATTAAACGAGCTCAAGCACCCGACGTACGCTGAGAACCATTCCCCCGACCGCACCGCTGGCAGCATCTGGCGAGGGGTACGCCCGTGCAGACGGAGGCCTCGGCGTCCGGTCAGGACGTGAGCATCATCCAGTTAAGCACGGGCGTAGCGCGACGCGAGTTGGCGCAGAGTGGCTTCGATGCCGGCGGCGTTCTGCCGAGGAAAGCCGAGCAACTCGAAGACCTTGGCCTGCACGGCTGGGACGGTGCTGTAGTCGAACGTCTCAGTGACGCGCGTAGACGTGGGCGTGAGTGGCGTGAGTTCCCAGCGCCACCGGTGGCCCGCTGGGTGACGCCATTCCACAAGTCGACCCTCCTCGATGCGCGTCACCGTGCTGGTAATGCGATACCGGACGCCGAACTGCTTCATCGCTACCGAAAATTGTGCGCCCTGGCTGAGCCGCCGCGGCCCCGAAACTGTGTCGCGGACGGTGCCTGAGCCGTCCAGCTCACCGTGACGGTGCGGATCAGCCACCAACGCGAAGACGTCGTCAGCCGAGGCCGACACCTCGACAGTGCGCGCGACTCGGCGCGGTCCTTGCTCAACCTGTTCGACCGTCATGCTGCCTAGCCTAGGTCGTTCCAGCACCGGCGTTAGCGCTGTAGGCGAGGAGCGCCTCCACCGCCGAGCGTACGGCCGCCTGTCCCAGCCGCGTCCGGACACAGAGGGAGCCAAGTGTGTGCGGCCGTTCCCGGGTGGCTTCTGAACAGACCACACACCCTAGTCATGGGGCGAGGCTAGCATTTCGCGGAGGATATGTCGGGTTATTTGTCGGGTGATACCGGTAACGATGCGTGTCCAACGGCGTCGAATTGCACTTGATCCCGCCTGTCGAGAGGCGATGAGTCACTGGCGGAGCGCGGCGCAGCGGGCGAAGTTAGCGCCGGCGAGTTCTGCGTGTCGCACGGCCGTTTCAAGGGTCATTCCGAGGAGACCGGCAAGGATGCTCGGTGGGGCGTCTTTGACCATGTCGCGCCATGCCGCCGTGCGTCCGAGTTGGCCGGGAATGCCTTCCCTGGCCAGCGCTGTGGAGATATAGGCCGGGATAAGGTGTTGGCCTGGCATCAGGCCCGGGAACAGCCAGGGTGACTGTGTGTGCGCGGCGGTCTGCAAGTTGAATCGCGTCGTGAGCCACGACCGCATCAACGCGTCGAACGGAGCGGGGAGGTCCAGCCATTCATCGACGATCTGAAGCCGTGTCACGTCGCCGTCGAGCTGGACGTGGTCCAACTTCATGGATGCGATGCGGTTGAGCGGCTGGCCGAAGAGGAGCACAAGGCCGCCTGCGATCCGTAGGTTCAGGAGCATCTCGTCCGACAGGAGAACCCGTCGGATCGCGTCAACTCGTTGGTCGTGCCCGAAGGACTTGCGGTTGGCCAGCGATCGCTTAGGCAGCTCAAGCGGTGGGACAAGGCGGCGGCCGATCGCCCAGTAGAGAAACGTTTCGATCAATGCATTTGTGCTCGGACCGTGCGCCAGCCAGCGATCCACGTAGGCTTGGTTAACGTCCTCGAGGGTGGCTTCGTTGTCGGTGAGCCAGTTGAGGAAGTTCACGGTGACGGTCGTGCTTTGCTTGGCACTCAGGAACAGGCCGCTGCTCACCGCGCCGTCCGTCTTGATCTGTTCCCGGAGCCGGCGCAGCTGGTGCCATCGAATGAAGCGTTCGGTCACTGACTTGTGTGCCGGATCTTTGAGCAGGGTGAGTTTGCGAGTGGACCAGGCCGTGAACTCGGCCAGATAGCGGTCACGGGTCGGCAGCGCGTCGTGCTCGATGAGCAGTGCGCGGATGTATTCGACGGTCTGGGACGGTGGCAGCGCGTCGAACGCGTCGTGCGAGAGGTCGATAGTTCCGGCGGCGATCGATCGGAGCAGCCGATCGACATGTGGTTGTCGAATCCAGGTCAGGCCACTGTTCGGCCGTGCCATGTCGCCCAGCGCGGCAGCAAGGGGAGCAAGCTTGTCGGGAATCTGGCCGGTGGGACCGGTCAGGGTCTGCCTGATCTGATCCTTCAGCACGCATCTCCAGCAGCGCCCCTTGCTGTGGAGCTCCTCTTCGGCGCCGCACTCGGTGCAGTCAACGTTGAGGGTGATGCCGCTGCAGGTGCGGCACGTGCGCCCCTGAGGCGTTATGCCCGGGACGATCCCGTCATGCCGGCATATGATGCAGGTGCCGTGGAAACGTTTCGCGGCCATGTAGCAATACGTGCAAATCACCCCCTCCGGCCATAAGGCGGCAGGGGAGTATGCCTCGTGGCAGCGGGCGCACGGAGTGTGACGAGTGGGATCAGGGGCCTTCCGCGGACGACTCATGTCTTCTCCTCGGTGATGATCCGAGCTCGGACCGGGCGTGAATCCGCTGAGATGTCAACGGCCGGAGCGGCGTTGACTGCCTGCTTGCCCACGGTGGCCTCGACGTAGGGCTCCACGAGATCGTTCGGGGTGCAGTCGAAGATGTCACAGAGCGCAACAAGCGTGCGCAGCGATAGTCGTTCCGGCTGCTCGGCCACCAGTCGGTAAACCTGCGCGGGCGACAGACTCACGCCGCGGTCACGGAGCAGCGGGCCCAATTCGGTCGTCTTCCACATGCTGTGCGCCGCCATGAGGGTTCGGAGGTGCCAGTGGTAGCTGATGCGTCGTTTCGCGGTCATGGTCTGTCCTTTTGGGGGTCGGAGAGAGCTGCCGCGATACTCGCGTCCAGTACTTTTCTCAAGGTCCGGGTTCGGAAGTCGGATGACACCGAGGTGTAGATGGAGGTACTGGAGGCGTGGGTATGACCCACCTGTCGTTGGACGAACAAAGGGTCGTAGCCGTCTTCAATGAGATGGGTGACGTAGGAATGCCGCAGGCAGTGCGGGCCGATCTCCGATGGCAGTCCGACCTCCGTTCTCCAGCTGGCAAATCGTCGGCCCAGTGCCTCTGGGCCGACCCGGGCACCGCGTTCGCTCGGCCAGAGCGCCGAGCTGCGCGGGGCCGTGTCAAACTGGCCGCGGAACGTGCCGACCCACTCGTCGATGACCTCGGTGACCCACGGGAACACGGTCAGCACCGACCGGCGACGCGGGGTCCCACCCTTGGTCGCCTTGCCCCAACGAACGTAGAGAACGCCGTTGCCACCGAATTCCGGCGCGTGCGGGTTGGGGCCGAAGACTTCCAGGTCCAGCATCTGGAACTCCCGCCGTCGCAGCCCATAGGCGTAGGCGACTTTGAACGCCGTGGCGTCCCGCTGCGCGGACAGCCATCCCTTCGTGCCCGTGTGGCGCAGCCGGACAACCTCATCGTCGGCGTGATCGAAGAATCCCTGAAGTTCGACTCGCGTCAGAGCGCGCCGCCCCGGCCGCCCCTCATAGTCCGAGCTATGCACGGCCGTGTTCCAGTCAAAACAGATCTGTATCGGGTGCGTGCCGAACAAACGCTCACAGACAGTCACCCAGTCGTAGCGGGGATCGCAAACGAAATCGCAAAAGATCCGGATCGCTGCCTGGTGGGAACGCAAAGTACTCACGGCCACCCCGGAGCCGCTGCGGAGCTCAGACATGAATTCCTCAACGTCAACGGGTTTCCACGTCCAGGGATATGCATTCGTGAACGTCTGGAAGCGCCGTACAAGCTTCAACCGCGGCTCGATGGTTGATCGCTTCAAACCTCGAGCCAATTGCTGATCGGTCCAGCCGCTGATCATCGCCGCGAAAGTCTGCTCATCGGGACGCAGAAGCACTGACACTCGGGAACTCAGAATCTCGGGTGCAAATCCCGGTTCGAAACGTCGCGAAGCCATTTGGCCTCCAATAAGCAGATGCTGAAATCAATCATCAGATGCATGATACGTTCATTTGAGCCCTGAATCAATGGTTCGACGCATTTCTATCAGGTCACCGACGGCGCAATCACGACCCCACAACAGCCTTGATTTCACGGGAAAACAGGTCTCGTATCAAACTAAGACGAGTTTTCTCATCAATTGAAATTGGTTCTAGTTTGTGACCGATAATAGATATTATGACAAGTAATACCTGATCAAAGGTCTTTTCACTGAAATCAGTACGAAGTCTCTCGCTGGCTAACTGCACGATCGCTCGAGGATCGAACGAGCTGACGGAGCACGTCGGGGGTCGCCAGTACCCTTCGAACTGAACTAGCACGTTCACATGGCAGCCAGGCCACCGAGCAAGCCGACACGTCTCGCAGCACCCTCAATGCAGAAAGCGCCTCCGACGAAGTCAGCACCTGCGAAAAGTGTCCGCACCGTGCTTGGGTGCTCGCTCGATCGCGGCAAGATCGTTCGCCGCGCGTCGGCTGGAGCCCCCGGTTCGTGACGATGATCTCAAGAAACGCAAGAAAATGCCCCTTCTGGGACTGTGTGACGCAAATAAATATGGCTTGAGTGATTGTTTTCAGTAAAAAACTATAGTTAATGCTGTAGGGTTAGGGATGTCCCCATCACTTCCCTAGGAGTTCCCGATGCTCGAGTCACCCGAACCATCCGAATGGTTCCTCTCTCACTTCGGTGAGCACAGCTCGCAGGTCATGTGCGCACTGGTTTCAGCTGGAGTGGCTGCCCATGAGCGGTCTCTCGAGGCGAAGCATGGAAGCGGGCTGCGAACGAACGATGCCTATGGGACCTTCTGGCTCAGCCTCCGCGAAGAAGTGGTGGCCCATCTGGCCTTCCTCCCTGGCGTCGAGACGATCCGCCCCACCCGTGGGCGCTATCAGCTGCCAGTCTTCAACCAGATGGTGCTGTTCTCAGCCAAGTGCCCTGCTGGAACAGTTGGCCCCGATCGCATGAAGCTCGGAAGATCCGGTGTAGTCACCCGCATCTTCGACGTCGAAGAGCGGAACAGCGTCAGCGAACCCCTCGACTTCGGCAGCCTCGATCTTGAAGAGGAGGCCCAACAGGACTTTGCGGCGCTCCCGGCATCGCTTGGCAGCGCGACCAAGCTCGCTTTCGTCGCGTACGACTGCACCGCGCAGGGCGGAATGCAACACGTCTATATTGGCGAAGCAACACTTCTCCAGGACGGCTCCGTGCTCTGGCTCTACCGCGAGGAGCTCCCGATGCCTGCACTCATCGTTGCCCCGACGCTGCTCACTCTTATCGATGATGAACCGATTCGTCGCTTTGATGACGCTCCACTCCCCACCAACCTCTTGCGTCTGCTCAACCAGGGCGAAGCCGCCGACGCCGACCCGGTCCTGGATGCCGAAGGCACGACCGCAGCGAATGCGCCTGACGGGTCATGAACGATTTGAAGGACGCGATGTCACCGCTCACACCACCATCGAAGCCGCTCAGCGATCGAGAAATCGCCCGAGCATTCGATCCCGATCGGCTACGACAGGCTCGTCAACTTGCACTCAAGACGAAGCAGGATCTTGCCCGCGATATTCTCGTCTCCCCGGCAATGATCGGCCAGTATGAGTCGGGCGTGTCCCTTCCTCGTGGTGACCACATTCCCAAGATGGCGAGCAGTTTGGACGTCCCGCGGGAATTCTTTGCGACCGGCCGTCCGCAAGCGAAGCTGGAATCTGGCGACGCCTTTTTCCGCTCCCTGCGATCGACGACTTCCAAGCAGCGTGCTAAAGCGACCGCGTACACCGAGCAACTGTGGGAACTCGTCCACGCGATAGAAAAGCGCGTGCGACTTCCACGAGTGGACCTGCCCGGATTTATGGGTGGAGAAATTGAGCCGGGAACGTTTTCTAACGATCCAGCTGCCGCGGCTCGTGAACTCCGACAAGCATGGAATCTCGGCAACGAGCCAATTTCGCATGTCGTGCGCACGATAGAAAGCCACGGAATTGTAACTATCTTGGTTCCATTCATCGAGCGCGAAGTAGCGCGAATCGATGCGTTTTCCACGATGTCACTGTCGCGACCTGTGATCGTCCTGTCTCCGGACCGCGCCAACGACGTGCACCGGCACCGGTTCACAGCAGCTCACGAACTAGGTCACTTGGTGATTCATAGCGGGAAGACCGCTGGGGATCCGTCCCTGGAAAGGGAGGCGGACAAGTTCGCCGCCGAGTTCCTTACTCCCGGCGCTGTCCTCCAGAACGTGTTGCCTCGACGGCTAGATTTCGGGCGTCTCGGCCGGTTGAGCGAGGAGTGGGGAGTGTCCATCAAGTCTCTTGTCTACCGCAGTCGAGAAATGGGACTTCTCTCCGATCCCACCGCCCGCCGCGCATACATACGCCTGAATCAACTCGCGGAACAAGGCGCACTCGTCGAGCAGCCAGTGCATCAGTTCCCGGGAGAGGTCCCGGTCCTACTTAAGCAGGCGGTCGAACTGGCGGAAGCCCAGGGGCTAAGCGTCGTCGCGTTGGCGAAGGAATTGGCATGGAAGCCAGCACGAGTCCGGGTATTCCTGGGTGAGATTGACGACCGCCCAGTATTACGGCTTGTCTAAGCGCGTTGCGAACAGAAAGATCATGACTGATGGGCAAGAGCATTCCCGTGGAACTCGACAGCTTCACCTGGCCAAGCAAAACAGCCGCCCAGGCTGCATTCCGAGCGATTCTTTATGACCCCCGGTACAGCGTCTACGACCGCATATCTGACCCCGAGCACAACCGCATGCTTCACGAATTAGTCGACAGGCATCCCGACGCGTCGATCAAGCGAGGAGATGGAATCGACCACTTCTACATAGGCCGAACCATCGACGGTGACCTAACGACTGTCTCCCCGAACGCCACCGGCATCTGGATCCGCCGAACCAACGGAGAGGGGGAGGACTTCAGCTATATAACGGCGATAAAGAGCCACACCCCGAAGTCACGGGTCAAAGAGGGTCTACGCCATGCGGTGGCCGACCGGCGCCTGGACTATCGCGAAGCTCGGTTCTCCGGGGCGGGGCCTGTTCTGAGCGACATTAGCGGCGCCGCGTTCGAGCACCAATCCGATGCCCACGTCGTCTACTTAGCGCCGAGTTGGGAGCAGCTCTCTTTTCACTTCGCGCAATCCGAAGGCGGATGGGAATCGATCGATATCCATTCAGGTGGGGGCAAAATCCAAATCGGCAGCCACCTCCTCGACTCCGATGTCGAATCCCGATGGCTCGCCTTCTTCGACGAGCACGCCGTCTTCAGCCTCGCCACAGCATCGGAATCCGCCCGCCGCCCGCGCTCAGTCGAGCTGGCATGGAGCACCGCCTGATCCATGATTCAGTAGCTGGTCATCGACCCATATCGTGACGGCCGCTCGCCCTACACCGTGGGGCGTTGGCCAGGGCCGCGTTGAACTCGTTCATCATCCCAGCGCGGCGGTTCCCGGACCAGCTGGCGGTCTAGTAACTGCTGGATGCGCTCGGCGGCCTCCAATGCGGGACCGCCACTGTTGGTTTCGGCCAGGCGCTGCCGCAGGCTGGCGACGCGACGGCGTGCCTCTGCCGCAGCGTTGTCCTCGACAACACGAAGGCTCTCGAGAGATGCTTCGGCCGCCGTATAGGCATCGTCGCCTGTGCGGACAGCACCCAGCGGCGACTCAGCGTCGGCGATCTGGTTCAGGTCCCGGAAGGCAACTACGTTCCCGAGGTCGCGCCGCCACGCCACCGTCAGGGAGGCGTCATCCGGGGAGGGGCGAATCTTCTCGCTCCACGGTTCCGGGTTCGCGGCGGCAGTATCGACGAGCGCTTCCGTCCGGTTTCGGATGAGCTCGGCCTGCGCGCGCAGCCAGGCGCGAGTCTCCGGATTGTCTCCGTCTACTCCTACGGGCGGAGGGCTGACCCAGCTCGGGAGGCCTGTCTCCGTTGGCGTTGCCCCGTCTGCGGGGGCTCCGATGCGGTGGTGGTAGATCTTCGCGAACGACTCGACGGTCGAGTCGGGCGCGGCATCCACAAACCGCACGGCTGCAGCGAGGTGGGTGCGCACGTCGGCGCCATGGGCTTCGTGCGCAGCGAGCCGCCTCGCGAGATGAGTCCACGCTTCGTCTCGGACGACCCGGTCGGCGATCTCCGAGTCGAGCACGTCGCGGACAACGGCCTCCATCCGGTCGAGCTGGTTGGGGTCGTAGACGCGACTGAGTGCGTCCTCGTACGCCGGTAGCAGTGTGGACAGGCTGGCTGCGGAGTCCTGGGCTCGCTGGATTTCTTCGGTCGCGGATCGTTCCGCGCTCTCCCGAGCGAGGACGGCCGTGAGGGCATCGAGGACGCTGGTGCGGAGGTGGTCGGGGGCGTGCGCGTCGACCTCGAGAGTTTCTTCCACGACGGCATACATGCGGTTGGACTCGCGCCCGCGGGTCGCCGCGACGTACAGCTGTTCGCGCGAGGTGGATTGCGGGTCGACGAGGATGTGTGAGGTGTCCACGGTCATGCCCTGGACCCGGTTGATGGTGGCGGCGTAGCCGAGCTCAACGTGGGTGGCCACGTACTCGGCGGGCAGGGTGAGGACTCCCCCGTGCCGGAGGCTCTTCACCTTGAGGTCACCGCCCTCATTGTCAATGACGGTCCAGAGGTCGCCGTTGGCGACGAAGTCCTTGCCCTGGTTGGAGCGCAGCTTCCGGTCGTTCTGCCGGGTCACGATCACATCGTTTAGGCCGGCCTTGTTCCCGTCGTGCAACACTGCCCCGCTCTTGCCGACGACGCCCTGACTGACCAGGTCCAGGCGGGCGCGCGCGTTGAGCGCGGCGACCTCGTCGTTGGTTCCCGCGACCATGATCGAGTGCCGCTTACCTGCCCGGTCGGCAGCCCAGGCCACGTAGATCTCTTCCAGCATGCTCTGCCGGATCCCACCGCGGGTGCGGTCGGCGGTGACGTAGAAGTCGAGCGCGGCACTCGCTCCGTCGCGGAGGAGCAGGGACGCGGCGGCTTCGTCGGTGTCGATGAAGCGGTGAACCTGGTCGAGGTAGCTGGCGCCCACGCGCTGCTCGATCAGGCGCAGGGCGCCGCCGGATTCGACCGCGGCCAGCTGAGCCGGGTCACCCAGCAGCCGGATGGTGGCCCCGTGCTGTTGGGCGAGGGCGAGGACGTCGGCGAGCAGCGGGGTGGATGCCATGCCTGCCTCATCGATGAGGAGGACGGTATTGCTGTCGATGCGGTACTGGTCGGACTCTTGCTGCTCGGGTGAGCCGTGGCGGTGGACGTCGACGAGCTTGTGCGCGGTCTCCGCCTCGACCTTGATCTCTTCCGCGAGGACCGTCGACGCGGCCGCGGTCGGCGCCAGGGCCAGGACCCGGCCGCCGCCGGCTTCGACGGCGCGGGCGAATGCGCGCATGGCCGTGGTCTTGCCTGTTCCGGCCGGGCCGATGCCGACCTCGAGGAGCCGGCCACCTGACGCGAAGCGGCGGGCCAGCTCCACCTGGGACGCATCCAACGGATACTCACTGGCCGCGTTCAACGCCTCAACAGTGGTGGCGAATGTGGCGGGGTCGACGGTGAAGCCGGCGACGGTGCGGGCCGCGTCGATGAGGCTGTCTTCGATCGCGAGGATCCGCGTCGACGTGAACCGCTCGGTCCCGTGCACCCTATAAATGGACTCGCCGTCCTGGCGTTGCAGCTGCTCCGGGACCGGGTTCAGCGCCGGGGCGGTGACACCGATCACGCGGGCCATCACGGCCTGGGCGACCTGGTCGGCGACCTGCTGGGCATCGACGCCGGGGCGCACGTTCGCGAACGCCCGGGCGATGCGCTGGGTCTCCGCGGCGACGTGGGATCGGCGCCAGGTGGCGCGGCTGTCTTCGACCGTGTTCAGCACCCGCTCGGCCAGCTGGTTGATGCTCAGGGCGGCGAGGATCTCGTCCGTGACGGACAACTGCTGGGGTTGCCGGACCGTGGCCTCGATTGTGTCGACGGCGACTTCGCCGATGATCTTGATCGCGGCCAGCCGCCACTCGGCACGCTGCCGGGACAGGCTCTTTGGGGCGCTCTTGCCCTCCCGGGTTTCCAGCGTCGCCCGCTGCGCCAGACTCAGCTGCACCGTCTTCGGCGGGGTGTGACCGTGCTTGGCGACGTACTTTTGAACGAGGGTTTCGTACGCGTCTTCAATCGCCGCGCGCCGGGACGAGAACGAGTCGCGCAGCTCCCGGCTGATGCCGGCGATCTCCCGGACGCTGCGCTTGTTCCGCCCCCGCGTCTCATCGACGAAAGTCACGCCGAGGCGGTTGCGGACTTCTTGTTCGACGAGGGTGTTGTACCGTTCGGACGCGGCCACGCCGAGCGCGTGCAGCACCCGGCCATCCAGCGAACGCCACTTCCCATCCAGGCCCTGCACCTTCGTGGACACGGCCACATGCGTGTGGAGATTGGGGTCGCCGGTGCGGGAATCACGGTGCTCAAACGCGGTGGCAACGAACCCGTGCGTGTCGACCTGGGCAATACCACCGGCACCAACCCGGGTCACACCGGCTTCTGTTTCGAGCCACGCGACCGTGGCCTGCCAGGCCGCGTTGTGCGCGTCACGGACCTGCTGGGAGGTGGCCTCGTCGCCGAGGGCCCAGAGCACGGACACGCTCTTCACCGGGGTGAACACCAGGTCGTAACCGGCAACAGGCTGCCTGGCCGCCTTGCCCATCTGGGAGAGGTGCGTGGCCACTTCTGCGTCGGTGCCGGGACGCTGCAGCGTGGCCGCGATCCGGGCGGCGGCGATGTTCCAGCGGATCAGATCGCGTTCCACCCCGGCCTCGGGGCTGCGTCCGTTCTCCACTTCGAATGCCTGGTAGGCGTCGGCGACGGCGTCGTCCCAACCGTCCAGTTTGGGCTGGATCCGTGGGAACCGGCGCCCCAACCGGGACGCCTGCACAGCATCCTCCGGGGACTCTCCCCCGGCGACGGCAGCCCGGATCGCAGCCTCCGCGTCCGGGTGCAACCCGTCACCGAACAGTGCCTGCATCTGCTCCTCAGACACGTTCCCCGAGACGCCCAGGTTCACCAGTCCAGACCCGAGCCACTCCCCCACCGGGTTGCCCTCGGCGGTGTAGTACTCAGTGAGGTCTTCGCCCCGGCGCACGGAATGGTCCCCGGCCACGACCTGGCGGGTCAGGTAGGTGTAGCCATCACCGGCGTGAAGAACGTGCACGGTCATCATGGCGAAACCACCTCCTTTCAGACAGGTTAATGCCTGAATCCCCTCCAGACACTATTAGTGCAAGAGGTGTGTCTACTTTGCTTTGGCTTTTTGGTTGAGTTTTGGGGTTGGCTGGTTCTGTGATTAGTTTGGTGTGCCGTGATGGTTCGGTGCGAGTTGAGTATGGATACGTGGGGGTAGTTGGACGATGGCAACGAAACAGACTGGGAAGAAACTGGATGCCCGCGAGCGAGCGAGGCTCGCCCGTACCCGGGTGGATCAGGTCCGTGCGGAGCGCGACACCAAGATCGAAGCGACTCTCGCGGAGTTCTTCACCGCTGGCGACGAACGGGACACTCTGGTCGCCCAGTTGGCCGCCGTCGAGAACACGATCGGGCAGAGCGTGGAACGTCTCTTCACGCTCGGTGAGAACGTGAGTCGGGTCGCCGACCTGCTGGATCTTGACCCCAAAGAAGTGAAACGTCTGCGCGGACTCGCCACCCCGACCGCCTCGGTCCCCTCCCCCGCAAACACCGCCGGCTGACACCGATCCTCGACCCGTTCACTCGCGGCAGTGCCTTCACCGGGGTGTGGCCAACTCGATTTGCAAGTAGGCCAGGCTGACATTTCGGCC
The DNA here is from genome assembly GCF_002929615.1 of Cryobacterium sp. M91. NCBI lineage: Bacteria > Bacillati > Actinomycetota > Actinomycetes > Micrococcales > Microbacteriaceae > Cryobacterium > Cryobacterium sp. M91. Next base: position 1,207 of record NZ_PJJT01000081.1, on the reverse strand, counting down.
CGCCTCAGCCGGCATTCAGCCCATCCCCAGTACTGTTGGCGACGGAGTCCCCCACTCCAAGAACGAATTGGCCCCGGAAGATTCCTCTCCTCCCCCAGGTGCAGTGACCCCGGGGCTTTTTCGCGGCTATCACCGAACTCTTCAGAAACTCCCAGCCACCCAGGCCCGCGGGCTCCTGGCCCGCTTCTGGCCTGCCATCGGTCCGGTCCGTCGCCAGACCGAGCCGTGTGGGGNGCCGTGTGGGGCGCGCCATTCGAGCCCAGATTGGGGCGGCGTTGTCAGGGGCGCCGGTTACTTTGATGGCGTGGGCCCACCGCGTACGCAGTGGGCCCACGCCAATACTTGAACGTCCGACGGGCCGTTACACCCGGCGCTGCCGCTGGCTCGATGAGATCGAAGAGACAGCTCAGCAGGAGATCACAGCCATCCAGACACACGCAGCGCGCAGCGAGGCCTGCCGTTCGAACGCCGGATTCGGCTCTCTACGCTCGGGTAACAAGGTCCAGCCGCCCCCGCCAGAATCTCGCCGGAGACTGCTGAGCGGTCCGACCGGCTGGTGTGCGCGGAGAGTTCGCCCGAAGCCTCGATGTCGCCAGGTTCCGGGTCGGCGGCGTTCTTCATTCAGAATCGGCTAGCCGTCGTCGGTAATTGCGCCCTGGGTGAGTTGCCGCGGTGTCGAACCGCCCCTCGATGCCCTTACTAAGGGGGCGGTTGCTCGACATTCAGGCTTGGTGGTGGTCGTCTTCGTCTTGGTCTTCTGCGGCGTGTGCCGCTACCCAAGTTTCGGCGGCGGTATCGGCCCCGACGGCGCGGAGCATCCTGGCGAGGTCGTCAACTTCGGTGCAGCTCATCCGCGGGCCTACGTCGCCCGCGAAGTCGGCGGCGGCGAACACGTCAACGAAACGCGCCGCGGTGGGGGCGTCAATGGCGGTTGTGCTCATTGCTGGTTCTCCTGGTTCTATCGGGTGGGCGCGGTGATGGTGCAGAGGTTGACGCGGTGCAGGATGACTTGGGCGATGTGCACGGGACTGTAGATGTAATCGTGGAAGTGCCCGGCGACGTAGATCCCGTGGGGCACGGCGGCATTGTTGATGGGCTCACCCTCGGGGGTGAACACGACTAGGGCGTGTCTCCTAACGGCTTCAGCCAGATTGTGATGGCCCGCAGGATGACTCCGCCGCGGTAGTTGACGGCGAGCTTGTCGTAT